>JAZKRN010000047.1:0-16396 GCA_036628655.1 Desulfohalobiaceae bacterium | reverse complement strand
ACCGAGTGGCGCAGGTAGTTCTCGATTCGCTCCCGCAGCTGGCTCTGCGGATAGCGAGTGATGACCCCCTCCAGCACCCGCCGGGCCTTGTCCGGGTCGAGCATGCGCTCGTTGAGAATGTATCCGATGCGGAAGAGGGCCTCCACTGCGCGGCTGTGGCTGGGATGGTTCCGGTACAGGCTCTGGAAGAGGCCCATGGCCTGCTTGTGCTCACCCGCGTCATCCTGGGCCTCGGCAATCCGGAAGATGGAGTTCGCGTCCGGAAGGTAGCCCTCGTCCCGTTCCCGGCACTGCTCGAACACCCGAACGGCTTCCCGCCTCTCTCCCTGCTCCAGGAGTCCCGGAATGAGGTGGCTGCCCACACGGGTGGCCCCTTCGTCCCCTTTCATGCTCAGCAGGCGAAAATACTTGCGGCAGAGATCCGTTGAGGGCTGGCTCGACTGCTTGAACCGCCGCTCCAGGAACTCATGGGCCTCGTCGTAGCGACCCTGCTGGATCAGGCTGTCCGCGTGCCGTTCGTCGGACCAGCTCCCCGCCCGTTCGGTCACGGATTGACCATCCTGGCTCACTTCCGGAGCTCGGAAGTCCTCGTAGCGGACGTCGTAACCGATCTCCATGTGATACTGCAGAAGCACATATCCGATAAGATGGAAGCTGACGAACATGTAGTAGTAATTGGCCGCGGATGCGAGAAAGGACTGCAGGAGCCAGGGCAGGTGAACGATCAGGTTCTGCCCGAGCACGCCGGGGGCGATGCCGAGCAAAATGAGAAAGAAGTACATGAGCAGATAGGCCGGGCCGATGCGCCAGGCCAGGGGCACGAAGACCATGGGGTTCAGGGCCCGGAGCAGGCTCTGCGTGGAGATGAGAACCATGAGCTGTGCGGGGATGAAGATGAGGACGAAGGGGATGTAGGCAAACAGGAGCACCACTCCCAGGGAAGCGATCAGAACGGCGCCCACGCCCAGAAGGAAAAAGAGGAAGAACTGCTTGAAGACGGGAGAGAGATCGTGGTCCAGGATCTTGCTGCTTACCTGGGGCGGATAGAGATTTCCCCGGGCGGTGGTGGTCAGGATCTCGTGGGCGTAGCGGAGCATGACGAAATAGAGCACAAGCTGCGCCAAGGCACCCAGGATGGGGATGAATCCCAGCAAAACGCTCACCGCGGAGACGGCCAGCAGAAAGATCAGGGCGTGCCGGTGGAAGGGATAGAGGAAGAAGCGGTGCAGCCTTTCCCAGAAAGGGGGCAGGAGATTGGCGGCGCCGACCCATTGCAGGCGCTGGTTGCAGCTGGGGCAGAAAGCCCTGGGCTTTTTTCCCCGTTCCCGTCCGGTGTCCTTCCAGACGACGCAGTCGCTGCAGAAGGAGGACCCGCATTGCTGACAGGTCCATTCGCCCTGGCTCGAGGGATGAAAGAGGCAGGAGTCGTGCATGCATGATCCTCAGGGATCGGGGGGACTCGTCCCGTTGGTCGCCGTTCGAAGAGCGAGTGTTGAGATTGAATAGCAGACCAGCGCCGGCGTGTAAAATTGTTCTCGATTTCGATTGCTTGACGGACTTGCCTTGGCAGGGCCTATCCCATACAATTACGCGGCAAGTGAACCGAAACCCGCTGAAGGGAAAAACGGCTGTAATTTCAGGCAGGAGAAGGATTGATGCATATAGTCTGTTTGAAGGGAAGCCCCAGGACCGAGGGCAACAGCTCCGCTCTGGCGGATGCCTTGTGCGCCAGGGCCAGGGAAAAGGGGGCGGACGTGCGCTCCTGGAACCTCAATGAGTTGGACTACCGGGGATGTCAGGCTTGCTATCTGTGCAAGACCGAGCTTGAGACCTGCGCCCTCAAGGACGATCTCACCCCGGTGCTGGAAGCTGTCCGTGCCTGCGACACCCTGGTGCTGGCCACTCCCGTGTACTTCGGCGATGTCTCCGCTCAGACCAAGGCCTTCATCGACCGAACCTTTTCCTTCCTCAAGCCCAACTTCCAGAGCGAGGATCAGCCGGGCAGGCTGAATCCGGGCAAACGCCTCATCTTCATTCAGGCCCAGGCCAATCCGGACCGCAACGAGTTCGGGGACATCTACCCCCGCTACTCCACATTCCTTATGTGGGAGGGATTCCGCGAGTCCGAGATCCTCAGGGCCTGCGGCTATCAGGGGCCCGGAGAGGCCGCAAGGGATCCCGATCTCCTGGAGCATGTGGAGGAGCTGGTGGAGAAGATGCTCGCGCCCTGAGCTCCCGGACGCATATGCCCAGGCAAGCACGCGATAAGGAACCGCTATGGCCGATGAAAAGAAAGACCCCCGGGAAGAGGGGGAGAATGAGGAGCGGGAAAAAAAGGATTCGAGCCCGGAGGGCGGAGAGCCCTCCCGCATTCTCGTAGTGCAGCAGGGCGAATCCGGCAAACCCAAGATCGAGGGGATACGCAGGCACGCAGGCGATCGCTTCGTCCTGGACACCTGGTCCGTTCCCAGGGATCTGCCCGGGATCCTGGACGAAACCGAGGCCTATCTGCCACAGGATCCGGATGCGGACCTTGTCCTTGACTTTGTGGGCCATCCGGACGTCTCCCAGGATCTGATCGCCATGTGTCGCGAGCGGGACATTCCGGTGGTGGCTCCCGGAAAGGGGGCGAACCTGGAATGGGCCCACACCCCGCCGATCTGATGCGCCCTGCGCCCCAGGCGTCAGTTGGGCGCCTACGGCAGCTGCTTCGGCTATCCGGAGCTCGAGGTGCGCATGAAGGGAGGCCGGATCAGCGAGGTCCGGGTCCGGCGCGGTGCGCCCTGCGGGGCGACCTGGTCCGCTGCTTCCAAGATGGTGGGGCAGACCCCTGAGGAGGCCGAGGTGAACATGGGCCTGGCGGTGCAGTTCGGCTGCATCGCGGATCCGGCGAACTGGGAGCCCCTCGGGGGGCAGAGCCCGGTCCACTTGGCGGCCAAGGTGCACCAGACAGCCATGCGCAAGGCCCTGCAGCAGGCCTCGGACGAAAATGAGGACCAGAACTAGGAGCGCCACCTCGGCGGCCAGGAGGTGCTATGCGGCTGTTTCCGCAATATATGGGCTTTCCGTCGGGAGTCTCTTACAACCGGGGCGTAGTAACCCGGGTGGGGGAACAGGGGGGCTCATTCGGCTCCAGGGGGCTCCTGGTTCACAGCCAGTCCATGCGCCGAAGCGGCGCCGTGGACAGGGTTCTGGAGAGTGCTCCGCGGGGGGTGGAGATCGTTCCCTGGCAGCATCTGGGCGGCGAGCCCACTCTGGACGATGTGGAGGCCGTGCGCTCCCGGGCCAGGGAGGTCGCCCCCTTCTGGATTGCGGCCGTAGGCGGCGGGAGCGTGCTCGATTTGGCCAAGGCCTGCGCCGGGCTCTACCACTCCGGTGACAGCGCTGCGGAGCACCATGCGGGGCTGCCCGTGGAAACGCCGGGCCTGCCCTTTCTCGCGGCTCCGGCAACCGCGGGCACAGGGTCCGAGGCAACCGGGGTCTCCGTGCTCATCGACGGGACCACGGGGAAGAAGAAAGCGATACGGTCTCCGGGGATGCTTGCAGCGCGAGTCCTGCTCGACGCGGATCTGCTGGCCACTTGTCCGGCACTGACGATCGCGGATTCCGGGATGGACGCCCTGACCCAGGCGGTGGAGTCGCTGTTGAGCACGGGTGCCACTCGATTCACCCGCATGCTCGCCAGCGAGGGCTGCCGCCTGATTGCGGCTTCCCTGCCGGAGGTCTACCAGGATCCCGGAGCGGAAAGCGCGGAGGACCTGCTGCTGGGAAGTTTTGTGACCGGAATGGCCTTTTCCTCCTCCCGGCTCGGAGTGGTCCACGGACTGGCCCATCCCCTGGGCGGATACTTCAATGTATCCCACGGCAGGATCTGCGGAGTCTGCCTTCCCCAGGCCCTGGAGCTGAACAGGGAAGCCGCCCCGGAAAGCTATGCGGAGTTGCACGAGCTCCTGGCCGGGGACCCGATCGATCGCGTCACCGAGCTTTTGAACGGTCTCGAGGTGCAGAACCCCTTTGAGGGCATGGCCCTGGAAAATGCCGAGACCATTGTACGCGAGACCCTGGAGTCCGGTTCCACCGCACACAATCCAAGGCCGGTGACGGATGAGGACGTGCGCTGGTTTCTGGGGTGCCTCTTCGGCGGGTCCGGTGAGTCAGTGAGTCAGTGAATCAGTGATTCGGTGAATCGGTGTGTCAGAGATCGGAGGTCGGACTGCCAGATGACGGAGGACAGACAGCGGAGGTCGGAAGTCGGAGATCAGCGGTCGGACGTCGGGCCCGGATACCTTCCAATGCCTTCCTCAAATCGGGGGATGATCTCACCGCCTTGCGTGCAGGCGCTCGGCGATCTCGTCCGGGGTCAGGCCGCTCAGCTTGGCCACCAGACGCCGGTTGGCTGCGGGAAAGGAGAAGTCCTGCAGCCGAGCAGGCTCCACCCAGCGGGATTCGGAGGCCGCTGCCAGTCTGATGGCTTCGGGATCGGTTGCTGGGCTGCAGAAATAGGCCCGCAGCAGGACCCGGAAGGAGGTGTAGCTGTGGCGCACCTCTGCCAGCGGCTGACCCAGGCGGACGCCGATGTTCAGCTCCTCCCGCATTTCCCGCTCCAGACCCTCTTCTGGGGCTTCACCCTCCCACAGCTTGCCGCCGGGAAACTCCCATAGCCCCGGCATGAGACCATCCTCGGGACGTTTCTGCACAAAAATACGCCCCTGGTGGACCAGAATGCCCACCACGGCCTCCAAATAGGTTATGGGCCTGGAAGGCCCCTTGTTGGGACGCATCTCCGCGACGCCGCGTTTTCTGGCGAGGCAGCCGCTGGCGATGGGGCATTCCTGGCAGCGGGGATCACGGGGCAGGCAGACCAGGGCCCCGTGCTCCATCAGGGCCTGGTTGAGCTCCCTGGCCCGGCCGGGAGGAATGAGCTCGGCCGCTTGTTGGCGCAGGCGTTTCTGGGTCGCCGATGCCTTGATGGACTCCTCGATGTCGAAGACGCGGCTGAGCATGCGTTCCGCGTTGGCGTCCACAGCTGGATAGGGCTCGTTGTAGGCGAGGCTCATGATCGCGCCGGCGGTATAGGGCCCTATGCCCGGAAGGGCCAGGAGCCCGGGGTGGTCCGCTGGCAGGTTCCCGTCGTGCTCGTCCCGCAGGAGGCGGGCAGTGCGATGGATGTTGATGACCCGGTTGTAGTACCCGAGCCCCTCCCACAGCTTGAGCAGCGTCTCCCTGTCCGCGTCCGCTGCGTGGCGGACCGTGGGGAGGCGTTCCATCCAGGCCTCGAAAAAGGGGATTACCCGCTCGATCTGGGTCTGCTGGAGCATGATTTCCGAGATCCAGACCCTGTACGGGGTGGGATTTCGCCGCCAGGGCAGATCCCGGCGCCGCTCCGGGAACCAGTCCGCAAGGGTCCTGCCCATGTGCTGTTCATCCATGAGTTGAGTCCATCGTCCGGTCTGATGTTGCAGTAAGGCCGGGCTCGCTGTATGGTCCCGGAAATAAGGGATTGAGAATAACAAGACGTTGGGCGGTCGCGACCTACTGTGCCCTGACTCGCGGCTCCATGCAAGGGATGACTCCGTTCCCCGTCCTCCGTTCCCCGTTCAGGGTTCCCGGTTCGAGGGGGCCGGATCTGAAAAGAGAGGGGCGATAGCTGGAGATAGGCCACGGGCTTTGGGCTGGAGGCGATGCGAGCCTTAGCGGTGAGAGTTCTTCGTTTCACGGTTCACCAAATATCGGTCCTGAACCACGAACAACCAGTCACCAATCACGGCTTCCAGCCTGAAGTTTCATGCGAGTGCGGGCCCGTTTTTTCGCGATATGACAAAAAAAGTGGTATCGACTGTAAAGCCCGCATCGCCGAGGGTAACAGAGAACACTTGGTGTATCGTGAGCACAGATCCCAAAGTCTATGCAGTCCCGGCACGAAAGATCCGGAATGAAACACTGGCATCAGCGCACTCCGAAAAGGGCCGCCGGCCAGGAGAGCGAGGACGCAGACATGGATATCGACACCACCAGGCCCTACGCCGTGGTCACAGGGGATGTGATCGGTTCCTCGGCACTGTCCGATAAGGACAGGAAAGCGCTTTATGCGGCCATGGCCGGCGCGTCACGCGCCCTGCGCGCGGACTTCGGGGGTTGGCTTCCTCTGGATGTGGAGATCTTTCGCGGCGACAGCTGGCAAATGCTCGTGAGCGGCCCGGAACAGGCACTGCGCCTGGCGCTTCTTTATCGGCTCCACGTGAGTACGGCTCTGGAGGGCACTGTGGATACACGGATGGCGCTGGGCATGGGAAATGTTTCCTTTCTCCCCGGAGACCGGGTTGGTGAGGGAGAGGGGACTGCCTTCCGCCTTTCCGGCCGGGCCTTGGAGCGAATGCCTGCGTACAGCGCAGCATGGATCGAGGTGGATCAGGTCCTGGGCCTGGACAGCGAGCTGTTGCAGTCCGCGGTGGTCCTGCTCGACGCTGTCGTGAGCCAATGGACCGCGAAACGGGCTCTGGCCGCGTACGGAGCTTTGCAGGGCTGGCGTCAGCAGCGTATTGCCACCCTCTGGGATCCGCCGGTTGCCCAGCAGACCGTGGCCGAATATCTGGGCAGGGCCCGATGGCAGAGTGTTCAACACTTTCTGCGCGTTTTCCGGGACAAGGTGTCAGCGAGCGACTTGCTCACAACAGGTTTGTAATCCTGTTTTTTGTGGATACAGGGTTATAATCCTGTTTATAGTGTGTGCCCGACAGGTGGATTATGGTGGGACAGGTTGTCCTTTGTCTCTTTGCAGCGCACATTCTGGGCGATTTTCTGTTTCAGACCGACAACGAGGCCGCTGACAAGGCCCGAAAAGGTCCGCTTGTCAGACATGCCGCAGTGCATGCCGTTCTGGTCTACCTCCTGCTCGGGATGTGGACTGCGATCTGGGTGCCGGCAGCCGTTTTTGGGGTCCATGCCCTGATCGACGGCATCAAGGCGCGGATCGGCGGAGAATCGGCAAGGACCCTGCTTGTGGATCAGGCAATGCACGCCGCGGCGCTTCTTGCGCTGGCAGGTTCTTTCCATGCGTTTGCCCCCGAGCTGACTTCCTTCTGGGTTCTTTGGCTGGGAGCGCCCTACCTGCAGGGCCTCGTTCTCCTGGCGGGGTATGTCCTCAGTGTTCATGCCGTGGGGGTGTTGGTGGGCAGGATGGTGAAATCCTTTCCGGCCCAGGCGAGCTCAACTGGGCAGTCCCTAGCTTTCGGGCTCTCGGGTGCGGGAAGAATGATAGGGCAGCTGGAGCGGAGCCTGGTATTTCTGTTCCTGCTCATGGGCCAACCCGGGGCGATCGGATTCCTGGTCGCCGCCAAGTCCATTTTCCGCATCGCCGAGCTCAAGGATCCGGGAGAACGCATGCAGGCTGAATACATCATCCTGGGGACCCTGATGAGCTTTACTTTCGGTGTGGCAGCCGCATACGGGACTATGGAGTGCCTGTCACTTCTATGAACGCCAGCTCGTCGGGACCCTGTTACGCGAATTTCCATACTACGTCGTAACGAATCACCACTCTCTGGCCTCACCGTAAATGTTCAAGGGGCCTTTTTGAAGCAATTCATCGGAAACTCTGTTCGATGTTCTTCGCTCACCACGTGGGGGAAACCCGGCACTCACTTGTTTCGAAGTTCAATACATTAGGAGCAAACATAAATGAAAGTGAGTGCCGGGTGGGGGCAGGGAGGCCCTCACCTGGCAAGTGTCAGAAAATCCAGAGTCGAAGGTGCACGATGAAAAAAGGCCCAGTGAAGATTACGGTTTCGCAAGGGAGTGAATCGTTACAATAAGCCCGCAGCAGAGGGCTTTGAGCTCCGCAAGCGACGAAGCCTTTTCACGGACAGCGAGCGCGCTTTCCTGGAAACGCTGGAGCATGCAAAGGAATCGCTCGTACCCGTCCGGAAGGCCAGATTTCGGGACGCGTACGAGCTCTGTTTTTATTGCCGGCAGTAGCGCGAGCGATCAGGGTGTTCGCAGGAATATTCCTCAGGCAGGGTCTTTGTGGCGTCTTCACCGCATTTCTGACCGCTATCCCATCCCACAGCAGTATAGTACTGGGTAAAATATACGCTGACAGGGGAACATTCACCGTTTTTCCACAAAAGCTCGAAGGTAACCTTGGTATCGTTGGGCTGATCCGGAGGCTGCTTCAGAGAGTATTTTCCGGAGTCACTGTCCAGGATGACCCAGGTCGGCTCACCCAGAATACTGGTCACGGTCTCCAGCTTCATTCCCTTTTCCAGCCGCTCGGTTGCCTCGGACAACATTGTCGGGCCCGCGGACCACGCAACAGAACACAAGAGCAGGATCAGCAGTCCAATTGTGGTAGAGGCGAACAGGGTGCGCATAAAACAACACCTCCTCTGGTCTATACTTTGGGTCCGGCCTCCCTTACTGAATCCGATATTTCGGAGGCGAACCTCTTAAAGTTCTCCTGGAAGAGTCTGGCGAGTTCCTGTCCTTTTGTATCATACGCTTCCGAATCATTCCAAGTGTTTTTGGGGTGAAGGATCTCCGAAGGAACCTGCGGGCACCTGTGTGGCACATAGAGCCCGAAGATCTCGTGCCGGCTGTACTCCACGTCATTCAGATTTCCGTTCAGGGCGGCCCGGATCATGGCTCTGGTATGACCGATGCTGATCCTGTGCCCAACGCCGTAGGGCCCGCCGCTCCAGCCGGTGTTTATCAGCCAGCAGTTGACATTGTGTTCCACGATCTTTTCGCCCAGCAGGTCCGCGTAAACGTGGGGATGCAGGGGCATGAACGGGGCCCCGAAGCAGGTGCTGAAGACTGCCACCGGCTCGGTTACTCCTCTTTCTGTCCCAGCCAGCTTGGCGGTGTATCCGGACAGGAAGTGGTACATGGCCTGTTCAGGGGTCATTTTGGAAATGGGTGGCAGGATGCCGAAGGCGTCGGCGGTCAGCATGAAAATGTTTGATGGGTGGGGATTGACCCCTTTGCGCAACCCGCTGGGGATATGGGTGATGGGATAGGCGGCACGGGTGTTTTCGGTGAGACTGTCGTCGTCCAAATCCAGGCGCCTGCTCACAGGGTTCATGATCACGTTTTCCAGAATCGTTGCGAACTTCCGGGTGCAGTCATAGATTTCGGGCTCTGCTTCGGAAGAAAGGCGAATCACCTTGGCATAACACCCACCTTCTATATTGAACACGCCCTTGTTATACCAGCCGTGCTCGTCGTCACCGATCAGTCGGCGATCCTTGACCGTGGACAACGTGGTTTTGCCGGTGCCGGACAGACCAAAGAACAGGGCCGTGTCGTTGTCCCGCCCCAGATTGGCGGAGCAGTGCATGCTCACAACGGACTGCATGGGCAGAAGATAGTTGACTGCGGTGAAGACAGCCTTCTTGATTTCTCCGCCGTAGCTGGTTCCGCCGATCACAATGAAGCCGCGGCCGAGATGCAGGAGGACGAATGCCTCGGAGTTGGTGCCGTCGATTTCCGGGATGGCCTGGCAACCGGGCACATGGATAACAGTCAATTGAGGGGTGTGCTGCTGCAGCTGACTCCGATCACTGACCTGGATGAACATGTTTCTGGCAAACAGGCTGTGCCAGGCATTTTCAGTGATTATTCGCAGGGGGGTTTGAAAGCTTTTGTCAGCTCCGGCAAAACAGTCCTGGACATACAGCGACTTGCCTTCCAGGTAGCCCTGAACCTTAGTGAGCAAATGATCGAATTGCTCGGGCTCCATGGATTTGTTCTGTTTGTCCCACCAGATACGGTCCTCAGAAGATTCTTCCCGGACTATGAATCGGTCATTGGGGGAGCGGCCGGTATACTGACCGGTGCGAACCACCAAAGGACCCAGGTGGGCAATTTCAGCCTCTCCTCTGCTGATGGCCTGCTCGTACAGGGCAGGGGTGGTCAGATTATGATGGATTTCTTGCACATTTGTGAGCCCGATTTTGAGCAACTGCTCGTGCATTGCGTACTCCTTGATTGGACGCCTATCCTCATTAACTTCACCAAGAGATGAAGCTATGTCCAAGAATTTCTGGGGGGTAAATAAAAAGAATTTGTAATATATTATAGAATGTTTTGTTTGTCCAGTTTAAGGGCTGTGGATGGGTGTGCGACTATCTGCCCCTAAATTATACATTTTGAAAAAATACAAATGGTATGCTTGTGCATATTTAAGTGTTGTTTCAAGGCAAAGGGCATTTGAAAATAATCAATTTTGGGAAGAATATTGTATGTTTAAATAATTATACGTACTCAAAAATGAATATACAACAAGGAACCAAGATTTTACCCAGGTGTGATGGTGATTCATGGCAGTTGTTTTCTCGGTGAGGGGCATGAATACGGTATACCCCTTGAGAAATTGGGCAAGGGAGGTAAAATGGAAGAGTAGGTCTGAACAAGGCTGATTGGCAGCTTCCGCTCCTCTGTGCCTGCGTTGTTCAAAAGGTGCAGGGTTAGAGCACATTCTCGGTTCGCTACGTATACCGACTCGGCACAAGAAATGGGGCAATCCGTTGCTCCGAGGATGTGGAACGCAAGTATTTCCGGCTTGCGGCGTGTAAAGAACCCATTTGTTCGATAAGACGGGATTTCGCCTTCTTTCTGGTGTGCCGGCAATTGATCCCGAATTTTTTTGCAGCCGGTAATAGCTGTTTAGAATCAATAGCCGGACAAACGCGACACGATTTCAAGAAAGCAAGAAAGCAATGTTGGATGCAGAATTCTACGAATTAACCTTTTTTATGGATAATAGGTAAACTCAGCTTTTAACTAAAATTGAAAAAAAACTTTTAATAAAGCGTATGTATTTTTGAAATTTTCATAATCTTTTGCTTTTTTCATTCTTTTTGAACATGAAACAATCTTATCAGGAGGATTACCAAATGGAACAAAAGTTTTATTGGGATGCAAAATCGATTGCTGTGGAGGAGTCGGTCAAGGATGTGGTGGAAAAGCAGGTTGAACGGGTTCTCGATTATACGGAATCTTCTCATAACGAAATGGTGAAGCCTTGTCATAACGAACCGGCATCCGTCCATCTTTTTCAGTACAATCCGTTGAAGAATGAGGCTTATGGGGAGATCCAATGCTGTTGCGGAGATGATCTCACCAGATTCACGGTGCATTTAGATTCGAAAGAGATCACGTATTATTGAATCTGTCGGGGCAATTGCAAAAATTCTTCAAAATCGGCAAGACTGAGGTTGAGAGATTGTCGCTCTTTCCGACAGCATGCGTTGCCGGATTGTGAGAGTGTCTATGCATTGAGCCCATCACCCGGATTTCACCGAGGCGGAACAGCCCATTTGGGCGGGCTGTTTGCTGCTCCAATCGATTGCGTGCTCGCGGGAATAGGCTGTTTGTCACGGGTATGAGAGGGCTCCTCCCGGCGATGCAGAAAGCATGATCGATCCCGGCGGATGGAGAGTCCGAATTCCCCGAACCGATGTCCTTCGGCTCGGGGAATTTTTATTGCTTTTCGGGGACGGCATAGCAGGGCGTTGAAAATCCTCTCATTAAAGAGTTTTTCCCGGCGGCCTCAATGTCCCGGGCTTGCCCGCAAATGAGCGGCGTATCAACAGAGTTGGGGCTGAAAGGACCATGGAAACAAACAATTTTAGGGAGGTGATTGACAGGGAGTTCTCGCCGGTAGGACAATGACTTGTGAAATGGAATATATCCTAAAAATTTTTCGGCAAAGGAGGCTTTCATGAAGGATTCGCAGAGTCTGCACAAAAAGCTGCAGGAAATGATCGACTGCTATGTGTCCACGGATCCCCTGCGGGAGATGGAAAACGTTTCCTCGGATACGGACAGGGAAGAGGCGGCAGTTAAGTGGCTGGCCCTGGCTGCCTTGCACGGGATCAACAGCAAGGCCAAGAAAATTTCCGTGCACAAGGAAGGGGATGAGTACACAGTGGTCGCGGAGTACCGCAAGAGCGGCCTGCCCAATCCCGGAGAGGAGGTTGGAGAGAAGATCCTCAGCGACCTTCAAGAGCTCATGCATCTGGAAGGCGAGAAAGGGTCCATGCCTCTGGCACTGGGCATAAGGGACAGCAGTATGGAGCTCAAGCTGAAGGCGAAACGGGAGGATGACACCGAGAAAGTGACCCTGGAATTTCCCAAGTAGCACCGCGCGCAGATGAGTCTTTTCAGGATGATTCACCCGGTGGCAGGAATTTGGAGCGGCGTATCGATTGAGCTTTGTTGACAGGATATATGGCGGTTGGGAAAATGAGAATGAGGCATTTTTGTGTTGGGGACGTGTGAGGTTTCTGGCGGTCCACCCTCGGAGGATGACCGTTCCGGCAAAAAAAAAGGAGGAAGTATGCGTACCAAAAAAGCCAAGTCCTATCTGGCGGGGTTTTGCGTGACCGCGCTATTGGCGGGGTCCGTGGCTGTACCGCCCGCAGCTCTCGGCTCAAGCGGCTGAGGCTCTTCGGAGCAGACCGAAAGCAGTGCCGGGAGCACTGCCAATGAAAAGGAGCAATCCGAGCACGCTGAGCAGCAAGACGAGATGAACGCCACCAAGAGCTCCGAGCACGAGGAACAGCCCCAAGAGGAAAGCGGGAGCAGCGGTTGAGGCTAGCTCCCGGAAGTGCCGGAGGCACTTCGCATTCAACAGGGACGGCGGGCGTGAGCCGCCCGCCGTCTATTTAACCGATTTCACTGAATGCACTTATTGATTACAATCCGTATTGAAATATGTTGAGGAAGATCACTAGGGTAACGATTTCTGATGGGTTTGAGCGGATTTCAATCAATAATCCTCATTCCCGGATCCACCCGGGCAGACCAAAGCATGAAAATGCGAGGCGAAAGCGGGTGGACGCTGAAGCGCGGGTTTCATCCCGGGGTTCACACTATGGGACCGGCAGCACCTCATCGGCGCCCCTAGAACCACTTCCCTTCGAGGCAGGGTTTCGATGGCGCGTCTTCTGCCGGCAGTGGGCTCAATTTCGCCTATTGCGGTTCCAAAAAGGCCAAGATGTATTGTGAAACCCAGCCAAGCGCTCCACCCGCCGAGCCCTGCACTCATTCGGTGAATGTGTGCAGGGCATGCCTCGCTGTAAATGCCCCTAATAATTCAACGAGTTCAACGCATTTTCATACAAAGCGCATCACGGAATTGCATGAAGGGGTGCTTGTTCAAGGAAGCGGACTCTGTCTATGTCATCTGGCCCCAATGAAGACCTTTCCCGCGTCTATCCCCACACCTGGGCGCGTCTGCCCGAAGACGCGCGCCGCCGATTGGTGAGCCTTTGTCTCCGTCCGGACGACCTGCCCCATCAATTGCCGCAGCTGATCGAGGAATACGGGCAGCCGGAGTATCTGCAGGAGATGGCCGAGCTGGAGGCCGCTCTGTGGGAGTGCCGTCGCTCCGGCGACGGGACGCGAAGGCATCCAAGCAGCCTTTGTATCAATCCTTCCCTCTCAGTCATCCAGGTGCAGCGGAACGGCCTCCTGGAGCTCCTGGGCTCCGAGGAAGGCGGCCGCGTCGATGCGCAGCAGCATACGTTCTCCGAACAGGAAGGGACGGGCCTTGTCTGGTGGGACCCCTTCCGTGAGCGCGTGCGGCTTGAGCCCGCGCGCAACGAGGACCTCCTGATCCTGAAGATGGTGGCCGAAGGGATCGACGCCCGCGAGCTCGCGGCGGAGCACGGCCTGTCGACGTCGCGGCTGTACACGCTGCTGCAGCGGGGCAGGAAAAAGGGGCTCCTTCTGGGTCCGGCCTCCCGTCTTCAGCGTCCTCCCGAGGTGGCTCCGCGTGACGGTGCCCTGGCAGAGGCGTACCGGGAGGCGGAAATATTCACCCTGCAGTGGCACCTGACCGATGCCTGCGACATGCATTGCCGCCACTGCTACGGCGGGGGCGGAGCCCGATCGCATGTGGACAGGGAGACCGCGTTCAGGGTGTTGCGGGAAACCGCAGAGCTTTGCCGGGAGAAGAACGTCCGGGGACAGATCACCTTTACCGGCGGCAACCCGCTTATGCACCCGCACTTCTTCGAGGTGTACGAAGCGGCTGTGAAGGAGGGATTTCTCGTTGCCATCCTGGGCAATCCCGCGGACGAAAGGACCCTGGATCGGCTCGCGGCTATTGAGCCGCCCGCACTCTTTCAGGTGAGCTTGGAGGGACTGCGGGAGCACAACGATTTTATCCGGCAACAGGGGCACTACGACCGAGTGCTCGGCTTCCTGGACCGGCTCGTGGAATACGGCATTCCCTCCCAGGTCATGCTCACGCTCACCCGAGCCAACATGGATCAGGTCCTGCCTCTGGGCGAGGTGTTGCGCGACCGCGCGGACCGCTTCACTTTCAACAGGATCTCCCTGGTCGGAGAGGGAGCCGCACTGCACCCCCCTGACCCGGCAAGCTACAGGACGTTTCTCGGCGAGTATCTGGAAGCGGCCCGGGAGAATCCGGTGCTTCGCCTGAAGGACAATATGCTCAATCCGGCGCTCGCGGCCAAGGGGGCGGACTCCTTCGGAGGCTGCACAGGATTCGGGTGCGGAGCGGCCTTCAATTTCATGGCCCTGCTTTCTGATGGAGAGGTGCACGCCTGTCGCAAGTATCCCTCCCGGATTGGCGACAACACCGCCGAAACCCTCACCGAGATCTACGACAGCCGGGTTGCCTCGGCATACAGGAGCGCTCCGGAGGCCTGTCTGGACTGCTCCCTCAGTCCGGTCTGCCGAGGCTGTCCCGCAGTAGTACACAGCTTTGGCGGCGATGTCTTCAGGGATCGCGACCCCTACTGCCCTGGTCCGGTTTCCTTGAATCCTCCCGGGTGATCCCGACCGTAGTCACCCGCTCGCTTTATCAGCGGGCTTCGCTGCGAATGGTCTGCAGGGTGTCTCGGTAGCGCCTATCCTCCTCTCCCGCCAACTCCAGCGCTTTCTTGGCCGCTTCAAGGGCCGCATCCGTGTTGTCCCTTTCCAGCAGGGCATGGGCCAGATTGTTGTGCAGCTCAGGCGAGTCGGGGTGCCTTCCCAGCGCCCTGCGATAGGCGACCTCGGCAGCGGCGTATTCCCCGAGGGCATACAGACAGTTGCCCTTGCCCAGGGAGGCTGTGAGGCTATCCGGCCAGCGGGAAAGCGCCGCATCATAGGCCCGGGCTGCGGCTCTAAAACTGTCCGCCTGTTCCAGGCCGAGGGCCGCCCGTAAGGAGCGTTTTTGCTCGGCGCTTGCGGGCATCTTTCCGGGTTTGAGCACCACCAGACCCCATGAATCGCTGCGACGCCACGTGGCGGCGAAGGTGTCCAGATCCTTTCGGGCTGCCCGGGTTCGTCCTGTGTGCAGGATTATGTGTCTGCGATCCAGATCGTACCCCAAAGCCACGGCATAGTGCCACTTGGGGAACCAGCCGAGTCCGAGGTTTTGAAGCACGACAACCGGATGACCCTCTGCCAGCTCGTGCACCAGCTCCTCCATGCCGGATATCTCGTACGCCAGCCGAGCGCGGCGGCGGCAGGCCGCTTTGAGGTCCTGCTGCATGGACCCCTGCCTTCCCGGAGTGTAAACGTCTTCCTTCAGGGCAGAAGGCGTGGTGTCCACGCCGCTCCAGGACAGGGCCATGGCCAGGGACGCCGGGCCGCACTGGTATTTTTGCTGGGCAAAGAAGGGGACCGAGGCAAGACGCACTCGGGTGGGGACCTCCGGATCGCGCAATTGTCCCGGCTCGAGGCCCTTGGGGGCGCAACCCGGAGCCAGGGCTGCCGCGAGACAAAGAAAGGTCGTCGCGACAGCCCGGAACATGGATGCGGGACGGGAGATCACTTCTTCACAAAGGGGAAGACGTCGGTGGCGCCCACGATATCGGTGAACAGCAAAACGAGGAAAACGAAGACCGCAGCCCCGACGATACCGCCAAAGGCGTCTCCACCCGCGGGAAGATTCTCCATCCGCTGCGCTATGCGGGCAAGTTCCCGATCCGTCAGGGCCTGGACCCTGGCTTCCGCGGTATCGGGCTCCACGCCCCAGGACTGCAGCTTTTGCCGGACTTCCTCACGCTGCAGGGCGTTCAGGATGCGCTCTTTGTCCAGCTTGCTGCTCTCCGTTTCCAGCACCTCGGAGGTGCCGATCATGGAGGCGTAGGCCGGGCCGAGACCGGCAAAGACCGTGAAGAGAGCAAACACGAGAACCATGGCTACAGGCTTGCGAATGGCGATCAGTGAGTGCATTTCTCCCTCCTCTCCTATGAGCTTGATTGGTGCGGGGAAGATATGCATTATTTTCTATCAAAAAGGCCGTGTTTTTACAAACCGTCGACAATGTCGCCTGTGTTCTTTTTTTTGTATAAAAAAATGTGGCCAAGCTGTTGAATTGTTTCGTGAAAGTGTTGGGCGCGGGAAGGCGGGGATGTGCGCTGAAGCCGAGTTTCAT
>JAZKRN010000046.1:0-16734 GCA_036628655.1 Desulfohalobiaceae bacterium | reverse complement strand
TCCGACATCCGATCCGACTTCAGTCCAGCGCGGCCCATGTACACGAATTCAGCCCCTTATGCAACAGACGGGCTCAGGAGAGCATCTGCTTGATCCCTCGAACGGCCTGATTGATGCGCTGCCGGTTTTCCACCAGGGAAAAACGGACGTGGTCGTCGCCGAAATGGCCGAACCCGATTCCAGGGGAAACCGCCACCTTGGCCTCGCGGAGCATCATCTTGGAGAATTCCACTGAGCCCATGGCCCGGAACTCTTCCGGAATCCTGGCCCAGACGAACATGGTGGCCTTGGGGGGATCCACGTGCCAGCCTATATCGTTCAAGCGCGGAATCAGGGCGTTGCGACGGTCCTCGTATTCCTGCACGATCTGGCGCACGCATTCCTGATCCCCGTTCAGGGCGATGATGGAGGCGATCTGGATGGGCTGGAAGATCCCGTAGTCCAGGTAGCTCTTGATCCGGGACAGGGCGTGGAGCATGTCCTTGTTGCCGCAGCAGTACCCCACGCGCCATCCGGCCATGGAGTAGCTCTTGGACATGGAGAAGAACTCCACCCCCACGTCCTTGGCCCCCTCCACCTCCAGGAAGCTGGGCGGCTTGTATCCGTCGAAGGCCAGATCGGCATAGGCCAGGTCGTGGATGACGTAGATGCCGTGCTCCTTGGCGAAGTCCACAACCTTGCGGAAGAAATCCAGATCCACGGTCGCGGTGGTGGGGTTGTGCGGAAAAGAAAGGATGAGCACCTTGGGTTGGGGCCAGGTCTGCTTGGTGGCCTCCAGCAGGTCCTGGAAGAAGTCCCGGTCCTTGTGGATGGGAACGCTGCGCACGTCCGCCCCGGCTATGATCGCGGAATAGGAGTGAATGGGGTAGGTGGGATCCGGGACGAAGACCACGTCACCCGGGCTGAGCATGGCCATGGCCAGATGGGACAGGCCCTCCTTGGCCCCGATGGTGACCACCGCCTCGCTCTCCGGATCCAGATCCACGTCGTAGCGCCGCTTGTACCAATTGCAGATGGCCAGGCGCAAATTGGGGATGCCCTTGGAGGCGGAGTAGCGGTGATTGACCGGCTTCTGTGCCGCCTCGGTCAGCTTGTCCACGATGTGCTGGGGTGTGGGGATGTCGGGATTGCCCATGCCCAGGTCCACAATGTCCTCGTTCTGTCGGCGCAGCTGAAGCTTGAGATCGTTAACCACGGCGAAGACATAGGGGGGCAGCCGCTGCATCCTGGGAAACTGTTGCATGTTGCCTCTCCGGATCCTTGCCTGAATTGTTGGTGAAGACTTTGACCGACAGCCCGATTGCCGCGAATAGCGGTTTTGGATCTGGAGCCATCGCATTTTTGGACTATGGTCAAGACTGAATCTATTTTCTATATCCCATGCCTTCTTTCTGTCAAAGGGCAAAACGCCTGAGCCCGGGGTTCAGGTGAGTTGACCCCGCCGACTCATACGTTGACAATCCCCGGGAATTGATTATTAAATAGAGAGCAAACATCCCTTGTGCCGGGGGCACTGAGAGTGCCGGACAACTTTGGAGACGGAGATGACACGATCACACGATCGGGGTGACCCCCCGAACATGAGACACCGCCTGGACCGGTTGCTGGATGAGGCGTGGGAGAAGTTCGATCTGGAGCAGCGGATCAGGGAAAGCGGTTCCTGGCAGCCGGCAACGGATGCGTACGAGACACCGGAGGAATATATCATCCGGATGGAGCTCGCCGGGCTGAGCAAGGAGGAGGTCGGTATTGAGCTCCGCAGCGGCGAGCTCGTTGTCTACGGACAAAGGCTTTCGAGCTGTGAGGGACGTCGCCTGTCCCATCAGATGCTGGAGCGTTTCTTCGGGCCCTTCGCGAGAAGGTTCCGCTTGCCGCGTGAAGCCGATCCGGAAGGAATTCGGGCCTGGATGGAGCACGGGCTCCTGGTGGTGCACGTGCCCAAGTCCGACACAAGCCGGCAGAAACGGCAGATTGAGGTGGTCGAGGAGTAGAGCGGGACCTCCATTGGCAGTGAGACAGCGGAGGATGGCAACCGCGGAATTTTCCTCCGAAAATGTGATTGAAAGGAGACAGCGTCAATGAGCAACCAACTGAAAACGGGAATCCTGCTGGGCCTTTTGACCGGGCTGATCCTGATATTCGGGCAGGTGATGGGCGGAAACGGCGGCCTGGTGATCGCCTTTCTGATCGCCATCGCCATGAACGTAGGCAGCTACTGGTTCTCCGATCGGATCGTTCTGCGCATGTACAAGGCCAATGAGGTGAGTCCTTCCGAGGCCCCAAAACTGCACGAGATCGTGGACGAGCTGAGCCAGAGTGCGGGTATCCCCAAGCCCAGGGTCTTCATCATTCCGGAAAAATCCCCCAATGCCTTCGCCACGGGCCGCAATCCCGATCACGGGGTTGTTGCCGTCACCCAGGGCATCATGGACATCCTCTCCAAGGAGGAGCTCAAGGGCGTGCTGGGCCACGAGCTTGGGCACATCCGCAACCGGGACATCCTGATCCAGACAGTGGCCGCTACCCTGGCCGGAGTGATCATGTTCGTTTCCACCATGATACGGTGGGCGGCCATCTTCGGCATGGGCGGAGATGATGATGGAGGGGGCAATCCCATCGTGGCCATTGCCCTGTCCATTATTGCCCCGATTGCTGCCATGTTCATCCAGATGGCCATTTCCCGCTCCCGGGAATATCTCGCGGACCAGGCCGGGGCGGAGTTCGCCGGCAATCCGGCCTACCTTGCCGGCGCCCTGGAAAAGATGGACGCCTCCAGCAAGAACATCCCCATGCGCACCGGGGATCAGTCCACGGCCCATATGTTCATCATCAATCCCTTCCGGGGGAAGAACCTGGCCAAGCTCTTCAGCACCCATCCTCCCATTGAGGAACGGATCAGCCGCCTGCGGGCCATGTAGGCCCTTTCGGCTGAAGTTTCCCTCTTGCAAGCCCAAAAGCGGGGTCCGCGGACCCCGCTTTTTTATTGCCGGTTCCCTCCGAAGGGACTCGGGCCATGGTGGTGCCTTGATTGTCCGGTACCGGCAGGAGGCCAAGGTTCCATTTCTCTTGACACGTTGTCGCGGTAGAGGATAAGAAACTCCGAAGTAATGCGGCCACGCATGGTGTGGCCAGGAAAACGGAACCCGCCGTGAAGAGGGTTGCTTTGCGTTTTCATCCCGGCTGATCAGCCGGAGTCCGGATCGGACAAAGGAGTCCCTCCAAGTGAGTACCCGTCAGGACCAGTTTTGGCAGCATTTGAGCCAGCACAGGGACAGGATTGTCAAGAACTGGCTGGACGCGGCTATTGCGACCTATCCCGAGGATACCGCGAAGTTCCTCAAGCGGCAGAAGGACCAGTTCGCCAATCCCGTCGGGGCCACCCTGTCCCGGGAGCTGGACAATATATTCGACGAGCTCCTCCGCGAGAGCAGCACCCAGCAGCTGCCCCAGTCCGTGGACACGGTTGTCCGCGTGCGGGCGGTTCAGGATTTCTCACCTTCGCAAGCTCTTCAGGTGTTCACCATCCTCAAGGATGTCCTTCGCAGGCAATTGGACGGGCCGGTCCGCGAAAACGGATGGCAGGCCGAATACAGGGATCTTGAGGACAGGGTCGATCAGCTCAACATGCTCGCCCTCGACATCTACGTCAAATGCAAGGAGCAAGTGTGGGAGCTCAAGGCCCGTCAGGCTCAGGACCGGGTCAGCTATCTTTTTCGCAAGTATACCGGCAGAGACGGCGCCGGTCCCCAATCCGGGACCGACTCCGAGGCGGAGGACACCGGACGGGAATGATCCGAGCCTGGACGGGTGGGTGGTATCATGAAACCTGCAGGAAAGAGACGTGAGGTAAGCCACTATGAACGCTCTGTATGCCTTGATCATGGTTTTGGCCCTGGTGATCATCCCGCTTCTGGGGGCCGGGGCTGCGGAATGGCACGTCCTGTTCGGCGTTGTCGTTCCCTATCTGGCCTTCGCCGTCTTTGTTATCGGCTTTGTCTACAGGGTGGTCAAGTGGGGCCGCTCTGCAGTACCCTTTAAGATTCCCACCACTGGCGGACAGCAGGAAAGCCTCCCCTGGATCCGGCAGAACAGGATCGACAGCCCCTCTACCAAGGTCGGGGTGGTTATCCGGATGATCCTGGAGGTCGTGCTCTTTCGCTCCCTGTTCCGCAATACCCGTGTCAGGCTCTTCAAGGACGATAGCCAGCTCAGCTACGGCTCGTCCAAGTTCCTCTGGCTTGGCGCTCTCGCCTTCCATGTGAGCTTCTTCGTGATTCTGGCGCGCCATATGCGCTTTTTCACCGAGCCTGTTCCGGCCCTGTTCAGCTGGATCGCGACCCTGGACGGGATCATGCAGATTGGCGTGCCGGTCCTGTTCGTCACGGAGATCGTCATTCTTCTGGCCCTGGCCTACCTCTTCCTGCGCAGGATCGTCGTTCCCCATATGCGCTATATTTCCCTGCCAGCGGACTATTTCGCCCTGTTTCTGCTTTTCGCCATCGTGGTCACAGGGATTCTCATGCGCTACTTCGTCCGGGCGGACATCTTGGACATCAAGGTCCTGAGCATGGGCCTGGTCCAATTGCAGCCCCAGATTCCCAGCGGCATTGGCGCCCTGTTTTATACCCATCTCTTTCTGGTGTGCTCCCTGCTGGTCTACTTTCCCTGGAGCAAGCTCATGCATCTGGGCGGAGTCTTTTTGAGCCCCACGCGCAACATGCCCAACGACAATCGGATGCGCCGTCACGTCAATCCCTGGAACTATCCGGTCAAGCTCCATAGCTACGAGGAATGGGAGGACGAATACAGGGAGCATATGAAGGAAGCAGGCATCCCAGTGGAAAAGGAGTAATCTATGGCACAGACACCATCTCCGAAAAATCTTGTGCAGAGCATTGATCATACACCACCGCAAAACAACTGGATGGATGATACTCCGCCGCAATTCCGGCTGGGCAATTTCAGCTATCCGGCAAAGTCCAGGGAGCTGGAGTCCTTCTTCGGGTACGAGGGGGCCAAGGAATGGTCCCCCATGGATGAGGACTGGCAGCTTCCGGAGAACTGGCAGGAAATCATTTACGAGGGGTTTCGGGAGAGGCTGGAGAAATACCGATCCCTGAAGGTGTTTATGGACATCTGTGTCCGCTGCGGGGCCTGCGCGGACAAGTGCCATTACTTCATCGGGTCCGGGGATCCCAAGAACATGCCCGTGCTGCGGGCTGAGCTCCTGCGCTCCGTCTACCGCAAGGACTTCACCACCGCCGGCAAGATCCTGGGCAAGCTCAACGGGGGCCGCGAGCTGACCCAGGATGTGCTCAAAGAGTGGTTCATGTACTTCTATCAGTGCACGGAATGCCGGCGCTGCTCCCTGTTCTGCCCCTACGGCATCGATACTGCGGAGATCACCATGATGGCCCGCGAGCTCATGAATCTGCTGGGCATTCAGACCAACTGGATCATGGGCCCGGTGACCAACTGCTTTAACGTGGGCAACCACCTGGGCATTCCGCCGCACACGTTCAAGGAGATCGTGGACTTCATGGTGGATGACATCGAGGAGATCACCGGCAAGCGGATCGAGGTCCCCTTGAACAAGAAGGGTGCGGACATCCTCTTTGTTGTGCCCTCTGGAGACTATTTCGCGGATCCAGGGACGTACACCTTCATGGGCTACCTCATGCTCTTCCACGAGCTGGGGCTGGACTATACCCTGAGCACCTACGCCGCCGAGGGCGGCAACTTCGGGCTGTTTACCTCCCACGAGGCCATGAAGCGCCTCAACGCCAAGATCTACGCCGAGGCCGAGCGCCTGGGCGTCAACTGGATTCTGGGCGGCGAATGCGGCCATATGTGGCGTGTGCTGCATCAATACACGGACACCATGAACGGCCCGGCGGACTTCCTGAGCGTGCCCCGAAGTCCCATTACCGGGACGGTCTTTCACAACGCCAAGAAAACGGGCATGGTCCACATTACCGAGTTCACCGCGGACCTGATCAAGAACAACACGCTCAACCTCGATCCCAGCCGCAACGACAACAAGAAGGTCACCTACCACGACTCCTGCAATCCCTCCCGGGGTATGGGGCTTCTGGAAGAGCCGCGCTATGTGATCAACAATATCTGCAACCACTTCCACGAGATGCCGGAGCAGACCATCCGGGAGCAGACCTTCTGCTGCGGCAGCGGTGCCGGACTGAATAACGACGAGTTTACCGAGATGCGCATGCGCGGGGGCATGCCCCGGGCCAACGCCGTCAGGCACGTTCAGGAGAAACACGGAGTGAACATGCTCTCCTGCGTCTGCGCCATCGACCGCGCCGCCCTGCCGCCGCTCATGGACTACTGGGCACCCGGGGTGGATGTGACCGGTGTGCACGAGCTCGTGGCCAACGCTCTGGTCATGCGCGGTGAAAAGGAACGCGAGACCGATCTGCGCGGCGAACCCCTACCCGGAAAGGAGGACTAGGGTATGTACGATGCGGGCAAGATCCTGACTGGCTTGGTCATATTCCTCCTGCTCTTGAGCTTTCCCTTCTGGTTCAATGTGGGGCAGGCATCCTACGAATCGCCCGAGCTGCAGCTTCCCGAAGATAGCCAGCAGTGCGTCGAGGACACCGAATGGATGCGCAAGAACCACATGGATCTTCTGGATAGCTGGCGCGACACGGTGATCCTGGACGGTGAAACCGTGTACACGGGCATCGGGGGCAAACAGTACGACATGAGCCTGCAGAAGACCTGCATGGACTGTCATTCGAGCAAGGAAAAGTTTTGTGACAGGTGCCACAATACGGCCTCTGTGGATCCGTATTGCTGGGATTGCCACGTCGCTCCAGAGGAGGTCGCAAATGGGCAGCAATAGAAGGCAATTTCTCAGGATCGCCGGTATGACCACGCTGCTGGGTCTCGGGGGCACCATGACCCTGAGCGCGAGCTCCTATCAACCCGAGGAGCACGACACCCGGAAAAAGGAGGGCAGCCTCAAGGCCGGGCGCTGGGGCATGGTCATCGACATGCGGAAGTTCCAGACAGAGGAGGACTTCCATCGGGTCATCGAGGCCTGCCACAGCACCAACAACGTCCCCGAGGGCGAAGCCAAGGAGATTCAGGAGATCAAGTGGATCTGGAAAGACCACTTCGAGCATGTCTTTACCGGCAAGGAAAATCCCTACCTGGCGGAACGTGTGGAGCAAAGCGAGTACCTGCTCCTTTGCAACCACTGCAAAAATCCGCCCTGTGTGCGTGTTTGCCCCACACAGGCCACGTTTAAGCGCGAGGACGGGATCGTTCAAATGAACTTTCACCGCTGTATCGGGTGTCGCTATTGCATGGCCGGATGCCCCTATGGATCCCGGAGCTTTAACTTCTGTGACCCCGGCCCCTATGTGAAGGACACGAATCCCGATTATCCCGTTCGGATGCGCGGAGTGGTGGAGAAATGTCTCTTCTGCTACCAGCGTCTGGAGGATGGGAAACAGCCAGCCTGTGTCGAGGCCTCGAATGGGGGCTTGATTTTCGGCGATCTGGACGATCCGAATTCGCATATTCGAGAGGTGCTGCGGGAGAACTATACTATTCGGCGCAAAGTGGATCTGGGAACCGAACCGAGTGTTTTCTACATCGTTTAGGGGGGCGCCATGCTAGAGAAAGCCTTGCAAGGGAGCAAAACATACTGGGCCTGGATTATTTTCCTGCTCGCCGTTATGGGCGTGGGAAGCATCTTCTACATGATCCAGCTCCAGAAGGGCCTTACGGTGACCGGCATGGGCCGGGACGTCTCCTGGGGATTCTATATCGCCCAGTTCACCTATTTCGTCGGCGTTGCCGCCTCCGCGGTCATGCTCGTTCTGCCGCTGTACCTGCACAATCAGAAGAAATTCAAGAACATGGTTATTCTGGGCGAGTTCATGGCCGTGGCCGCGGTGGTCATTTGCATGGGATTTATCGTGGTTGATCTGGGCCAGCCGCAGCGGATGCTCAATGTCATGTTCTACCCCACGCCCAATTCCATGCTCTTCTTTGACATGATCGTTCTCACCGGTTATCTGCTGCTCAATATCGTCATTGCCTGGAATAACCTCCACGCGGAGTATGAGCGCCGGCCGCACCCGAAGTGGCTCCAGCCGCTGATCTATATCTCCATCGTCTGGGCGGTGAGTATCCACACTGTGACCGCCTTTCTCATCCAGGGTCTGCCCGGACGGCATCTCTGGCTCCACGCGATCATGGCCTCCCGCTTTCTGGCCTCGGCCTTCTGCTCCGGGCCGGCCATCCTGATCATCCTGGCCCTGATCGCCCAGAAGTTCACGCGCTACGATCCGGGCAGGGAGGCGATCCGGCTCCTCTCGCAGATCATCACCTATGCCATGATCGCCAACGTCTTCCTGTTCCTCTGCGAGCTGTTCACCGCCTACTACAGCAATATCCCGGGACACGAGCACACACTGACCTACTTCTTCTTCGGCGCGCACGGGCACGCCGCCCTTATGGGCTGGGCGTGGCTCATGGTCGGAGCCGGAATCCTCAGCCTGGCCATCCTTGTCCCCTCCCGGTCCCGCAACAATCAGGACATGCTCCTTGTAGGGCTCGTGCTCCTCATCCTGGCCACCTGGATTGACAAGGGACTGTTACTTATTGTAGGCGGATTTATCCCCAACCCGATGGGGGCAATCACCGAATATGCCCCGACTGGATATGAGCTCATGATTTCGGCCATGATCTACGCGACCGGGCTGCTCATCCTGACTATTCTCTGGAAGGTGGCGATCGGGGTGAAGAAAGAAATCGGTGAAGCCTAACCGTTTGATAATCCCTAATAAGACAGGAGGTAGAGGCGATGCCCAATGTCATCTTCGACTACGACAAGTGCGAGAGCTGCGGCGACTGCGTTGAGACCTGCCCGGCGGACGTCCTGGAGATGCAGGACGACAAGCCCGTCGTGATCAACATCGACGAGTGCATGGAGTGCGAGTCCTGCGTTGAGGTTTGCGAGCCCGGCGCGGTCACCCTGGAAACTGACTAGCCTTGCTCAATGGTTTTTCTAGCTGATCTCAAATAGGCTCGTGTTAATAAGCCCCTAGTACTGACTATTAGGGGCTTATTTTATACAATGCCTGATGAAGCCCGTGTGGTTTCTGTTAACGAGGCGCTGAGAGAAATATGTCCTTTTTTGTTGTTGCCTCGAGGTGTCAAATTGAAGTCGAACACGAAAAAATGAGCTGAGCAGCTCAAGGCGATTATGCAATACGATTTTCACAACTTTTTCAGTGAGTATGAAAAATTGCGCATGGAAGCAGATGCGTTGTTCCAAAAGGTCTGGCAGCAATGTTCTGACGAGGTCGCCTGCGACAACGGCTGTACTGATTGCTGCTATGCCCTGTTCGATCTGAGCCTTGCCGAAGCCGTGTACATCAACTATGCCTTCAAACAGAAGATCGACGATCAAAAGCGCAATGAGATCCTAGAGAGAGCTGATAAGGCCGATCGCCAGACGTATAAGATCAAGTACTATATTGCCAAGGAGCAGAAAAAGGGGAGGGAGACGAGTAAGATCCTGCAGCAGGCCGGCAGCTACCGGGTGCGTTGCCCCCTGCTCAACGACGAGGGGCGCTGCGATCTCTACGAGGACCGGCCCATCACCTGCCGCATCTATGGAGTCCCCATGGCCATCGGCGAGGAGACCCACACCTGTTCCCGCTCCGGTTTCAAGGAAGGAGGCCAGTACCCCACAGTCTATATGGACAAGATTCAGGACCGTCTCATGGACATCAGTCGACGCCTAGTGCAGAGTATCCCCACCAAACACGAACGGCTCGAAGAAGTCCTGGTGCCGCTCTCCATGGCTTTGATGAACGAATACAACGAGGATTATCTGGGGATCGTCCGACCCTCCGCTGACAATTCGAAAAAACCCAACGAATGGGTCCTTGGCGGGGAGGACTAGTTATGGACCAGGAAGAGCGAAAAAAGGCGATTTACGAGAGCCTTTCATCGCGGCGGAGGAAGTTCATTGACCGCATCGGGTTCGAGGAATGGGATCCCTTTCAAGAGCCCAACCATCCCTTTGATATTCGCAAAGATCGCACCAGTCGTACAGCCAGTCAGCTCGTGGAGGCATTCTTACGCGACAAAGAAGAGGAGACCCCTTCTGCAGCTTATCGTAACGGCGTGCAGGAAATGTGTATGGGGATCTTCAATGGGGATGACCGCTGTCGGGGCATGTATGAATTTTGCCGATGGTATATTGAGGAATTACGTCGGATGGGACACGATCCTATGAGTGTGTGGCAGCGTTAACTGAGCATTGCTCTCCCAGAGGTCATGATCCTTTTGCGTGAGGAAGATTGGATCCTTGGGGGGAGTAAGGAAATACAAAAATCGAAGAAACAGCTCGCTGGAAGGAGCATTCATGACAGAGCAGGAGAAAAACGCTCAAACAAAGAGTGAGGAAGAGAAACTTAACGAATACGTACAGAGCATGCAGCAGGCGATCGAACAGAACCCTGAAAACGGGGTAGCCCACTACAATCTGGGTTGTGTCTATATTGGCAAGGGCATGTACGAAGAGGCGGAGAAGGAGCTCAAGCTGGCTATTCAATATACTCCGGATCTGGCCGAGGCCTATGTGCAGCTGGGGGGCTTGGCCATGCGGGAGGGCGACTACGAGACCTGCCTGAGCTATAACAGGCAGGCCACTCAGTTCCGGCCTCGCTTCGCCGTTCCCCACGGCAATGTGGGCTTTTCCTATCTGCAGCTGGGCCAGGTCCAGGAGGCGATCAAGTGGCTCCGCCGCGCCCTTTCCTTTGATCCCCACTTCGTGCAGGCCCGATCAACACTGGCCAGCGCCTACCTCATGGAGGGGGATACGGAGGAGTGCATCAAGGAATGCAATAAAGTGATCCAGGAGCAGCCCTCCTTCGGCCCGGCTTACAACAATCTCGCCCTGGCCTACATGGAAAAGGGCGATTACCGGACGGCTTTGCAGCATTGTGACAGTGCTCGCGAGAATGGATATGATGTGGCACAGGATATGCTAGATCAATTGGAGCCCTATCGTGGGTAACAGAGTTTGTTGCTTGACAAATCGAGGCACTTGTTCGTAAATTAACAATCGCGTCATGCGGAATTTGGTTTGTGATTGCGCGAATGCCGGAAGGCAATGATAATATCTTCGTTTAGCCCTAAAAGACGACGGGATGAGTAAACGGAGTAAGCACATTTCATTTGAGCCGATCCGCACAAATTGGACCCGCAAAAAGGGTTGAACATCGGCAGCGCGTGGAATCGAGTCTGTATAGCTCTGAGAAAAGTCCCGAGAATTGTGTGCTTTTTTTCCGATTTCGGGAGAGAAGGGCTTAGAGCGAAATGACAGACTCGTTGATTGTGCGATGGAAGGGCCTGCTAGCTCTCGTCTGTTTGTATTCTTTGGACGAACAAGGCTAGCATAGCCGTTATGACCGTGAAACACACTCTAGTAAGGAGGCGTAGTAATGGCAAAACGCGAGACTCCAATGGTGGACGAACTCGAGTCTGGTCCGTGGCCGAGTTTTGTCGACGATCTGAAGCGCCAGTCGGATCACAGGCATCAAAATTCGGATAATATGAATTATCAGATTCCTGAAGATGTTGTTGACGATCTCCTCGGCGTCCTCGAGCTGTCCTTCAAGGACAAGGAGGTTCACTGGAAGCACGGAGGTATTGTCGGCGTTTTCGGGTATGGCGGCGGTGTGATCGGCCGCTATTGTGACCAGCCGGAGAAGTTTCCCGGTGTGGCCCATTTTCATACCATGCGGGTCAACCAGCCCAACGGAAAGTACTACAGCACGGAGTATCTGCGCAAGATATGTGACCTCTGGGATTTCCGCGGCAGCGGAGTCCTGAACATGCACGGCTCCACCGGTGACATTATTTTCCTGGGCACCCGCACGGAGCAATTGGAAGAAATCTTTTATACCTTGACGCATGAATATGATCAGGATCTGGGCGGCTCCGGCTCCAATCTGCGCACCCCTGCCTGCTGCCTTGGCGAGTCTCGCTGCGAGTGGTCCTGCTACAACACCCAGGAAGCCTGCTACCAGCTGACCCAGGAGTTCCAGGACGAGCTCCACCGTCCGGCCTTCCCCTACAAGTTCAAGTTCAAGTTCGACGGCTGCCCCAACGGCTGTGTGGCCTCGATCGCCCGCGCGGACCTGTCCGTGGTCGGCACCTGGAGGGACGAGATCCAGATCGACCAGGAGGCGGTGCAGGCCTACGTCGGCGGTGAAATCCCTCCGAATGGCGGCGCCCACGCCGGCCGCGACTGGGGTCCCTTCGATATCCAGAAGGAAGTCCTCGATCGCTGCCCCACAAACTGCATGTGGATGGAAGACGGTAAGCTCGTCATCGACAACAAGGAATGCACCCGCTGCATGCACTGCATCAATGTCATGCCCAGGGCGCTCTGGCCGGGCAAGGACAAGGGCGCCACCATCCTGACCGGCGCCAAGGCGCCCATCCTGGACGGGGCACAGATGTCCTCCCTGCTCATTCCCTTCATCAATATGGAGGAGCCCTATGACGACCTCAAGGAAGTCATCGAGAACATCTGGGACTGGTGGATGGAAGAGGCCAAGAACCGTGAGCGGCTCGGCGAGCTCATGAAGCGGCAGGGCTTCCAGAAGCTGCTTGAAGTGACCGGCCTCAAAGCCTTGGCCCAGCAGGTGGAAGAGCCCAGGCACAATCCCTACATCTTCTGGTACCAGGACGAAGTGCCTGGTGGCTGGCCGGTGAACCAGGGCGATCTTCAGGACTTCAGGACCCGCCATCAACGCTAAGAACGCGAAGGAGGACCAGATATGGCATTCGTTTCATCTGGATACGATCCCGAAAATCCGATGCAAGACCGTATCACGGATATCGGGAACCGCTACTACGGCGATTTTCTCCCCCCGGTTATCAAGAACAACTTTGGCCAGTGGCTGTGGCACGAGATCCTGGAACCTGGCGTCCTCATGCACAAGGCCCAGAGCGGGGATGAGGTCTATACTATCCGTTGCGGCACACCTCGCTTGGCGAGCGTGGAATATGTCCGCGAGATCTGCGACATCGCGGAAAAGCACTGTGAGGGGTACGTCCGCTACACCACGCGGAATAACGTGGAATTCATGGTGGACAGCAAGGACAAGGTGGAGCCCTTGAAGCAGGATCTGCAGAGCCGGAAGAACGAAAAGGGGTCCTACAAGTTCCCCATGGGCGGGACAGGCGCGGGGCTGACCAACATCATTCACACCCAGGGCTGGCTCCACTGTCACACCCCGGCCACGGACGCTTCCGGTACGGTCAAGGTGGTTCTGGACGAGCTTTTCGAGGAGTTCCAGAAGATGCGGCTGCCAGCTCAGTTGCGCATCTCCATGGCCTGCTGCCTGAACATGTGCGGCGCTGTGCACTGCTCGGACATCGCTCTGCTTGGGTATCACCGCAAGCCCCCGTTGGTTGACGACGAGTGGATCGACAACCTCTGCGAGATGCCTCTTGCTGTGGCAGCTTGCCCCACCGCTGCGATCAAGCCCAAGAAGAAGACCGTCGTCGGGGAGCGCGATGGAGAGGAGAAAGAGGTCAAGAGCGTGGAGATCAACTGGGACAAGTGCATGTTCTGCGGCAACTGCTACACCATGTGCCCCTCCCTCCCCCTGGCTGACGCCGAGGGAGACGGCCTGGTGATCATGGCCGGGGGCAAGGTCTCCAACCGCATCACCAAGCCGGAGTTCTCCAAGGTCGTGGTGGCATTTGTCCCCAACGAGCCCCCGCGCTGGCCCACCCTGGCCAAGACCGTCCGCCAGATCGTGGACGCCTACGCCAACAACGCCGACAAGTACGAGCGTTTGGGAGAATGGGCCACCCGGATCGGTTGGGAGCGCTTCTTCGAGAAGTGCGGCCTGGAGTTCACCCATCATCTCATCGACGACTTCCGCGATCCGGCGTACTATACCTGGCGGCAGACCACGAACTTCAAGTTCACCAACGAGGCGAGCAGGGACTACGCCAGCCTGAAGAAGGAAGAAGCCTAGCTCTCCAAGGCTCGCCGGTGATCCTATAAACAAACCAGCGAGGGGCAGCGCGCATGGCGTTGCCCCTCGCATTCCTTAACGGAGGTGATATCCATGGCTAACGAAGAACTCAAACAAAAGCTCGAGGAAGAGCTCAAGAAAAAATCCAAGACCAAATCCAAGTTCTATTTCAATGACTTGTCCAAAATTTTGGAGATGAAGCCCCGCGAGGCAAAGAAGGTCGTCACCGAGATGGTCAATGAGGAACGGCTCAGCCTCTGGTCCAGCGGGAGCACATCCATGTACTATCTGCCCGGGTTCGGGAAATCGGATGAGGAAGAAGGATCCTCCGAGGAGTAAAACCAGGGACGGCAAGACTGTTCTCGGATTTGATGTTTCGTGTCACATATGCCGCGCCTGATCATCTCCGCTCTGAGCGGAGGAGCGGGCAAAACGATTTTCTCCCTGGGACTGGCCAGGCAATGGTCGCGGAGTGGCCTTTCGGTCAAGCCCTTTAAGAAGGGTCCGGATTATATCGACGCTGTCTGGCTTGCGCGAGCTGCCAGGCGAACAGCCACGAATCTGGATCCTTTTTTTATGCAGGACCGTGTCCTGACCCGCCTTTTCGTCGAACAGGCCGAAGGGAACGATGTTGCCCTCATCGAGGGAAATCGCGGCCTGTTCGACGGCAAGGATACCAACGGTTCCTGCTCCACATCCCATCTCGCCCGTCTTCTCCAAGCCCCTGTCCTGCTCATCCTGGACTGTTCCAAGATGACCCGCACGGTCGCCCCCATCGTCCAGGGCTGTGCCATGTTCGAAAGCGCCCTCCATCTGGGTGGGGTGATCCTCAATCGCACCGCCGGGTCCAGGCACAGAAACATCCTGTGCAAGTGCCTGGAGGAATACACCGATGTCCCGGTTCTGGGGGCCCTGCCCAAGCTGGACGATACCCTGATTCCCGAACGCCACATGGGCCTGGTCTCGGACCGGGAATACGCCGCAGAGGAGGCCATCGAGGAGAGCGCCCGCATCCTGGGTGACTGGGTGGACGTAAACGGGATCCTCGACGTGGGCAGACAGGCCCGCGAGATCGAGACCCCGGAGATTTCCCTCTGGCCCGAGGCGCAGAGCCGGGACCGGTGCGTGCGCATCGGCGTGGTCAAGGACGCATCGCTGTGGTTCTACTATCCGGAAAACCTGCAGGCCCTGGAACGGGCCGGCGCGGAGATCGCGGAGGTGAGCCTGCTCGATGCCTCTGAGGAATGGCCGCGGCTCCACGGCCTCTACCTGGGGGGCGGGTTCCCCGAGATGCAGGCGGAAGGGCTCGCCGCGAACACACAAACCAAGGAGCTTGTGCGTTCCCTGGCCGAGAATGGGCTCCCGGTGTACGCCGAGTGCGGCGGGCTGATGTATCTCTGTTCCAGCCTTGCCACGGATGCGGGGAAGGCGTATGGGATGGTGGATCTCTTCCAGGTGCAGACGGGGCTATCCGCCAAACCCCAGGGCCACGGCTACACCCGCTGCACGGTGCGGCGCTCCAATCCCTTTTTTTCCGTTGGGGAAGAGTTCATCGGGCACGAGTTCCACTACTCCCGCTGCCATCCCCGCGAGGGCGAGGAAGTGCCCACCTGTCTGGAGATGGGCCGGGGAACCGGTCTGGGTGGCGGCAGGGACGGTCTCTTGTACAAGAATACCCTGGCCTGCTACACGCATCTGCACGCCCTGAGCGTCCCTTCCTGGGCGGAGAACTTCGTCAGGGCGGCGACCCTGTACAAGGAGGCCATGGAAAATGGCTCGCCAGAGTGTCCGCAGATCGACGCGGGCTGACGGTGGCTCGTGACTGGTAACTGATGGTTAGTGCCCCGGAGTTGAGCTGAAGCTCCGATGTCGTTGACCTCCCAGAACCGCTGCGCAGCCGCTTACAAATCACCTTGGCCGTTGCCGGTTTACTCCTGTCCCGCCCCCACTCCGGCCTCGGGCCGGTCCGCAATCTCGCCGAGGGCCTCGATACCGATCCGGAGGAACTCGTCCAGGTCCAGCCCCAGTTTCTCGCACTCCCGAATCCGTTCTCGGCTGACACCCGCGGCAAAGCTCTTGTCCTTCATCTTCTTTTTCAGGCTCGAGGGTTTCATCCCCTCCATCCCCTGGGGCCGGACCAGGGCGTTGGCGCTGACGAGCCCGGTCACGGACTCGCCGCAGCGCAGGGCAAAGTCGAATTCGTTTTCCGGAACCGCTCCGTTTTCCTCGCTGTTGTGGGCCTGTATAGCCTGCAGGGCTTCCTCGGGAAGCTTGCCCTCGAGCTCGCGCGCCGTCTCCAGGCCGTGTCTGGCGGCGTCGTCCTTGGTCCCCGGATAATCCAGATCGTGCAACAGGCCGGTGATTCCCCAGAGATCCGTGTCACTGCCGAGGCGGTCCGCCAGGTGCCGCATTACGGCCTCGGTCTGGAGACAGTGGGCGATAAGGTTATCCTCGAGTCCCTTGCTGTGCAGAAGGCTCACGGCCTCTTCGCGGTCCAGCATAAATTCTTCCCTTTTTTTGTATAAAATGTGTTCAACTTGTTGAATTGTTGGGAGAAAGGGCTAGGCGTGGCTCAACGGGGCCTGCGCTGAGGCCGTGTTTCATATACGTGCGAGCCCTTGTTCTGCGCGTTAGAAAGATCTTACCGGTATCACCTTCAAAGCCCGCGCTGCAAAGAGTACGTGGA
>JAZKRN010000045.1:0-16950 GCA_036628655.1 Desulfohalobiaceae bacterium | reverse complement strand
GGTAAACTACGAGCTTGCCCGGCACTCACTTTTTTTATGTTTGCTCGTAATATATTGAACTTCGGGGGAAAAAGTGAGTGCCGGGTCGCGCCTGACCCTTGAAATTTTTGAACGCGTTGCCGGATAAAAACTTTTTCAACAGGCTGTTAGGGTGTGGACACGGTGTCTTTTAGCACTCTTTCCCATTGAGTGCTAATTCTTAGCAAGGGAACACAGCCCTGTCAAGACGGGGGTATCCAGGAAAATGAGGGACTTATGTATCGGGGCGCCCTGGGATGGGCGCCCCGGAGAGTGTTACCAACCGATGGAGAGATAGTCGTGGATGGAGTTGGAGGCGAGCCTGCCGGCTCCCGCGGCGAGAATGACCGTGGCCTGGCCGGTGACGATGTCTCCGCCGGCCCAGACACCTTGTTTCATGGTCTTGCCCGTCTTGGGGTCCGCGACCACATAGCCCTTCTTGGTCAGATCCATGCCCTCGGTGTTGTGGGTCAGAACGGGATTGGCGCCCGCACCCACGGCGACGACGGCCAGATCGCAGTCCAAAGTGAACTCCGAGCCCTCGACGGGCTTGGGCTTGCGCCTGCCCGATTCGTCGGGCTCGCCCAGCTCCATCTGCATGCAGCGCATTCCCTGGACTCTCCCCTGATCGTCCCCGAGGAACCGAACCGGATTGGTCAGGAGATAGAACTCGATCCCCTCTTCCTCGGCGTGATGAATCTCGTCCACCCTGGCGGGCATCTCCGCCTCGGAGCGCCTGTACACGATGCGGACCTTGTCCGCGCCCATGCGCAGGGCCGTGCGAGCCGAGTCCATGGCCACGTTGCCCGCGCCGATGACCACCACATCCTTCCCCTGCATAAGGGGCGTGTCGTAGTCCGGAAAGAGGTAGGCCTTCATCAGGTTGGCCCGGGTCAGGTATTCGTTCGCGGAATAGATGCCCACCATGTTCTCGCCCGGGAGGTTGAGGAAGGTGGGGAGCCCGGCGCCCACGCCGATGAAGACCGCTTCATAGCCTTCGGCGAAGAGCTCGTCCACGTCCATGGTTTTGCCCACGACAACGTTGTATTCGAACTTGGCCCCCAGACGCTCCAGATAGTGCAACTCCGAGGCCACGATATCCTTGGGGAGCCTGAACTCGGGAATCCCGTAGACCAGGACCCCGCCGCCCTTGTGGAAGGCCTCGAATATGGTCACGTCGTGGCCCTGCAGAATGAGGTCCCCGGCCACGGTAAGCCCTGCCGGGCCGGATCCCACGACGGCGACCTTCTTGCCGGTGGACCCGGCCTGGGGCGGCAGCTCGCCCGAGCCGTAGAGCCGCTCGTAATCCGCGGCAAAGCGCTCCAGGTGCCCTATGGCCACGGGCTTGTCCTTCTTGCCCAGGATGCACATCCCTTCGCACTGATCCTCCTGGGGGCAGACCCGTCCGCACACCGCAGGCAGGCTGTTCATCTCCCAGATCTTGCGGATGGACTTGGTGAACTCCCCGTCCCTGATGTGGGCAATGAATCCGGGGATGTCGATCTCCACCGGACAGCCCTGGATACAGGCGGGCTTCTTGCACTGCAGGCACCTCTCGGCTTCCTTCTGGGCCAGCTCGGGGGAGTATCCGAGAGGGACCTCGTCGAAATTCCCATTGCGTACGTTCGGTTCCTGTTCAGGCATTTCCTGCCTGGGGATGCTCTCCTTCTTCTTCTTCTCTTCGGCCATGTCCGTCTCCCTTTTCGGCTAGGATCCTGTTCGCCTCTTCCCAGCGGGGAAAGGCACAATATTCCTGATGGGCTTTCGCTGCTCGGCGTGTCTCGCGCGGACCCCCCTCATTCCCGTGGGTTAGTCCGTCTGACACTCGCACTTGTGCTTCTCATAGGCCTGCTTTTCCTCGGGCGTATAGGCCTGGAGCCTGGCCGAAAGCTCGTTGAAGTCCACTTGATGGCCGTCGAACTCCGGGCCATCCACACAGGCGAACTGGGTCTCCTTGCCCACGGTGATCCGGCAGGAGCCGCACATTCCCGTGCCGTCCACCATGATCGTGTTCAGGCTGACCAGGGTCTTGACATTGAACTCCGCGGTCATCTGGCAGCAGAACTTCATCATGGGCACCGGCCCGATGGCGATCACCTGGCGCACGTCCTTGTTCTCCAGCACATGCTTGAGCATGTCCGTTACAAAGCCGTGGTGCCCGTAGCTGCCGTCATCGGTGCACACGTGGAGCTCATCCGAGGCGTTGCGCATGCGGTCCTCGAGCATGACCAGGTCCTTGGAGCGCGCCCCGATGATGGAGGTTACGTTGTTCCCCATGTCCTTGAAGGCCTTGGTGATGGGATAGAGCACGGCCACGCCGGTGCCGCCGCCCACACAGACAACCTCTCCGTCGAGCTTCTCGATGTCCGTGGGCCGGCCCAGGGGGCCGCTTATGTCCATGAACCGCTCCCCCACCTTCATGCTCTTGAACAGAGCGGTACTCTTGCCCACCACCTGATAGATGATGGTGATCGTGCCCCTGGTGGGATTGGTTTCCGCCAGGGTCAGGGGGATGCGTTCCCCGGTCTCGTTCGCCCTCAGGATGACGAACTGGCCGGGCAGGGCCTTTTTCGCGATGAGAGGGGCGCTGAGTTCGTTCAGGACCACCGTCTCATCAGCCATTAATTCGCGTCGAAGAATCTCGAACATGCTGTTCCTCCGCCTGCTGTTTGATACAACCCTCATTCCGGGCGAACCCGGGCCGAACCACTGATACAAAGGGCGCGGCGCACTGCCGGACACGAAGCTTCGGGCCGATGGCGAAAAGCTCCTCTCCGGCATCCCGGCCTGCATGGCCGTCGCTGTCTCCGTTGGCCAGAGAGCCGGACCGAGTCCGTAACACCTTTATATTCCTATTTTTTTGGGCCAAATACCTTGGGGAAAATTTGAGGCACCCTAATACTAAATACAGATCAGGTAAACCCCTTTCGGCTATCCTTCTTCTTTTTGTGCTCGTGCCTTCTCCGCCTTGGGACCGATGTTCTTCTCGATCCAGCTCCCGTCCCACCATTCCACGGGCGACACCGGGATTCCGGATATCATCATCTCGAAGTGGAGATGATCCCCGCCGGCCAGTCCGGTGGCTCCGGTTCGGCCCAGGACATCGCCCTTGTCCACGCGCTGGCCCTTTTCCACTACGATTTCGGAGAGATGCCCATAAAGGCTCTGCAGCCCGAGGCCGTGGTCGATAATCACCGCCTTGCCGTAGATGCCCAACCGATCCGCGTGCACCACCTTGCCCACATTGCTCGCCGGAACACGGGCCCTGGCCACGGAGGCCAGATCGATGCCCTGATGGGTGGACTGGCTGATCTTGTCCCCATTGTAGTAATAGTCCCGTTTGACCGCGAAGGAGGATTGCCTGGCCGAATCCGGCTGCCTCAAAAACCTTCCGCGCCAAAGGGGTTGAGGAGTAGCCTCGCGCCCGATCCCGCGAATGGTGGCCCTGTTCTTGTCCCGCAGCTTTTCGTTGACCGCCACGAAGAGCTCGAGCTTGTCCTCGATCCCAGGGAAATCCTGCTGGAAGGACGGCATATTCCGATTCAGGAAGCTCTCCGAAATGCGTATCCGTTTGCGGGGAAAGCGCTTGTCCTTGACCGAATAGCGCAGGGAGACCTCCTGGACATTGTCCGCCCGGTCCCGCGCGACAACCAGGGCCTGGGCCCCTTGGGCCTCCATTTCATAGGGATGGGTAAAAAGGCCGAGATAGATCCCGTTTTCCTGCCTATAGGCCGGAAAGAAGGCATCGCCCACGGAAATGCCCACTTGCTGGGGCTCCTCCTGGACCCGAAAGGCGGCGAGCCCCGAACCTCCCCGCTTCAGATTGTGCCGAAAGCTTTCCAGGCTGATCCGGGGCGGAGTCGTATCCAGGACGTATTTCCTTTCCGCGCTTGCCTGCCTCCCCTGGAAAAAACGGCCCCAGGAGCTGTCCAGGGCCGAGACCACCAGCCTGAAGGAGCCCTCCTCCAGATCCGTCTCTGCCACGGGGAGGGACTCGGACCACTTTTCGGGACTGCCACCGGGGGTGGCCTCGAGCAGGGTCTTCTCCTCGTCTTCCTGCAAGGCGGCGACACGCACATGGGCCACTCCCGAGGCGCTGTCCCTGACGGTGATCTCCACACTCGCCTCGCCGTTCATGTATTCCGCGTCCGGCCCCAGGCTTATGCTTGGTTTCTCTCTGTCCGCCACAAGGAAATACAACCCCGAGGCGCAGACGAGAAGAATGAGGACCAGGATGCCCAGAATCTTTCCCTTGCCGCTTTGCCGCTCCATATCCGCTCCTTTTCCTGTTCGAAATCTTTGATGATATGATTCCGGCCGGATGTTGGCTTAGAGGCCAACCGCACGGACGGAAAAAATTCATTCGATCAGCTTCTCAACGGTTGCACGCAGAAATTTTTTTCCCTATGGTTGTTGAATGACCGCATAGATTCTGCTCTTTGCAGCGAACCCGGCCCGGAGCTCACTTCGCTCGAAAAAAGCGGCTTCCGTGCTCAGGCCGTTCCCCCCTTGAACAGTCTCTCTTCGGCAGCGCTCATTGTCGGGTCTGCTGCGATCCCGCCTTCGCGAGGTCTCCGTCAAAAAATCGCAGAAGGGAGATACAGGGGCGCAAAGACCCCGCGTCATCGCAATTCCGGTAGCCTATACCAAAAGGAGCGTCCTTACAATACAGGGAGGGCAAGCCGGAGCAACAACCGCTGGCGGACATCGGGTCCACCTGCGGCAAGCATCCAATACATCGGGAGGTATCATGGCTACAGCCAAGCAAGGCAGTTCCGTCAAAGTCCACTATCACGGCACCCTGAACGATGGAACCGTTTTCGATTCCACCTACGAGGAGTCCCCCATGGACTTCACCCTCGGGGAGGGAGAGATCATTCCCGGGTTCGAGGAAGCCGTGGAAGGCATGGACGAAGGGGAGAAGAAGAACATCACCGTTGAGCCGGAAAGGGCCTACGGGGAATACAACGAACAGGGCGTGGTTCAGGTCCCCCGGGAAAACCTTCCCGAGGACATCCAACCCGAAGAGGGAATGATGCTCCAGTTGAACACCCCTGAGGACCAGGTGGTGTATGTCACGGTGACCGAGATCGACGATCAAAATGTGACCCTTGACGCCAATCACCCGCTGGCGGGCAAGACCCTCAATTTCGACATCGAGCTGGTCCAGATCAATCCTGCGGACGAATAGGCATTTCCGGGCCCCCCTTTTCTCCAAGGGGCGGCCCGCTCAATGCCATGGACACCCGTATCCCCAACGGGTGCAATATCGCGTATTTCCCCGCCAAGACCGACGCCTCAAGAATCCTGAAGCACGAGGAGAGGACGGGCAATTCCCGGCACTGCCCGGACAGGACGTTGTAAATCTTTTAATTGCGGCGTTGTCCGGCACCTATTTGAGGTGACAAAAGGACGTCTGATTGACTTGGCTTCACAAATAGGTGCCGGATTCAAACTCTGATGGAGACTCACTACGCCCCAGTGAAACAAAAGAAGGTTTCACTGGGTGAACTTCGACCTTGAACTTTTTTCGCCCGTCACTTGGAATTTTTGAACGCCCTGGCTGCCTGATAAGGACTTTTTTCAACAGTCTGCGGCGCCTTACGGCCGAAGGACTACTCGCGGGGGGTGGTGGCCTGACAGATCTCCGGAGCCCCGAGGGCTTCAGTGTCCATATTCTGCATCCCGTTCTTGAAGATGGCCGCCGTGGTCTGGGCCAAAAGGTGGAGATTGTTGTACGCGTTCTCCGTGTCCGCGCCCTGGGGATAGTTGCGGTAGGAAGCGATGATCCCGAAGAGGGAGGCGAAAAAGGCCTTGGAAAAGAGGCGCACGTTGCTCCCCTCAAAGCCCATCCCCATGAGGACCCTGTCGAACTCGTCCAGGTAGGACTTCTGGAGGCTGCGGAATTTCTTCTTGGCTTCCTCGTCCACGTCGTAGTTCCACATGAAGTGCCCCACGATCTGGAGCGTGGACTCGCGCTCCCAGAAAAAGTCCACGATTCCCGCGGCGAGATCCTCCAGGGATGTGAATCCCGATTCAACCCGCTTCCACTGTTTCTGCCTGCCGTTGTTTATTTCCTCACTCAAAATCTCGGTCAGGATATCGTCCCGGCTGGAGAAATAGCGGTAGATCGAGGCCGGGGAAATCCCCGCCTCCTCGGCAATATCCCGCATTCCGATATCGTGGAAGGAATACTGGCTGAAGAGATGGAGCGCCGCGCTCAGGATAATATCCCTGCGGTAGGCCCTTTCGTTTTCTTTGAGTTGAAGGAATGTGGATTTTTTAGACATTTTTTGGAATCACCCTTTGTTTGCCCTTTGCTGGTTTGCTCGTAACTATTCAGCACTTCTCTGGACTCAGCGTAAATGTCCACGGGGTATTTTTGAATCAATTCAGCGGAGACTCTGTTCGATTTTCTTCGCTCGCCACGTGGGGGAAACCCGACCGTGAACAAGCTTTTCATGGCCAAAAGCTCGTTGCTGAAAAAATATCCTGCTAAGCCGTGGAACAACAGCAACGAACGAGAGTCGGGTGGGGGCAGGGATGCCCCCGCGTGGCGAGCGTTAGAAAATCCAGAGTCGGAGGTGCTAGATGAAAAAATGCCCCGTGAACATCACGGTTTTGCCTGGCGCACTGAATAGTTACGTTTGGCTTGAATTATTCATTTTGAGCCGATTGTCAACGAATTATTGCCGACTGACGCGAGCTCGGCTCAGCAGATGAAAGCTCGAGCTCACGAACCTCCTCCTCCATTGCCGAGAGCTCATCCTGCAGCTCCTCTTTGTTGCCCACCAGAAGAATCTTCATCTTCTCCGGATGCAAATATTGTTCGGCAACCCGTTCCACATCTCCCCGATCCACGTCTTTGACTTCCCCAATCAACTCCTCGAAGCTGTCCCGATCCATGCCCTTGTAGGCATAGTGCATGCGCCTCTGCAGGACCTTCTGCGGTGTGTCGTAACTGAATACCAGGGAATTCAGGAAACGGTCCTTGGCCCGTCGGACCTCCTCCGCATCGACGCCCTCGCTGCGGACGGCCTTGAGCTCCTTCTCCACGGCCCGGATGGCTTCCAGGGTCGTCTCCGACTTGGTCCGGACGCCGACAAAGAACATTCCCGGATAGTCGATATTGCATCCGTATCTGCCAAAGACCGAATAGGCCAGGCCTCGCCTGGTCCGGATCTCCTGGAAGAGCCGACCGGAGAAGCCCCCGCTCAGGACCTCGTTCAGGACCTGGAGCTCGGGATAATCCGGATTCTTTCGCAGATCGCCCATGTGGCCCATAAGGATGTAGGTCTGGTTCACATTGGGCTTGTCCACGAGATGCACGGACCGCTTGGAGCTGGAGCCCACCTCGGGAAATTCCAGCTCCTTCCGCCCCGACTTCACCCTGGAAAAGGCCTCGCGCAGGCGATCCTCCATCTTATCCGCCTCGAAGTCGCCCACCAGCCCCACATAGAGATTTCCCGCCCGCACGGCTTGTCCCTGGAACCGCACCAGGTCCTCGCGACCGATCGCCTCCACGGTCTCGTACTGCGGCACCCTGGCGTAGACCGAATCCTCGCCGTAGATGAGCTTCTTGTACTTGCGGACGGCGATATCCCTTTGCTCGTCATTGCGGCGGGATATGGAGGTCCGCAGCTGCTGCTTGGCCAGGGCGATCTTGTCCTGGGGGAAGCGGGGATTCTGCAGGACATCCATGAATACCGGCAGCAGACGGGGAAAATCCTCTTTCAGGCAGTTGAGGCTGGCACTGCCGGAACCCAGGGAAAAGGAAAAGTCCATTTCCGCGGCCCTGTTTTCCAAAAGCGCATCCAGCGCCGCGCCGGGATGCTCCTTGCTTCCGCCGCTCCGCATCGCGTCCGACACAATGCGCGCGAGGCCCTCCTTGCCCTCGGGAACCTCGATCTCACCGGACCGAAGGGTGACCTGCATATCAATCAGAGGGAGCTCGTGGTCCTCGAGCAGGAAAAAGCGCACCCCATTGTCCAGCTGGAAGGTCCGCACATCGTATTCCGGCCAGCTCACGGATCCTTCGAAGCGAAGGGCCTCGGGGCTCTCCGGACCCGGGCCGTTCCGGGCGCAAGCCGTCAGCAGACCGACCAGAAGGAACCCGAGCACCACGATTCCGGTCCAGGAGCCGGCAATCCTCCAACATCTCCACATGGATCACTCCGTCTGTTTCTCGTCCTCATGGACCAACTTGGCCACGCTCATATTCTCGTCCCGGATATAGGTATCCGCCGCCTCGCGGACCTCTTCGGGGGTAACTTCCTCCACCCGGTCCAGATAGGTGAACGCCCTGCGCCAATCACCTAATTGGCCCTCAGCCTGGGCAAAGGACTTGGCCAGCCCCATGTTGGAGTCCAGCCCTCGAATGAGCTCCGCACGGACCGCTGTCCTGGCCCGCTGCAGCTCCTCGGGATCCACACCTTCTTCCCGGAGCCGCTCGAGCTCGCCCTCGATCCCCTTTTCCAGCTCCTCAAGCCCCACTCCCTGATTGGGCACGGCGAAAATCACGAAAAGGGAGGAATACTTGTCCCCGGGATATCCGTTGAAGGCCATGACCTGGGTCGCCAGACGTTCCTGTTGAACCAGCTTGTTATAGAGACGCGAGGTTCGCCCTTGCGCCAGGATCCGTGCCAAACAATCCAGCGCGGGAGCATCGGAGTCACTGCGGGCAACGGAATGATAGGCCCTGGCATAGGCGGGCTGATTTACGGTGGTCCGCTTGAGGCGCTTTGTCGCCTCCTGTTTCGGCTCGGCGGTAACATGATCCCGCACGGGCTCCCCTTTTCCGGCCATCTCCCCGAAATAGCGCCGCGCGAGTCTCCGCATCCGATCCGGATGGACATCCCCGGCCACGGCGACGGTGATGTTGCCCGGCCGGTAGAACCGCTCGTAGAAATTTTGCAGATCGCTGGGGCCAAGATTCTGAAGATCCGAGGTCCAGCCGATCGTGGGGCTGCCGTAGGGATGGGCGCTGTACGCGGTTGCAGTGAGTTGTTGGATCAGGCGGCCGATGGGATTGGACTCGACTCGGCTCCGCCGTTCCTCGAGCACTACCTGTTTTTCGGTGAAGAACTCACGCCAGACGGGATCTGCCAAGCGCCGTGACTCCATGGAGAACCACAGCTCGGCCTTGTGCGCGGGAAGGCTGCACTGGTACATGGTGTAGTCCGCGGAAGTGGCCGCATTCAGGTCCACCCCTCCTTCCTGCTCGATGATGCGGGAGAATTCGTTGGACTCGACGTATTGCCCGGCCTTTTCCCGCAGCGCCTCCAGCTTGTCCCTGAGCTCCCGCAGCTTGTCCTCGTCCGCGTCCTTCGCGGACTCCAGATCCCTGATGCGGGCATAGACCCGCTGCATTTCCTCGAGCAGGGGCTTTTCCTTGCTCCAGTTCGTGGTCCCGATGTCGGGCGTTCCCTTAAAGGCCATGTGCTCCAGAACATGGGCCACCCCGGTTTTGCCTCTCGGCTCGTTGACGCTGCCCGCGTCCACGAAGCTGACAAAACTGGCCACCGGGGCCTTGTGCCGCTCGATCACCACAAAGCGCATGCCGTTCTCGAGCCGGAACTCGCTCACCCGGTCCTCGAACCGGTCCAGATATTCCCCCGCCCCGGCCCCGCAGACGGATCCGAGGAGCAGGAGACAGACGCACGCGAGAATGAGAGGTCTTCGCATAGCTTGGCTCACTGGGTAGAAGATTTGGGAGGACGCCCCCTTCAGCCGGTCAAACGGGAACCTCCCCAATTTGTTTCGCTCAAGCTTTCATGCTACACTTTCTTGCATTCTTCAAGCAAGCAGTCAGCAACCCTTTGCACCCCAGGCCCCCGCCCCAAGGAATATTTCCCCGATTTATGCGACACCACAGCAGATTCCTTCGTCTTCCCGTTTGCCTCGGCCTCTTCCTCGCCCATGCGGCCGTATGTCTCGCCCTTGTCTATCTGGGTCTCGTCCTGATCCTGCCCCACTACCTCAGCCAGGGAGCCGTGGAGGGGCTTCTGGCCCGAGAGCTCGGCAAGAAGGTCCCGGAAACCCGCGTCGACCTTGGAGGCGCAAAGGTCGAAATCCTGCCCTTTCCCCATATCAGCCTCGAGAATCTGTCGGTGAAGCTCCCTGGCAGAGCGCTGGTCCAGATCCAAAGACTGGACGGATACCCCGATCTTGCGAGCCTTTTAAGCGGCTCCCCGCAACCGGGGGGATTTCATATCCAGGATCTCCGGGTCATCATGGGACTCCCCAAAAAAACCGTGGAATGGGCGCGCCCGGAGGAACCCAAGGGGCTGTCCGCGCTTCTGGGAGCCCTCCCCCCTGTGGAAGGAACCATCCGGAACGGCGAGCTGCAGATCTTCAGAGACACCGTTATTCACATGCACGGCATCCGTGCCGATGTGGATATCGCGGAAAAAGTCCGTCTGCATCTGCAGACGGAGACCAATTTCAGCAGCAAGCTGTCCCTGTCCCTGGAGAGCAATGCACAGCGCACAAAGGTCGGGGGCACGCTCCGGACCGAAGAACTCCGCCTCGAGCTGCTGGCTCCCTACCTCCCCCCCGATGTGGCCCGGTGGGCCGGCGCCTCCAGTGTCGGCATGGACGCGGACTTTTCATTCTCCGGAGGGGATCAGTACCAAGCCTCCGTGCGCCTGAAGCCTTCCTGGATTGATCTAATCACCCCCGGCGGAAAAGGCCGGATCCGCATCAACTCCGGTCGGACCACCATCACCAGGAAAGGGGCTGGAACAAAGATACGCCTGTACGAGATCGATCTGGCCGACCCCCGGTTGAACCTGACCGGCTCCCTGAACACGCGAAAAAAGGATCAAGGCCTCAACCTCGAGTTCGAAGCGGGGGACGTGCGCATCCCCTCCGCGGCCGCCACCTGCAGGAAGCTTTTTCCGGATCAGGACTTCATCGAAAGCTTTTCCATCATCCTCGAGGGAAGACTCCCATGGACCCGGATCAAGAGCTCCGGAAAGGACAAGGAAGCCGTCCTGGCCAATCTGAGCATCCTGGGCCGGGTGGAGGAGGGGAAGGTCGATCTCCCCAAACCGGATATAATGCTCCATCGAGTGGGGGGCACATTCCATATCGTCGAAAACGCCCTGAGCTTGAACGATCTCTCCGCGGATTTTGGCAAAAGCGAGATCACTGCCGGACGGGCCGCCTTCGGCCTCGAGGACGGCGTCGATCCGCTCAGCCTGTATCTGGAATCCCGCCTCGATCTGGCCCAGACAGTGGACTTGCTGGACCGGACCCTGGACATTCCCGAATTCCAGCGCCATTTGCGCGACATCGAAACGCTGCGCGGCAACGCGGACGCAACCTACAGCATGGCCAAAAAGGGGGAAGAGCTGGAATGGGATGTGGAGCTTAAACACCTCGATCTCCGGGCCAAGCACGCCGGCTTTCCCCTGCCCTTTTCCCTGAGCCGGGGCAGGCTCAGCTTTGCGCAGAAGACCCTGCGCTTCAGCGGACTCAGGGGGACCCTGGGCAACAGCTCCATCGGGCGTCTCGAGGGGAACATCCGGTTCGGGTCCCGGATCGCCATGCGCCTGGACGGAGGCAAAGCCGAGCTGGCTCTGGAGGAGCTCGCAGCAGCAGTCAAGGATCTGCCCGTCCTTGCCGGCAGAAGGAAGACCCTTGAGACACTCGAGGGTCGTATGGACCTGGAACGCTTCAGCCTGACAGGCCCCCTGCCTTCCCCTGACCAGTGGAATTTCAGCGCTTCCGGCAGCCTCCCGCGCTTCGCAATGACCTCGCCGTTTCTGGAGCAGTCCCTCGAGGGATCCGTCGACTCCCTCTCCGGCGACGTACAGGGCCTGTCCTGGTCCGGATTGAGGCTGTCCTCGTCGAGCTCCCGCATCTTCAGCCATGGGGAGCTCACCTTGGAGCAGGAAGATTTCCGGATTTCGTCGGCCCAGGGCTCGCTGCGGGGTGATCTCCGATCCCCGGAAATTCTGGACCAGCTCTATACGCTGCTCCCCGTTCCCGAGCCGCTCCAGATCAAGGCACCCCTGTCCTTCAGCCAGGGGCGGTTCCAATGGCGCGGGGAAAACAATTTCTCCCTGCGCACGGACTTCGAGCTCGCCGGAGGAACGACCGGCCGGGTCAATGCATCCGCAAAAGCCTCGAAATACCGCCTGCACGATCTCCAGCTGCGACACGGCGACAGATCCGTCACCATCGAGGCCAGCCTCGAGAACAACCGTCTGAACACGTACTTCGACGGAAAGCTCGCCATGCAGGACCTTCGCACGGCCTTCCGCCATCCGGGCACGCTGAGGGGCGAACTGGAGGGCGACTTCCATGTCGAGCTGCAGATGGCCCCATTCCGCTTCGTGGACAGCAAAGGGACACTCCGGGTGAATTCGCTGAATCTGCCGGAACGATTCGGAATCCCCCTGCTCGAGCTGGATAGGGTCCATCTGGAGGGGAAGGGCAAGGAAATAACCGCGCACACGCTCCACCTCCTGCTCAACCACAGGCCTATCGATCTGAGCGGCAGCGTAAACATCACCCCTGAAGCCAACATCCTGGATATGAAGCTCCGTGCCGGGAAGCTGGACTATGAATGGCTCAAGGCCGTGCAGGACATGGCGGAGAAGGAAGGTTCCGCGGACGGCACAGTGAACCTCTCCCGTATCAAGGGGACCGCAGATGTCATGATCGACGCCTTCCGGCTGGGAGACCTGAACATCGCTCCCGTCCAGGGGGCGGTTGACATTAGCCGGGACAAACTCACCCTCCTGATCAGTGAGATGGGACTATGTCAGCTCGACCCTCTGGGGCAGATCGTATTCGGAGTATCGAGCATCTCCGCGGAGCTCTCCGCAAACATCAGGGACCAGGAGCTCGCCCGGACGAGCTCCTGCCTGGGGGGCGGCGAGAATCTGATATCCGGCAAATACGCCCTGAATCTGAGGACCGGCGGAGAAGGAGAGTCACTCTCGGAGCTGAAAAGCAACAACAAGGGAAAACTCCGCTTTCAGGCCCGGGAGGGGCGGATCTATCGGATCACCGTTTTGGCCAAGCTGCTCGCCCTGCTCAACGCCTCGGAGATCCTTTTCGGCAAAGTCCCCGATCTTCAGGAAGATGGGCTGGGGTACAACAGCATCGACATCGAAGGGGACATTCAAGGCCAGGTCCTGCAACTCAACAAAGCGGTCGTTGACGGCAAAAGCCTTAAGCTTGCAGCAACCGGGGATATTGATTTTGCGACCCAGCGCTTGAATCTCATCGTCCTCGTTTCGCCGCTCAAAACCGTGGACCGGATTATCAGCTGGATCCCCATTGTCAACTACATCATGGACAACACCCTGGTCACCATTCCCTTTCAGATCTTCGGGAAGATGAAAGACCCTGCGGTGGTCCCCATGTCGCCCCAGGCAGTGGGCTCGGAGGTGTTCGGGATCATGAAGCGCACCCTGAGCCTCCCCTTCAAGGTGTTGCAGCCCTTTTTGCCGGACAATGAAGGCGAGGAGGAGGAGAACGGCGAGTAAACCGAGGCATCCGTACCAAGAGCTCCGCCGCTAGGCCGGGGCGCCCGGTTTGAATGGAAAAGAACATTCATGACCTGATTCCCGGACCCGTGCTCAGAGGATAGGTGAGATGATGGGTCTGAGGGAGAGCTCAGCACTCCTTACTCGTATCTCCTCACAGATACCTGGTAACTGGTCGCGAACCGGATACCATCGCCGCAGATTCGCGGCAGGCATCGCATGGCTCCGCCTTCACCACCCCCCCTTTTTGCCTGCTCGGTTGTCCCGAGCTCCGGAACACAATCCGGACACCGAGAGGCAGATCGCCGCAAATCTTGTCTCCCGTCTGCGCCGATGTTACAAAGACTTTATGAGGACGAACGTACCTGAAAATCCCCAATACAAGGACAAGTGCATCAAAATTTGCCTCTGTTGCGGGAAGCCCACGAGCAAGAACCGCGTGCGCTACTGCTCTGATGCCTGCAGGTCGCAGTTCGCCTTCAAGCTCAGGTGGTTCAACAACCTCCTGCGCGCCATGCGGGCCCAATACGCCACTTTCTCCTTCACGGAATCCGTGCTCATTCTCAATCTGCTCAGCCGGCATTCCGAGGCGGTATACACCTATTTCTACCAGCGCACACCCGGAAAAAAACCGGCCCAGGATATCGACGGAATGGTCTTTGAGCTGGGCAATCTGTGGTGGGACTATCTCGAAAGATGCAAAAGCGAGCGACGCACCGTGGACCATCTTCTGCAACAGGGCCATTCGCGCATCGTGGGCCGGAATCTGGTCCAGCCCCAAAAGGAATATTCCGCCTCCAGGATCTCCGGCCATCTCTTGCAGTTGTGCATGAACAAAAAGGATCTCCTGTCCAGCCCCAATCCGGAGGATACGGCCAAGGCGGCATACAGACAGGCCGCTTTGAGGCATCACCCCGATGTGGGAGGATGCAGCCAAAAGTTCCGCCAGGTCCACGAGGCCTACTCGCATATCAAATCCTGGCTGGAGAATCCCTCCTTCTCCACACGGAGGGGAGTGCCCGGCCACTGGAGTTTTGTCGCCGGAAAAAGCAAGTGGTATTCGCCGCTGTGAGCCGTGTCCATGGATGAACAAAGTTTCCAGGCCTTTTTCGAGCGTCTCAAGTCCGTTTCGTTCATCCAGAACCAGTCCCAGCTGGCGCATTTTCTCCAAGTGGGTCGGGCGAGCGTTTCCCTGGCCAAACACAAGAACCAGGTACCCAATCGATGGATCGTCACCCTGGCCAGCGAGCTCAACCTCAATGCGGACTGGTTGGCCCGCGGCAGGGGGACGGCCTATCTCGAGCCGCAATCCGGGGAATCCCGGCCGGCCCGGATCAGGCGCGTCGAGCCGCAACTGGACACAAACGGCGAATTCCGGGCAGCCGATCCTCAGGACCCTCAGTCGCTTCAACTCGATGCCCATATCCTGGACGGCCTGGGCAATGCCGAACAGATGGTGGCCCTTGCGATCAGGGAAGAGGGCATGCACCCGGAAATCCGTTCAGGCGACCTGGTCCTTCTGGACCAAAGCGTGCAGGCCGTTCAGCCGACGCGCATCCATGCCCTGGGCATCGGCGGAGGAGTGGTTCTCAGACGGCTGGATCGGCTGCCGCACGGTACGGTCATTTACGCGGACAACCCGAGCTACCCTTCCTCGGTTGTCAAGAACGAGGAATGGCAGTCGGTGCGCCTTCTGGGCCGAGTGGTTTTCGTCTGCCGCAGGACCTGAGGTGTGAATCTCAGTTCACGATACGCGGTTGAATGCCCGAATACATCGGCCTCACAGAGGGGAGAGGGGCCGCAAAAGACATACGAAAAGGAGCAATACATGGCTGACGATTTCAAGCAAGCCCTCAAGGAAACCACGGACATCAGCAAGTTCGAGATGTGGCTGCGCTTTTATTTCACCAAGGAAACCGAGGAAGGGCTTGTCCTGGAGGTTCCTCAGGAAATCTTGCAGGACCTGGAACAGAGCTACGGGATCCTGGCCCGGCTCGCCGCCAAGATGAACAGCCAGCCCCTTACGCCGGAGAAATCGCGGGAAGCCGTGGTTAACCACATCAGCTCCGAGCTGGATGGCGTGCGCTACCGCCCCGAGCTCATTCCCAGCGTCCTGAACAGCCCCAGTTACGAGGTGGAGCTGAGCCTCTTCCACATGTGGGTCAGCGCCCAGGAGGACCAGCTGGAGGAGCAGATCTACTCCTTCGAGCAATGGATGCAGTTCTACGAGGCATGGAAACGAACGGACGAGGGCCAGCAAATGATCGACCGGTTGCACGGCACGGGCATGCAATCCAGCCGAACCCAATAACAGCTCGCCTCTAGGTTGCTCGAGAACCGGAGGGGCCCCCATATATGCCCCTTGCCTCCAATTGACCGGAATTTATGACTTAAATCGTCTCTCTGGGGATTGACACCTCGGAGAGACGATTTATTGGACAAAATGAAAGGGGAAAATTCCGGAAAAAGGAGGTGATGCGCTATGTTCCGCAGGTTTCTGCCCACCGAGAGACGAAGCGCCATGGAAACTCCGCAGAGTCCCAGAACCATGTTCGACCTGATGGAGGATCTGTGGCGGACGCCCTTGGAAACCGGCCTGGGCCAGATGGAGTATCCCGCTGTGAACATCAGCGAGGATGATCGCAACATCACGGTCGAGGCCGAGCTGCCGGGAATGGACAGCAAGGACATCGACATCTCCCTGCAGAACAACATGCTGGTGCTGCAGGGCGAGAAGAAGTTCGAGGACGAGCGGAATGAGGGGAACTATCAGCGCATCGAGCGGAGCTACGGTGCCTTCTCCCGCACCATCCCCCTGTCCTCCTCGGTGGACGAGGACAACGTCAAGGCGTCCTTCAAGAACGGCATCCTGACCGTGACCCTGCCCAAGCAGGAGAAGGCGCAGGGCAAGAAGATCGCCATCGAGTCCTAGTCCTGCCCCTCTCCAATTACTGAGAGGGGGCCACCCAAGAAACTGCCCACGAAAGAACACGAAACGGCACGAAAAAAGCCCCCTGGTTGACCTATCCGGTCAACCAGGGGGCTTTTGTGTACTTGCCTGTCACCCGGCCTTGGCCCGTATCCAATGGTTCTCCCATCCAGAAGAAAGAGAAGAGCTGCCCACGGAAAAACACGGAATGGCACGGAAAAAGACAAACAAAGATCTTCCCACGAAATAACACGAAATAGCACGAAAAAAAGCCCCCAGGGCGACAGGATCCTGTCGGCCTGGGGGCTTTGCGCAGTCACGTGCCGCTCTCTCCGAAAACCCGAACACGGAACGCCAAACGGGAAACCCTGAACGCAGAACGTTGAACGGGGAACCGGGAACGCAGAACGCAGAACGGGGAACGGGGAACGGTACAAAAAAAAGAACCCTGGCAGCGACCTACTTTCCCACGGATCAATTCCGCAGTATCATCGGCGTTGG
>JAZKRN010000044.1:0-16999 GCA_036628655.1 Desulfohalobiaceae bacterium | reverse complement strand
CAATGACTTAATCTTCAGGCAAAAGGAGGAGGAAGCATTTGACAAGCTGAGAAATGTATCGGAATACGAGGGATAATATGGTTAATGCTTCCAGAAAACTATTGCGGAGATATGGTTTATGAAAGAGTGGGCAAAACTTTTCAAAAATCATCTTTTCCTGAGTGTTCTGATTGTGCTCTTGGCTTTCTTCTTCTGCGAAGGGGGATGTACAGGAGGTGGCGATTCCTCGATTGGAACCCTTTCCCTCGGCCTGACCGACGCGGCCACAACCAAGTATGAGGCGGTCTATGTGACCATCGACAAGGTAAAGGTGCACCATCAGAACGGCGTCTGGGAGACCGTGGCCACTCCGGAAAAAACCTATGATCTGCTGGAGCTGATCAACGGCGTCATCGAGAATCTGGGGGTCTCAGATGTCCTGTCCGGGAAATACACCCAAATGCGCCTCATTATTGGCGATGAGCATGACTCTCAAGAAAATAAGTTCGGTGTGCCGCACCAGTATGCCAACTACATCATCCTGAAAGGCGATTCCGGCGACCAGCAAGAGAAGCTCAAAGTGCCCAGCGGCTTTCAGACGGGTATCAAGCTGGTCAGCCCCTTCACTGTTCCGGAAGGGGAAACGACGGAGCTCATTCTGGACTTCGACGCCGACCGATCCGTGATCAAGGCGGGATTAAGCGGTAACTGGCTGCTCAAGCCCACCATACGAGTACTGAACAAGACCAACCAGGTCACGGTCAGCGGACAGGTGAGTAATGGCTCCGCCATGAACGGGACCGGGATTTCCGCGCAAAAGATCGATCCTGATGCGAACGGGACGAACAGAATCCGGATCCTGGGCTCCACAGTGGCCGAGGGCGTGGAGGGATCCACCAATGCCACCTACACCCTGTTTACCGTTCCCGGGGAGCAGAATATCGTGGCCTATAAGGACGAATATGCCCCTGAAGTTGTCCCCATCAATCCGAGCGCTGGTGACACGCTCACCCGGAATTTCCAGCTTGAGAGCACAGAGACGGGCTCCATTTCCGGCAATGTAAACGTAATAAGCGAATTTTCCGAAGGTGAAGTGGTGCTCAGCTTCAGAACAATTGTCGATGGTTTCTATGTGGAAGTCAAATCCAAGAGCAGATCGGTAGAGCCGAATGCAGGTGTCGAGTGGAATTACAATGCTACCTTGCCAGCAGGGAAAGAATATAGGATAGTAGGCACTTACTTTGATGAAGACAACAATATATTGGATTCACAATCAATCAATGCCTCAACAACAAGCAACAGCATAGATTTTACATTTTAGTTGCATCAAATGGTTCGGCGTCCCGGAAGCGGATCGCCATCTGAAGTCCCTGGCAGGCAAAGGCAGTCACAGCCCTTGTCCTGCAACAGACCGGTACTCGAGATATCTCCGGCCTGCTGCAGGGAGTGCTGAAGGGCCTCCCCAAAGGGCCAAAGACGCTGATCACGGCATTGGGCCTGAGTGAAGAAAACGGGCTACTCCACCTTGTCCGCCAGACTGCGGATGGCCTGCATGTATCTGTTCAGATCCCGGAGGAAGATGTCATTGTGACCCGCTCCGGGGATCTGGACCATGGTCTTGTCCGTGGACGGGCAAGCCTCGTACAGGGCCTTGCCGTCGGAAAGGGGGATGATCCAGTCCTTCTCCGCGTGAAGGATCAGGCAGGGCAAGTCGATCCGGGCCATCTTGTCCAGGTTGTCCATCCCCCGATCCTCGTCCAGACCGAGGCCGTCGATATCGATCCCCAGAAGCCGCAAAAGGGGCATGGTATAGGCGAACCCGCTTTCGATGATCAGGGCCGGGAGCTCTTCCTGGCGGCTGCTGGCCAGCTCCAGGGCCGGAGCGCTGCCCAGGGAGCGGCCCATGACGATCAAGGGACCCTCGGAGCCCCTTTCCCGCAGCCACTCTCGGACAAAGTCGAACACAGCGTGACTGTCCCGCATCATGGCGTCGATGCCCGGAGAGCCGGTGGATCGGCCATAGCCCCGGTAGTCCACCGGAATGAAGGTCATGCCCATCCTGGTATAGACCCGGCCCAGCTCATCGTAATCCGCGACGATCTCCCCGTTGCCGTGAAAGAAGAGGATGTTCGCCCCATCCTGGGGACCCAGATGCACCCTGCCCATGAGCGAGACGTCCTCTTCAGCGGGTATGAACAGGTCTTCGGCCCCTTCCGGTGTTTCAAGCGAAAGATCCGGCCGGGGATGGAAAACCGAGGAAAGGATCTGCGACCTGTCCAGAGCGGAATAATCCCCTTGCCCAAATTGACTCATGCTTTGTGCCCTCCTGTTTCCTGGGTCCTCAGTACGCGCCTTGCGCCCACCCAGGCTTGCTCGACAAACGCTTATCGCACGTGACAGTTCGTCGGAGCAGTTTTGCGATCACACCCCTTCCTGCAAACCGTTCTGATTGGCCCCGAAAGCGAGCCGAAACCTTTCGGGATTCGTAACTATTCAGCACCTCCCTGGATTCAGCGTAAATGTTCGCGGGGTTTTTTGAATCTATCCAGCGTAGACTCTGTTCGATTTTCTTCGCTCGCCACGTGGGGGAAACCCGACCGTGAAAATGCTCATCATGGACTCAAGCTCATTACTGAAGGTGTTTTGCCGAGCCTTGGAACAAGAGCAGCGAACGAGAGTCGGGTGGGGGCAGGGATGCCCCCACGTGGCGAGCGTTAGAAAATCCAGAGTCGGAGGTTCAAGATTCAAAAAGGCCCCGCGAACATGTCGGTTTCGGAAGATGGTGAATAGTTACCGGGATTCTTTTCCTCCCTGTGTTGACCCCATGTCAAGGAAACACTATAATAGTGTGCACTAACTTCGTGGAGGTAATTATGAAAAACATCACTCTCAGCGCAGACGAACGCCTTATACGGATGGCTCGTGAAAAGGCCAGAAAAGAACACACCACTCTCAACCGCGAATTCCGGCGCTGGCTTGCCGGCTATGCGGGACAAAACCAGCAGGCCAGGCAGGCTGAAGAGACCATGCGGGAGTTGCGAGGCAAACTTCGAGTGGGTCGCAAACTGGCGCGCGAGGAAATGAATGAACGCTGAGGCATTCCTGGACACGAACCTTTTTATTTATCAGCTTGAATATCGTGACGCATTCAAGGCTTCCATTGCTGAAGATCTGATCTTCAAAGGCATTGATGATGGCACTGCTTGCATCAGCTTTCAAGTCGTTCAAGAATGCATAAACACGGTTCGACGGAAAGCCGAAATTCCACTGGATACATTCGAGGTGCAACGATATTTGGAAACAGTCCTTTTCCCGCTTTGGGCTGTAATGCCCAGTCAAAATCTTTATATGAATGCGCTGCACATCGAGCAGAGATATGATTTTGGATTTTATGATTCATTGATTATTGCTTCGGCAATTGACTCCGGCTGCACAAAACTCTATACCGAAGATCTCCAACATGGCCAACGCATACAATCTCTCCAAATCATAAACCCTTTTTTACACAAACAGTAAAAGGACCGCCACAACCACCACGATACGCTCCTCCGGTGCAAAAAAACTATATGGTGGCAAGCTCTGAATCGACGCCCTGCCCGCTGCTCCAAGGCCTGTGACAGCTACCCTCCAGGATTGAAGAGCACCACGATGTTTCCCTCCGGATCCCGGACGGTGAACTGGGTATGCCCCCAGGGCAGCGTGCGGGGCTCCTCCTCCGGAGCAATGCCGATGCCCAAAAGCCGTTCGTGCTCCGCGCCAACGTCCTGCACCTCGAGCTCGATCAGCACGGCGCCGCCTCCATCTCCCGCGAGTAGCGAACCGTAATACTCCTCGAACTCCGACCTGCGCCACAAAGCGATATCCGCCCCGCCCGTGGGAAAGAGAAAGAAGTTGTTCCGATGAACCTCGGGCGATCGCTCCAGCAGTCCGGAGTAGAAGGCGCGCATCTCCTCCACCCGGGAGGTCACGATGGTGCACAGTCCCAGGCGCATCTCCCTGTTCCGACCCTTCATACCCTTAATTCCCCCATCTGTTGAGAAATCCGACCCCGGACGAACCGTGATTTTTCGGAATGTCCTGCCCACAGAGTCTTGAGCATTTCTGCCTTCCGGAATGCAATTTGCAAATGCACTGATCTTCCCTTACTCTCGGCAAAAAATTTCCGTTTCGAGCCAACCTCTTTCCCCAAGATCCGTTCATGAGCCAAGGCTCTATCATGTGCATTCTCAACAGGATACACAATCAAAGGAAAGAGGCTTTCGCATGAGCTCCAATCTGACCCCGCATTCCGAGGAAAGCTCTTTTTTGGATGCGATCACCGAACTCATGATCACTCTCGATCCGGACCTGCGGATCCAATGGGCCAATCGGGCGGCAGGTGATTCCGTTGGCGAGGAACCTGGAAATCTGGTGGGAAGCCATTGTTACCAAGTCTGGCATGCCAGGGAATCGCCATGCAACAACTGTCCGGTTCTGGCGACGCTGTGGACTGGCGAGCCCAGAGAGAGCGAAGTTGCATCGTTCGATGGCAGGCACTGGCATATCAGGAGCTACCCGCTGCGTTCCCCGGAGGGGACGCTGAAGGGAGTGACTGAATGCATCCAGAAAATAACGGAACGCAAAAATGCCGAGCAAGCTCTGCTGGAAAGCGAAAAGCGATTTCACTGGGCCATGGAGGCCACCGGCGAGGGTATTTGGGACTGGAATCTCCTCACTGACGAAGTGTACTATAGCCCAGCCTATCTGACCATGATCGGCTATTCACAGGAAGAGCTGCATTCCTGTTCCGGTTTGCAGTCCTGGTCCAGCCATACAACAGCCCGATCCTGCACCGCCCGGTACCGGGAAAAGCACTCCAGAAGAGACGATGCCGGCGTCTGGGTGGATTGCATGTATGAGGGAGAGCCGGTCATCCACAACGACTACGCCTCGCTCCCCCATAAAAAGGGAGCCCCGCAAGGCCATCCCTCAATCGTGCGGGAGCTTGTCGTTCCCGTATACAGAGGACGAACAATCAAGGCCCTTCTGGGGGTAGGCAACAAACCATGGAACTATTCCACTGAAGATGTGGAAAGCGTATCCCTGTTGGCGAATCTGGCCTGGGACATTATCGAGCGCAAGCAGATGGAGGAAAGGTTCAAGGAACTGAGCATCCGCGACGCCTTGACCGGGCTCTACAACCGCAACTTCTTCGAGGAGGAGATAAAGCGCCTAGGCAATGGCCGCTATGCGCCTGTAGGTATTGTCGTCTGTGATATCGACGGGCTGAAATTCGTCAACGACACCCTGGGACATCAATCCGGCGACCAGATGCTCATGAACGCCGCCGACTTCCTGCGCAGCCATTTCCAAGCCAGCGACATCATAGCCAGAATCGGAGGCGATGAATTCGCCATCCTGCTCCCGCAGAGTTCCAAGGAGGCGGTGGAGCTCATCCTTCAAAGACTGCGTCAAGCGATGCGGGATTACAACAGCCTCGATCCGGAGATCCTTTTGTCCCTGTCCCTGGGGCACGCGGTTCATGAAGGAGCGGACAACGACATGCATGCGCTTTTCCGCGAAGCGGACAATCGAATGTATCGAGAGGAGATCCAGTGTGAGGGAAGCGCCCGCAGCGCGATTTTGCAAGCCCTTACCGGCTCCATGCAGGCCAGGGACTTCAACACAGAGGGCCATTGCGACCGCCTGCAAAAGCTCGTTTCCTCAATGGCCCGCTCATTGGAGCTTTCTCAGGACCATGTGAACGATTTGTGTCTCTTTGCCCGCTTCCATGATCTGGGCAAGGTGGGTATTCCGGACCATGTTCTCTTCAAGCCCGGCCCCCTGTCTGAAAGGGAATGGCAACAGATGCGGCAGCACTGCGAAATCGGACACCGTATCGCCTCCTCGGTGCCCGATCTGGAACCCATAGCGGACTGGATCCTCAAGCACCACGAAAGGTGGGACGGTCAGGGCTATCCATTGGGCATTTCAGGCCAGGACATTCCGCTACCCTGACGCATCCTGGCCATTATCGACGCCTATGACGCCATGACCAGTGATCGACCCTATCGCGGGGCCATGTCCCGCGAGGAAGCGATAGCCGAGCTCCAGCGCTGTTCCGGGACGCAGTTCGATCCCGAGCTGGTGAAGCAATTTGTCCGGCTATTGCGGAATTCCAATGTGGAGTTCCTCTAGCCTGGAACAACTCGGCAAGCCTGTCTGACCCTTCGCTGTGCTCCCCCGGAATTCGGCCCGGCAGTTAAGGCCATTATCCGGGGATAGACCATTCAAAAGGGGCTCTACTCCCTCAGATCCATGATCCATTTAAGGGTGAGCCTGTGGCCCTCGGTGACTTGCTCCGGGGTCATGGCCTGGACAAGGCTGTGCCGCTCGGATCCCGCATCCGCGTGCCCCTGCAGCGCGGAGAGGCTCAGCCATTTGTAGGCCAGCACGAGATCCCGCTCCACACCCTGACCCTTCTCATACATCAGGCCCAAGCTGTATTGCCCACGGGGGCTTCCCCCCTCGGCAGCCCTGCGATACCACTCTGCCGCCTGCTCATAGTCCCGGACGACGCCTTCTCCGTGATAGTACATGGAGCCTATGGTGTATTGGGCCTCGGCATCCCCCTGTTCCGCAGCTTTCCGATACCATGTGAGCGCCTGTCCATAGTCCTGCTCCACCCCTTGGCCTTTCGCGTACAGAGCGCCGAGATTGTACTGGGACCGGGCAAGGCCCAGCTCCGCGGCCTTGTTATACCAGTGCGCTGCCCGATTGGAGTCCCGTGACACGCCCTGACCCAGGGAATACATGATCCCGAGGTCGTGCATGGCGTTCGCCTTTCCCTGCTCTGCGGCCCGTTTGACCCACTTCGCCGCCTTCTCGTCATCCGCGGCGAGGCCCCGGCCCTCGGAATACATGGCGCCAAGCCCGTACTGAGCTTCTGCATGGCCCTGCCTTGCGGCTTTTCGATACCACCGCGCCGCCTTATCCAAATCCCTCGGTGCCCCATCTCCGCGCAGGTAAGCCCTGCCGAGCCTGTACTGGGCGGTGGCGTTACCCTGTTTCGCAAGCGGACGCCATTTCCGGAGCGCCGGCTCGCCCTCGCCCCGCTCGGGGGCCCGCATCCCCTGCTCGAGCCCCTTATCCGGTACGGCGCAGGCGGAGAGGAAAAGCGCGGCACAGAGAGCAAACAACAAGGCGAAAACAACGATGGACGCCCTTCTCATACTGTTTCCCCCTTCTCCTCGGAAACATCGCGATCGTGTCTGATGACTCCTGACTGGCAACTGATTGACCTGGATCAAGGAAATCGGTAGCGAAAGGATGCATGCTCTTTGCGATCGTGTATGCATCCACATTACCCTGGCCCAGCTGCCGAAGCCCGTTGCGAGCTTCGATTTCTCCCAACGCACAGCCCACTCAGGATACTGCCGAAACAACGGCGCTGATTCAACTTCCGCTGAGAGGTAACTATTCACCACTCCACTGATCATTGTAACTATAAGCCGACACGGGGTATTTTGAATCATTTCAGTGGAGACTCTGCCAGATTTTCTTCGCTCGCCACGTGGGGGAAGCCCGGCACTCAATTTTTTCAAAGTTCAACACATTATTAACGAGCTGAAACAAAAAGTGAGTGCCGGGTGGGGGCAGGGATGCCCCCACGTGGCGAGTGGTAGAAAATCCAGAGTCGGAGCTGCATGAGACAAAATGCTCCGTGTCGGCTTACGATTCGGCAAGGTGGTGAATAGTTACGCTGAGAGAGCAAAACAAACAAAGGAGCTCCTTGTGCACCGCCTCCTGCTCATCCCTCCCACACTGAGCTTTCTCTTCCTCGCGGCCCATGAGCTGAGAACCGGGGATCTGCTCCATTTGGCCGGCTGGGCCGGCGCTGCCGTTCTGCTGCTTACCATCCGCCGAGCCTGGGTTCGTCCTGTCTGTCTCCTGGCCCTTTGTCTTGGTCTTCTGGTCTGGACCCACAGGACAATGGCGCTTCTGCGCTTCCGGATCATCGCCGACGAGCCCTATACGCTTCTGCTCACGATCATGGGGAGCGTGGCCTGCCTCATGATTGTCTCCATTCTCCTCCTGTTCAGCAAGCCGATGCAGGTCTGGTTTGAAGGCAAAAGAACCTATCCTGAAAACACGGAGTGAATCTGCGGCAGACTTTTAAAAAAGTCATTCCCTGTGCTTAAAGGGAAAATCGTGGTATACAGTTCGTTGTGCGAGCAGAACAGACCCCTTTTTCAGCCGAGAAAGCCCGGTCGAGCCGTATCCGCGCCATTCCGCGAGCAATCTGATCGGACAGCGCGATCGTTTGTTGCCAAACAGCGGGATGAGCCCGCTCTCGCTTCACCGTCAGGCCTGTGCTGAGGGAGAAATGATAACACCCCTCCAAGGGCCCTGCATTTCCCGCGTCCTTTTGGGGAGCCTCCTAGTGCTCTGCGTCACCGTGATCACACCGAACGCGGGCATGGGCGGCACGGCACAGTCCCAAAACGCGCCCGAGCCCGCAATCCGGATCCTCGAACCGGAGCCAAGAGGCGGTGAGGCCTATGAGCTGGTCTACCACGTGCCCGTACCCGCGAATATATACTGGCGTTTCAAGACGGATTTCGACAACTCCTTCCTTACGGACAGTGAGCTCATCGAGGAGCACCGCTTCATCCGGCGCACACGGAACGTGGTTATCACCGAGGAGAAATACGCCTTCGACCCGGACACGAGATACAGGTGGCAGACCATCCTCTACCCCGAGGAGCAACGCCTGGAGTTCACCCTCTTGAATCCCGAGGAATGCGGTCAGAAGTTCCACTACGGCTCCATAGAGATCGAGGCCAAGGGCAGGACCACGCAAGTGACTCAGACCGCGTACTTCGATTTCTTCGGCGCCTCCCTCTGGGTCCGTTATCCCTGGTCCGGAGGAATGCGGGACATGCTTCGCACCACCGCGGACTGGGAGCAGAAAGTCGTGCACAGGATACGGAACCGGTATGCGGCACCTTGAGCGACCCCCGCAGGCACACGGCCTCCTGGCCTGTCTTCTTGGGCTCGCCCTTTTCTGGGGAGGCTGCGCCCATGTGCCCAGTCCCTCGCCCTCGAAACATCTGGGGGTGGAGGGCCCTGCGGGCCGATGCGCCGAGTTCTTCGCGGACCTGGACCAGGCCATAAAGCAAGCCGGCGTGCGCGATGCCGGCGCTTTTCGGATTCGCGGTCACCCCTATCTGCGCACGAACCGCTTTCTGGCCTCCTTCCGCGACGAGATCAAGGACGAGGCGATGTTTTCCGCCTGGCTCGACCGGCTCCAGGAACTGGACCGGGAAGCCAGGCGGCACGAGATCGACAATCTCCCTTCCCTCGAGCGCCTGGACCCGCCTTTGGAAGCCAATCGCACCGCCCTTGTCCGCCGGGTCCGGGAATGCGGGGACGTGCTCCGGGAAGCTGATTGCCGGGGGAAACGTGCCGAAAAACGGATCCAGCGGCGGGCCAGGGCTGCGGACGAGTACATTGTTTTGCGCCGCGTTGCCGGAGCCTACCCCCTGACCCGGTTCCTTGTGCTCCGGGGCGTCAAGGGCTGGCACGAGGAGGCCGAAACCATGTATTCCGCTGAGCCGCCCCCCAAAAAGCGGACCAGATACGCACTCCGGTCCCCTTCCAACTCGACCTCTACGCCCTCGGACCTCGTCGAGCGGGTCTACAGGGATGCCCTGGGCATCCCGGACTACTCCGCGCGTGCGAAAAAGGCGCTCTTTCGGTACTATGCCCCGGTGTGGGAGGTAAAAACCCGAAGCCGGGGGGATCACATCGGAACCCCTGCCCCGGAAAACCGCAGCGAGCTCCGGGTCGCCACGAAACGGCCCATCACCTTCACCCGCCTTTCCTTCACCCGCTTTGGGGACAGCGTTCTCACCCAGCTCAACTATGTGGTCTGGATTCCGGCCAGACCCAAGACAGGCAGCCTGGACCTGCGGGGAGGGTTTCTGGACGGCCTGAACTACCGGGTCACTCTGGATACTGACGGCAAGCCCCTGCTCTATGAAACCATGCACAACTGCGGGTGCTACCATCGCCTCTTTCCCACCAATCGCCTCACCCTCCGCGGGAACCCGAAGTACGCCGAGCCCCCGCTCGTTCTGCCCTCCCCGGAGGTAAGCCACGACGCGATGCGGGTGGTGATTTCCCTGGCGAGCCGGACCCACTATGTGGAACACCTCTACGGGGTCCCCCGCGACCGAGCGGTCCGGGGCGAGCGCTATTCCCTGGCTCCGTACCGGCGCCTGCGCAGCCTCCCCCTGCCGAACGGGGGCAGCCGCAGCTTGTTCCGGGAAAATGCCCTCGTGGCAGGAAGCGAGCGCCTGGAGCGCCTCTTTTTGTGGCCCACGGGCGTGCTCTCCCCGGGAGCCATGCGGCAATGGGGACGCCATGCCGTCGCCTTCGTGGGCAAGCGCCACTTCGACGATCCCCGCCTCATCGGGCGCATCTTCCGGCGCGCCGAAAGGCCTCAATAACGCCATCCGGGACACGGAAACAACCGATCACGGAACAGAAGCACCCATGCCGCGCCAAGACACAAGAAAGCGCCCGGATTCCGGGTAGCGGAATCCGTCGCGGGAACGGGGATTGAACGGAGTGGTCGCGGGGGTGGAGGAAAAACGGGGGCGAGCCCTAGGAGCGGCAGCTCTCGAAAGGAGGAGCGCACAGAGGAGGAGAAAGGACGATAACAGGCCGAGCGTCCCGGACCGCCGGCGCTTTACACAGCGGGCCGGGACGGCTTGCGGCCGGATGAATCAGCCTTCCCGCACGCCTTTTTCGATGCGGTCGCCGATCTCCTTGTCGATGTTGCGCCAGTACTCAAAGGCGCGCTGCAGGACCGGCTCGGTCACGCCGTTCTTGAGGTGGCCCACCACGTTGGCCACGAGGCGGTCGCGCTGGGCGTCGGTCATGACCTCCCGCACCAGTGTGCCGGGCTGGCCGAAGTCGTCGTCGTCCTTTCGCTTGGTGTAGGCGGAACGGACAAACTCCCCATTTGCGCTCCAGACGGCGTCCTCGGGATAGCGCTCGGGGTCGGCCTCGGGCCCGCCCTTGGAGTTTGGGGCGTACACCGGATCGGAGACGTTCCTTATCCGCATCCTTCCGCCCTTGCTGTAGCTGTTTATCGGGGACTTGGGCTGATTGACCGGGATCTGCTTGTAGTTGACCCCCAGCCGGGCCCGATGGGCGTCGGCGTAGGAGGTCATCCGGGCCAGGAGCATCTTGTCCGGGCTCGCACCGATCCCGGGGACGAGGCTGTTCGGCTCGAAGGCGGCCTGCTCGATCTGGGTGTGGAAGTCCGTGGGGTTGGTGGTGAGCGTCAGCCTCCCCACCTCGTGCAGCGGATAGTCCTCGTGGGGCCAGACCTTGGTCAGATCGAAGGGATTGAACCGGTAGGACTCGGCCTCCTCGAAGGGCATGATCTGCACCTTGAGCGTCCAGCTGGGGTAGTCCCCCCGTTTGATGGCATCGCTCAGGTCGCGCCGGTGGTAATCGGGATCCTCGCCGGAGATCCGCTCGGCCTCCTCCTGGGGGAGGTAGTCGATGCCCTGGTCCGTCTTGAAGTGGTACTTGACCCAGAACTTCTCGCCCTTGGCGTTGACCCACATGTAGGTATGGCTCGTGTACCCGTTCATGTGCCGCCAGGTCTTGGGGATGCCGCGATCGCTCATCAGGATGACCACCTGATGGGCGGACTCCGGGGACAGGGTCCAGAAGTCCCACTGCATGTCGTGATCCCGCAGCCCGGTATCAGCCCGGCGCTTCTGGGAATGGATGAAGTCCTGGAACTTCATGGGGTCGCGCACGAAGAACACCGGCGTGTTGTTGCCCACCATGTCGTAGTTGCCCTCGTCGGTGTAGAACCGCAGGGCAAAGCCGCGCACATCCCTCCAGGTGTCCGGGCTTCCGGCCTCGCCGGCCACTGTGGAAAAGCGGATCAAGGTGTCCGTCTTGGTGCCCGGCTGGAACACCGAGGCCTTGGTGTAAGCGCTCACGTCCTGGGTGACCTCGAAATGGCCGAAGGCTCCGGAGCCCTTGGCATGGGGCTGACGGTCCGGGATCATCTCCCGGTTGAAGTTGGCCATCTGCTCCATGAGGTAGTGGTCATGGTGCAGCACAGGGCCGTCGGGACCAACCGTCAGGGAATACTCATCGCTGGATACGGGATTTCCCGCATCGTTTGTGGTTGGCTTACGGCTCTTACTCATACCTTCTCCTTTGCGTCTGATAACGTCTTTTTTGGAAAGAGTTCATTTTTCTATTTTATGCTAACGATTATCAAGGAGCAATCCGTCTTCCCAAAATTCTGGCAACGAACCCAAGGAATCCGTCGATAAGCCCAAGCCGAACGGATCCCCGATCTTACCCACCGGAATGTCTTGTCCTTCTCCGTGAGCTCAGCCTCAAATGGGTTTTGTTCATACGGAGGGTTCATGAGCCGGGAACCCATCGCCATAGACGGAAGCACCGGATACGCTAAGTGGATTTGGAGCTGGACGTGGACTTTTGGCCTAGCAAAAAAGGGACGGATCATGGATGAGCAAGAGCTCTGCGAGCTGCTGGAAAGAGGCTCAATCATGGAAAGCCTGCATACAAGGGCCCTCCGGGAGGCTCGAAGGGTCCGCAAAGAGAACAGCCCCTTTGGTAATGCCTCGTATAACCCTCATTCACGGGCTGCCCCGGGCACAACCGAGCATGAAAATGCTGCGTGGCGAATCGGGGCGTGCGCTGAGGCCAGTGTTTCATTCCGGCGTCCAGTGCCGGGAAGGGCTCAAACTAAGTGGTTCCGGCTGCCGAGAGAATGTATGTTCTCCTCGTACCCTCTGCAGCGCGTAACCCTTCACGGGGCATTTTTTCACTTGAAACCTCCGGTTCCGGATTTTCTAACGCTCGTCACGCGGGGGCATTCCTGCCCCCTCCCGACTCTCATTTGTTGGGGATTCCCTTGGTATTGCCGAAATAGGATACCATGAGCTGTTTCCCTTATGGTGAGCCTTGTCGCGGTCGGGCTTCCCCCACGTGACGAGCGAAGAAAATCGACGGAACCTCCGCTGGATAAGTTCAAAAATACCCCGTGAAGGGATACTGCAGCGCGGGCTTTAAGGATGATATCGGTAAAATCTACATATCGCGGACAACAAAGGCTCGCAAGTTTATGAAACACGGCCTCAACGCACGCCCCGGTGAGCCACGCTTGGCATTTTCTCTCAAAAATCCAGTCTGTTGAACACATTTACATATAAAAAGCTTCTTCTGAAAGCCGTGACTTCTCGTTCGTGATTCATGAACCGGGGACCGAAAAGATCACAGCGACAAGGCCCGCAGCACCTATAGCCCATTGCCTACCTCGAAAGACCCGACCTCGTTCTTTGCTTCTCGAGCTTTGATCTTCGACCGGGTACCCTGAACAAAGAGCGGAGAACAGGGACCCAGAAATCCTGATCCCGACTTCCTTCCTGTTCCAACAGGGCTCCGGCAAACGACAGAACACCTGATCGACGGTGCCTCAACTCCCTTCATCACCCTTCCCGTCCGTCATAATTCGTCTCTTGAAGGCCCTTTCTACTTTACATATTTTTCTGCAGGTATTTGCAAAGATCAATCTCCTTTGCTACTAAGAAACTGCATTTTCCGAAAGGCATACTGAGCAATGGGATTGTCACTGATCAGCACGATCCAAAACCAAAGCTCGCCTCTTGGAAGGAAAAAATTGATTTCAACCCGACCCAGACGGAAGCACTGGATCGGATCTTAATGAAAAAAACTTCATCACAGAATAAGAATATGCTTTGCGGATCGTAAAGGGGCGCAGCACACACAAATAGCTCCCTTCCGGCAAAATACAAAGTGACTTCTGAACATATGACGCTAATAGGATAGGTTTTACCGATTAGAAGTCTATTTGTATTCCTTCACTCTACCCAATATGTTCCGAACAATTCTTTCGTAAGGACACTTCGATGTTTTTCAACGGGGTAGAACTCAAAGAAAAAGAGATTTTTAATTATAACAGGAAGTACTATTTATTTTATATACGTCTTACCATCAACATAGTCATAACTTATATGATTTTGTTCAAGCCAGGCCAGCTGGCATATCCATATTTAGCTTATTCGTTTGTAGCAATATTTTTACTGAGTAACATAGTACTTTATTATGTACCTCAAACATATTTTCATAAAAAGGGAATATTATATGCATTGGGAAGCTGTGATACTATTGCAATAGCCTTAGGCATCATTTTGTCCGGATATGGAGATACGCAATTTTTCATGCTCTATTTTTTAATTATTAGCCTCGCTGCCATGAGCATGAACTTAAAATACTTGATAGCCAACACATTATTGTTATTAATTATCTATTATTGGTTTTTATACGCAACCAGCCAATTATTCGGTCAATTTTTTACTGGCAACCTATTAAAAGTTTCTTTTATTTTAAGTGTTGCAATGTTTTTAGGATATATTGTCCAATGTTTTGCTATTGATCTTAACAGAAGTACAAAGATAAGAGATTCAGCCTTAAATGATACATTAAACAGTGTTGTTTTAACAAAATTTAATGGAGAATTGATTTATGCCAACACATCATTTTTAAATTTAATCAATACATATGACAAATCAGCAATCATTGGCAAAAATATAAATGAATTTCTTCCTAAGCAAAAAAATCTTGATAGTTTTTTTGAATCATTCAAAAATCTTAAAAGTTGGAATGGAGAATTATTTTTTAGCTTAAATGATGGAAAATTATTAGTTTTTAATACCTGCACTAGCCTTATAAAAGATGATTCAGAGAAAAGTTTCTGTTATATAATAACCTTTGCCAATATAACTCGCCGCAAAAGAGCTGAAATGCGACTCAGAAAAATCAACAAAAACTTGAACAAAGTACTTTCACAAAAGACCAAGGAGTTGGAACGACAAAGTCTGCGAGACAACCTCACAGGCCTTTTCAATCGGAATTTTTTTGAAAACGAGATGGGACGATTAGCAACCGAACGCTACACTCCAATGGGGATCATCATTTGCGACCTGGATGGTTTGAAGTTCATAAACGACACACTGGGTCACCAATCCGGTGACCAGATGCTCATCACTGTGGCGGACATATTGCGACAAAATTTCCGCTCCAGTGACATCCTGGCCAGAATCGGAGGTGATGAATTCGCAGTGTTGCTCCCGGAAACCGCCAAAGAAGTCGTGGAACAGATTTTTCAAAGACTGCGCCAAGCTGTGCAGAACTATAACAACACCGATCCGAATCTCCCTCTTTCCCTGTCTATAGGATACGCAGTGGACGAAGAGAGAACTATCGACATGCAAGCCCTCTTTCGCGAAGCGGACAACCTGATGTACCGTGAGAAACTCCAGCGCGATGGAAGCGCACGCAATGCCATCGTACAGGCTCTGACTGTATCCATGCGGGCCAGAGACTTCAATACTGAGGGCCATTGTGAACGACTTCAGGAACTGGCCGCTTCCCTGGCTCTCTCTCTGGACCTGTCACAGGACTTCGTGAACGACCTTTTTTTGTTCATTCGTTTCCATGATCTGGGCAAAGTAGGAATCTCGGACAAGATTCTGTTCAAGCAAGACACATTGACGGAAGAGGAGTGGCGACAGATGCGCCAACACTGTGAGATAGGCCATAGGATCGCCTCCTCAGTGCCCGACTTGCAACACATAGCAGACTACATTCTCAAACACCACGAATGGTGGAACGGCCGGGGTTATCCCTTGGGGTTGTCCGGCCATGACATCCCTCTGGCCTGTCGCATCCTGGCTGTTGTGGACGCCTACGACGCCATGACCAGCAACCGACCCTATGGGAGGGCCATGAGCCACGAGGAGGCTATCGCCGAGCTCAAACGCTGTGCCGGCACCCAGTTCGATCCGGAACTGGTAGAGCGATTCGTCGAAATTGCAGAAACAACAGATGGCGATTTCTTCTCAACTCCAGACACTCCTCAATGATCAACACCATCCATCCCACACCTTATCAGACACGAAGCTGGTACCGTCTTTTTCGTTAAAGCACCAGACACTGCCATGAAGATCGTCTTCCACGAACGCCACCTGGAAAGCTACGCCCCGGACCCGGCTGCAGCTCAAGGCAGGCTGGACCGGGCCAGGGATCTGCTGCAGGCCGAACACCGGTTCCTGGAGCCGTATCCAGCGGCAGTGGAGGACATACGGCTCGTACACACCTTTGAGCACGTAGAGCGCATTGCGCGGGAAAAACACCTCTTCCACATGGCCCTGCTAGCCACCGGAGGAGCCCTCCTCGCCTCCGAGACCGCCTTGCAGGGAGAGCCCGCCTTCGGCCTGATCCGGCCGCCGGGCCACCACGCCAGTCCAGATTTCAGCTGGGGCTTCTGCCGTTTCAACAACATGGCGATCGCCGTGGAGAAATTGATCCGTGAAGGCGAGATCTGCTCTGCATTCATCCTGGATTTCGACCTCCACTTCGGGGACGGCACCAACGCCTTCTTCCGGGGGAGGCGGGATGTGACCTACCATCATCTGGGACCGGTGCAGGAGCTGCCCTCGATCCTGCAGGGCATTGGCGAGTGCGACATCATCGGGCTTTCGGCCGGTTTCGACAGGCATATCCGGGACTGGGGGGAAGAGCTCGACACCGAGGACTACCGGGAAATCGGAAGACAGGTTGGCACTCTCGGCGAAAGGCTCTGTCCCGGCAAAGTCTTCGCCCTCCTGGAAGGCGGATACACCCCCGAGGTCCTCGCAGAAGGGATTTCCGCCCTTCTCGCCGGCCTGGAGGAATCAGCACAGACTTCAGGCTGAGCCTCACTCCCTTGGAGCGGGGCCTATCACATTTCCCTGCGGCAAATCTGATGCTATATCACAAGGACTGAAGCCGGGAAAACACGTGTTTCATCAACAGACATCGTTGCAGGTTAACCATAAAGAAGGTATTGTTTCCCCCAAAACACGAAAAAGCTCTCTAGCAGGGCGCCCCCAATCTTTCAATTGCTGCGTTG
>JAZKRN010000043.1:0-17035 GCA_036628655.1 Desulfohalobiaceae bacterium | reverse complement strand
TGGAAGATTGGGGGCGCCCTGATAACCGTACCACGGCCCGGTCCCGGAAAGAAAACTCCCCGGATCTGTGCAAAATTCCTCGATCTCAGCTTTCCTCCCGGGTCAGATCGCACACCGTTCCGCCGGTGATGGCAGCGAGCCGCTTCAGGCTCAGGGGCACACCGGAGGCATCCGTACCTGCCGAGGGGTAGATGATGTCGTACATTCCCAGCCCCTGGTCCAGATAGACCTCCAGGCCCGCCGGATCGAAGGGGCAGACCCCGCCCACAGGAAAGCCGGTGGCTTCCAGGGTCTCTTCCGCAGTGGCCATGCGGTGCTTGCAGCCGGTGATGTTCTTGAACTTGGTGGTGTGGACCTTTTGGTCACCGCGCAGCACGACCAGGCGGAACGTGCCGTCCTTGCCCGCCATGAGGATGGACTTGGCGATCTGCCCCACATCCACCCCGATCCTGGCTGCCGCCATTTCCGAGGTGGGCGTGCTGCCAGGCTCAAAGGTCAGGGCCTGCAGTCCGTGCCTGTCGAGGACTTCTTGAACGCGTTCCGGAATCATGGGTGCAAGAATACGGCGATGTAGTAAGTTGTCAAGCGCGGCCGCAAGGAGTAAAGGAGTACGTGTTTCCAGTCACGGTAAATGGATTGCCGTTCCGGTTGCCCAAGGAACAAGAGGGGTCGCGGCCATGCAGCAGAATATCGATTTCGAAGCGATTGTGGCCAACATCGCCCAGGTGGTGATTATTCTCGATCAAAACCTGACCATTGTCTGGGCCAACAGGAAGGCGGCGGAAGCGGCGGGAGGCGATCCAGCGGGACAAAAGTGCTTCTGGCTCTATCAGGGCCGAGACAGCCCCTGCGAGGGATGCCACACCCTGAGAACCTTTCGAACCGGGGAGATGGTCCCCAACCAAAGCACGGTCACCTACGAGGACGAAACCCGCAGACGGTTCGACGGCTTCACCATTCCCGCAGGCAGGGACGAACAGGGCAAAGTATCCCTTGTCGCCGAGATCGCGGGAGAAGTGTAGATAAAGCCGATAAGCGCTTGGGGAGCGCCCTGCGGGAACTCGATGGCGTTCCGGAGTGCGGCCCGGCAAACATCAAAACTCACGCTGAAAAGGAGCCCGACTATGGACCGGGCAAAACACCCCACATGCGCGGACTGTCCCGTTTTACCCCGGAAGAGGGCCTGCATTCGCAGGGACGGCACTGGGCCGGAGAACTGTCCCACCCTGAATGAGCAGGCGCTCATGCAGGAGGCTCAGCAGGCCCTGTCCGAGCCGGCCACGTTCGAATTTGCCCGCCAGGCCTCTCTTCAGGAGGCTTCCGGGTATACGAACCGCGATCTCGGGTATGCCAGCCTTCAGCCGATCAAGCCGAGAATCCGGGAAACTGTGGAATTCGCCTGGCGAATGGGCTACGAGAGGCTCGGATTGGCCTTCTGTGCCGGACTGGTCAGAGAGGCCGAAGTGGTTCAGCAGATCCTGGAAACCAACGGTTTCGAGGTGGTCTCGGCTATCTGCAAATCGGGGTGTGTTCCCAAATCCAGCCTCGGCCTGGAACAAAGCGAGCACATCGACACGCAGGCCGAGGAGGAAACCATGTGCCACCCTGTGCTCCAGGCCTATTTGCTCAATCATTTCCGGACCGAGCTAAACATCCTCCTGGGTCTGTGCGTGGGGCACGACTCTTTGCTCATGCAGCACGTCCGGGCGCCCTGCACGGTCCTGGCGGCCAAGGACCGGCTTCTGGGACATGCGCCCTTGACCGCCATCTATACCTCCACCAGCTACTACCGCTACCTCCAGCAGCCCCTGTATCGGGATCGGGAAGACGAATCCGGCGACTCCTGAGATCCCGCGACATCTGGTGAAATTCCCTGCGCTGAATCATGCGCTGTTTGGCGGACAGGGGGATCCCATAAGGAAGGAATCTACAGCTTCGCCCACTCGAAAAGGAGGAACAGGAGCAGGACGACAGCGAACACCCCGCCGATCACGGGCCAGTGGCCCATGCCCAGGAGCTCGGGCAGGGTCAGGGGACCGTAATTGGCCCAGGTGAACACCTTGCCGCGCACAGCCGGAAAGGCCTCTGCGAACAAACGGGCTCCCAATAGCATTCCCAGGATGCCCCAGACCGCGTCCAGCCTGCCCTCACCCAGGGCTCCGGCAGCGGTGCCCGGGCAATAGCCCAGAAGCCCCCACCCCAGGCCGAAAAGCGCCCCTCCGAGCACCACATGCCCCAGGACGAGGTTTTTCACGGACAGACCCACCAGGCCCATATCCAGAAACAGGTGGATCAACACCATCCCCACGAGCACACTGGAGAGCATGAATTTGACAATGGTCATGTCCCGCAGCCTGAGGGCGCCCACCTGCTTGTCGTAGCGCACCACGCGCGCCTTCTGCAGCAGAAACCCGAAGAGGATGCCGGTCAGGATTCCGTAGACCAGGCTCATGATCACCTCCTGTATACAAGACGGGCGGTTATCACCCCGACCACGAAAAAGCAGACCAGGGCCACGAATCCGCTAACAGCCAGCTGAACCGTACCGCTCAGCCCGTGTCCGCTGGGTCAGCCGCCCGCGAGCCTGGCCCCGAACATGGCGACCACACCGCCGCAAAAGGCGACCAAAGCCCTCTTGACCGGATTGAAGCCGAATTTGCCGCGCCACATGTCCGGCACGAGCTGAATCTGGAAAGTCCCGGAGATCACCGCGGAAATGAATGAACCGATCAGGATGCCCGCCACGAACATCCACTGCCAGTCGAGGTGCGGCAGCGTCCTGCGGAAGTATTCCAGCGCCTCTATCCGCTCCGCTGCGAAGAAGCCCTCCAGCAGCCCCACGCTCCTGACGTAGCTGGTGGATGCCCCGAAGTATTTCCCCGCGATCAACACGGACAAGGCCAGGAGCACCCCTGCCAGGGCGCCGGCCAAATACGGGCTCCAGGCCTTGTTGGTGATCCTGAATGCCATGTCCACCTCCTGCTTCTGTCAAAATACACCCGTAAAATGCTTCCCGTTTATTCACCGACAACCTGTCCCAGGGGTACAGCTCCGGCTTCGGCAAGCGGGCTCAGCACCTTCCTTCGGCCTGTCCTCAATCATTCTTTGACAAGAAAGACCCGAAAATTCAAGGTCTTCAAATGACCCAGGCTCGATACACTTTCTCCTTGGCAGCTGATTGCAAAAAAATCTGCAAGACATTCCCTCAACCGCGAACGGAATGAACAAACCCGTAAACTCCAGGGAGATGACTCGCATGCTGACACGCATTCTGGCAGCGATCGGGGCGCTCTGGGGCGGAGGCATCCTGCTCTCCGGATTCCTGGGCAGCGGCCCCGAAGGGAACGGTGCCTACGCCCAGGGCCAGGCCGCAGGGTTCATTTTCGGGGCCGTGCTTTTCGGAGTGGGGATGTTCTCTCTGATCAAGGGCGGGAAGAAATCCACTCCACGCAAGTGAGCGCGGAATCAAAATTCTCCGCGCAAACCTGCTGCTAGGAGTGTTTCTGCTTGACCGAGCCCTCTCCGGCCAAGGGTTTGAAGCTCTTCTTGCTCGCGCCGCAGATGGGACAGCACCAATCCTTGGGAAGCTCGGTGAACTTGGTTCCCTCGGGGACGTTCAATCTGCGGGGCGGCCTGTCCGGGTCGTAAATACAGCCGCAGTTTGCGGTCTGGCATTGATACATCTCTTTGGGGTCTGCCATACTTTTCCTCTCTGACAGTTTGCGGTTATCGTTTCAGCGCCCGCTGCGCAGGCTAAAAAAAGGACTGCCTTCATCCGAAGGAAAGCTAGCGCGGCCTGAGCCATTGAATGGAACCATTCAGAAAGTCCCTTACTGATCCTTCAAAAGCTCCAGCGTCACCAGGACGTTGACCTCCCTCTCCACAACGCCCATCTCGACAAATTTGCCTGTGCCCACGTCGTATTCCAGCCGGTCCAGACTGAACTCCGCCTCGAATCCGGCCACCTTTTGCCCCTTTTGGAGCGGATTGTCCCGCATACCCAGATAGGTAAAGGGAATGGCCACCTCCTTGCTCACCGACTTGATGGTCAGCTCGCCCTCCGCCACAAAGCGATCCCCTTCGCGGTGCTCGACGTTGGAGCTCTTGAAGGTCATTCGAGGATGCCGCTTTGCGTGAAAGAAATCCTCCGAGCGCAGGTGGTTGTCCCGCTTGGTGATCTGGGTATTCACACTGGCCACCCGCACGCTGAACTCCACGCTCTCCACGCGCTCTGCCTCCGCGTCAAAGGCCACGCTTCCGGAAAAGTCCTCGAACTGGCCGCGGACCGTGGCGAAGGTGTGGCGTATGTCGAAGTAGAAGCTGGAGTGCTGCTTATCGATCTCCCACTGCCCCGCCGCAAATGCCTGGGTCAGCATCCCCGGGACCGCGAGCAGGAACGCTGCGAGAATGAGGCTGCGAAATACCTTGGGCATGTCCTTTTCCCTCCTTACCTGGGTTGAACGGTTCACCTCTTGGGCCTCTCCGCGAGAAAGGCACGGAGTTTCCTATACCCGACACGTAAAAGTACTCTACCACGAATTGCCTAGAGACTGAAACGCTCGGTGAAAATCAGGCGACGGGGGTGGCCCAGTTTCCGGAGCGAGGCGTACACACCGCGCATCATCCCCGGAGGTCCGCAGACAAAGACCGCGGCCTCAGCATCGCAGCCGCTGAGCAGATGCGCCAGCCGGTCCCGGTCCAGTCTGCCAGAAAAATGGCCTCCCTCCGGATCCCCCGTGAGCACGTGAAGGACCCGCAACCCCGGCAACCGGGCCTCGAGATCCTCCATCTCCCGCGGAAGGACGATATACTCCCGGCTTTTGTTGCTCCAGATCAGGGTCACCTTGCGCCGGTCCCCGTCCCGGGCCATGGAACGGAGCATGGAAAGCATGGGGGTGATGCCGATGCCTCCGGCGATCAGGACCATCTCCCGTTCCGGTTCGAGGCGCAGATGGGTGAAGAGCCCGTACGGCCCGTCGATGCGGGCCCTGTCCCCGGCCCGAATCAATCCCGCATTCCGGGTCCAGTCCCCGCTCTCGCGGATGATGAATTCCAGCTTCCCGTCGCTGTCCGGAGCCGAGGCGATGGTGAAGGGGTGCTCCTCGCGGGGCACATGTTCGGAAAAGAGGGTGAGGAAGGCGAACTGGCCCGGCAGATTCCGCCTCGGGTCTTCGCGCCGACGGCGAAGCGGCGCAAGGGGCTCGAGCCGAATGCTGTGCGCCCTTTCTCCGGCGGTCTCCACGGCTGTGACCCTGAACGGCCGCCCCAGACGCAGGGGGCGGGACAGGATCCAGAAGTAGCCGATCCCGTAGAGGCAGGCCGCGACAATCGCCATCAGCCGCGGCGACCCGGACTCGAAGGTGCTGCTCACGGACAGGACGTGCGTCAAGAGCAGCGCCGGGAGAAGCGCGCCCATGATCCGGTGCGCGAGGAGCCAGTGCTGGAAGGGGATTCCCAGTACCCGGCGAAAGGCGCTCGCAAAGATTGAAATCAGCAGGAGCCCGAGCAGACAGACGCCGACGAATTCGGGCCAGTAGCGAAGCTGCAGCGGAATGAGGAGCATGTCGTCCGGCAGAAGGGTCAAAAAGGGATGGACCAGAACCAGCCCGGCGAGGCCCATGCCGATTATGCCGTGGAGGGTATAGAGATTGTTCAGGGCGAAGATCCGGTCCAGAAGGCGGATCCGTGCGGCCCAGACGAGCTGCAGCAGGAGCAGGCAGGCGGCGACGAGCCCCAGAACCTTGCCCGTGCGGAGCATGGTCCGCTCCGTCCCGAATTTGTACAGAAGGGAATCCGAAGGGAAGAGATAGGGCAGGCTCGCCGCGCCCGCGAGCAGGGCGAGCACGAGGCATACGGTCAAAGCGCCGCTGGCGATACGGTAGCCTGTGGTGGGCGCTTGGGGTAACGGAGTGTTTTGAGGTAAGGTCATGCTCTGAACCGCGTCTGGTGACTGTGTATGTGTAAGTGGTAATCCTTCACCGGGCAGCAACTCCAAAAAAAGCAAACCTGAATGTAACTATTCAGCTCTTTGCCGAACCGTAAGCCGACACGGGGCATTTTGTCTCATGCAGCTCCGACTCTGGATTTTCTAACGCTCGCCACGTGGGGGCATCCCTGCCCCCACCCGACTCTTGGTGCCTGCTGTTTTCCGGGATCCTGCAAAATTCCCCCAGAGACAAATCTTTTGTCAATTGAAGCATGTTCACGGTCGGGCTTCCCCCACGTGGCGAGCGAAGAAAATCTGGCAGAGTCTCCGCAGAAATGAGTCAAAATACCCCGCGTCGGCTTACATCGATCAGTGGGGTGGTGAATAGTTACACCTGAATAAAAGAAAAAGAGTTTTGGCGCGCCACGGCGCAGCGACGCAGCGCAAGAATCTTTTTTCTATACAGTTAGTTGTGCGTGTTCATAATTGCGACAATTGAGACGTGACTAGACACTAGCTGGCAACCGGGAACGAAGAACGGGAAACCCTGAACGGAGAACGGGGAACGGGGAACGGAGCATGGGCGACGTTGTGTGTCCCGGCATTCCATGATACCCAATAAATACGAATAATACCATCCGGGATCGAAAACAGTTTCGGGCATTCCCTTGTGGAGAGAAGAGCTGCCCAGGGGTGCCTTGAGCGAACCCTTTTCCTGGCGCCACATAACGGGAGCTCGCATCAGTCCAAGCACCGAACCGCACAGACAGGAAGCAGCGCATGGTTCCGGGATCAGCCTCGCTCTACTGGACCGACGCCCGGCTCTGGCGGGAGGCCAACCTGAGCCTGTTCCGCAGCCTCGGCGCACAAGAACCGGATTTGGAGCCCGCACGCCGCAGGGCCCTGCGCATGGACGCGCTCCTGGAATTCGTCATTCCCGTGATGGAGGAGCTCTGCGAAGAGACCTGCCCCGCCTGCCCCGATCCCTGCTGCGTCAGTGCGCGCGCCCGCTTCGAGCTCGCGGACCTGCTCTTTCTGCACCTCGCGGGTCAGGCCCTTCCGCTCACTCAGGCCGGGCCCGAGGGACACACAGCGTGCCGTCACCTGGGGAAACAGGGATGTCTCCTCCCGCGCCTCAGCCGCCCCTGGATCTGCCGCTGGTACCTCTGTCCCCAGCAAAAGCGCCTGGTGCGGCACTATCCCGCTTCGGGGCAGCGCCGTTTCGAGCTTGCCCTGGCCCGGATCCAAATACTGCGCCGCGATCTCGAGGACACCTTCATTCAGGCGATATCACGCTGACAATACCGGCGGAACGTATTCGCCCCGCCAACCCAAAATGACTCGACAAGGAGAGCCTTATGAACGAACTCCTGGACCGGATGCTGCGCGCTGCCAAGCTGGACGCGAACCTGTACGAGGAAGTGGAGGCGGACAAGGACCTCATGAGCCAGGCGATTCTCGTCGTGGTCCTGTCCAGCATCGCCGCCGGCCTGGGCAACGTGGCCCAGGGAGGGGTAGCCGGCGTGCTCATCATGACCATCCTGGCGCTTGTGTCCTGGCTCATATGGGCCTATCTGACCTACATCATCGGCACCAAGCTCCTGCCCACCGCGAACACCGAAGCGGACTACGGCCAGCTCCTGCGCACCATCGGGTTTTCCAGCGCGCCGGGGGTCATCCGCATTCTGGGGATCATTCCCGGATTGACCGGCCTCGTCTTCACCGCGGCCAACATCTGGATGCTCGTGGCCATGGTTATCGCCGTACGCCAAGCCCTGGACTACGAGAGCACCATTAGGGCCGTGGGCGTCTGCCTCATCGGCTGGGTCATCCAGGCCGTGCTGCTGGGGCTGACTATGGCAGCCATGGCCTGAACACCAACCATTGAGGCCTCTATGACACACGGCGAAACGGATGTGGTGATTGTGGGCGGCGGGCTCACCGGTCTGGCCTGTGCCCGCGAGCTCCAGGCCAGAGGGATCTCCTGGACCCTGCTCGAGGCCGGCGACAGAGTGGGCGGGCGCGTGCGCACGGACCGGGTCGACGGCTACCTGCTGGACCGTGGGTTTCAGGTGCTGCAGACGGCCTATCCCGAGGCCGAGCGCATGCTGGACTATGAGCGCCTCGATCTGCACAGCTTCGAGCGCGGGGGAATCTTCCGGATCAAGGGGCGCCTGTACACGGTTACGGGAGAGCTGCACAAACCCTCCCAAGTCCTCGGGGCGCTGACCGCCCCCATCGGCGGAATGGGCGACCGCTACCGCCTCGTGCGCCTGGCCGCCCGCGTGCTGCGGGGCGAGGACCGGGAGATCTTCCAGGGCTCTGAGAGCCGGACAATGGACTTTCTGCGCGCCGAGGGCTTCTCCGAGACCGTAATCCAGCGCTTTTTCCGCCCCTTTTTCGGCGGCATCTGCCTCGATGCGGATCTGGGGGCCTCCAGCCGGGTACTCACCTATATGCTCCGCGTTTTTCTGAAGGGGCAGGCAGCCCTGCCCAAACAGGGCATGGAGGAAGTCCCCAGGCAAATAGCAGCAGATCTTCCCCGGGAAAGGATCCGCACCGACACACCCGTGCGCGAGATCTCCTCCTCCGGCACAGTCCTGCAGGAAAACGGGGACCCGCTTTCCCCGCGCGCGATCGTCACCGCCACCGAGGACCCCGAGACCCGAAGACTCCTGGGCCTGACCGGCGGATCCGGCTCCGTGTCCGAGACCTGCCTCTACTTCGCCGCGGATCGGGCAAGGTCACACCGACCCATGCTCTATCTCAACGGGGAAGGATCCCCGCCGATCAACAACGTCGCCATCCCCAGCGCGGTTTCGCCGGCATACGCCCCCTCGGACAAATCCCTGATCGCGGCGGTCGTCCTGGGAGACCCCCCTGAGGACGACGAACAGCTCCGGGACAGGGTGCAGGGGCAGCTCAGCCAGTGGTTCGGCAAGGAGGCCGATGCCTGGCGGCATTTGGCCACCTACCGCATCCGTCACGCCCTCCCTGTGCAAACACCGCCCACGAGCGACCCGCTCAACCCGGAACAGATGGTCCGTCCCGGCGTGTTCGCCGCTGGGGAACACGCGAGCCTGCCCGGAATCCAGTGGGCCCTGCTCTCAGGGAGACAGGCCGCGGTAGCCGCGGCTGAACATCTGGCCTAGCAGGGGCCCAATCTTTCAATTGCGGCGTTTTCCGGCACCTATTTGAGGTGACAAAAGGGCGTCTGATTGACTTGGCTTCACAAATAGGTGCCGGATTCGAACTCGCATGCAAGCTCACCATTCACTCCTAGCCAGACAACGAGGGGGCCGATTTCCCACACTCCTATTCATCCGATCCGCGCCCACAAATGGTCTTTCCGCGTGCTACCGGCGCGCCCGAGCCGACAACCGCCTCTGCCTCGACGCTTGAAAAAACCCGCTTTACCCCGCGACACTCTTTGGGATACAATACAAGGAGAATTGATTTCGTATGTGCCCTTTTGCGGACCCACAGCACAAGGAGCTTGCCAATGAGCCGGAAGAAGGAGGAGCAAACCTATGTCCGGGTCAGTGACGGAGCGGGGCAGGAGTTCCTTTGTCCCCTCGATGCCCTGAAACCCTCGGAAGAGGCCACGGACGATGAGCTCACCAATTGTGTGGACCGGGCCACCACGGAAAGATACTCCTCCAACATAAGCTCCAGGGAGGAGGATGAATCCGGCAAGGCTTGAGAGCAGGACCACACACAAGTCGGAGCATTTTACTGGTGGGGCGGATCATCACCAAGGAAGCCACATTTCCCAAGGAGGCCGACCATGAAGGTATGGATCGATTACGAGCTCTGCATGGGGGACAAAAACTGCAACAAGGTCTGTCCCGAAGTCTTCCAGTACGACGAGGATCAGCTCATATCCCGCGTGCTTGTGGACGAAGTCCCGGAGCAGCTGCAGGACAAGGTGCGCCAGGCCGTCCGCGAGTGCGCCCCCGAGGCGATCAAGATCGAGGAATAGCCAGAAGAAAGGAGTGGCAAATATGGCCCAGGGCGAGCCCGTCTTCTGCGAAAAATACTGCCCCGTCTGTCGGGGAGCCAGAACCGGAAACCCCTTTTGGACCAAAGTCCAGAACCTGGAGCTGAAACTCCTCGGCGAACGGGGCTGTCCCTTCGGCAGGGCCAGGACCGACTACTACGGTGTTTTGCCCCATCAAAAGCTCAATCGGGACAATGAGGAATCCTCCTCGAACAAAGCGTAAAAGGGCGCAGCCTCAGATCCGGACAATGCCATAAGGCTTTCACAGCATTTGACATCGCAACAGTTTTTTGCCTAAAAATTTCATGCTTCGATTCCCTTTTCCGCCTTCGGTCACGGAGATGACCAAGTCGAGGAATGAAGAGCTCGCCCTGCACCCTTACTGGTGAAAGTGCAGGGCGTTCCCTGTCCCTGTTTTTTTCAAACTATTCAACACGTTGAATTCATTTTCCCGCCGCAAAAGCGGCCTGCACGACCCTGCCACCCCAACTCCGCGAAGGAGAGAGAGCCCTATGACCCTGTCGCGTCTGCACTTTCTGATCCCTGTCCTGGCTGCACTCTGTCTTCTTTTGGCTCCGGCACATGCCGCAGCCGCAAGCGACTCCTCCGCCCAGAATCCGCCCTATTCCTTCCACGGTTTTTATGCTGGCGGTTTCGCCGGCCTGGCCACATTCGATTCGGAACTGAACTCTGCCGGCAATTCCACCGAGGGCTTGGCCGCCACTGGTCTCAGCAATGGTGTCTTTGTGGGCAGCGGAACCATGTATGAGCGGATCTACTTTTCTGTGGAGGGCAATGTCGCCTTCCACAACGCGGACTTCTCCGAGAATCTCGGTGCGAACGATCTGGAGGCCGACATTGAGGAGACATATGGTGTGAGCGGACGAATCGGGGGGCTCTTCGCGAGGAATGTCCTGACCTACTTCCGCGGCGGATGGCAACACGTCAACATCGATGTTTCCGACAACACGGGATGGTCCGAGGACCAGCGTTTCAACGGCGTGCGCCTGGGCCTGGGCATGGAATACCAAACGAATCAGAACGTCTTCATCCGGAGCGAATACAGCTACACGCTCTATTATGAAGAAACCCTGACCGGCGGGGCCGCGGATTACGAGATCAATCCCGAGGCAGGCCTTTTCCAGTTGGGCATCGGGTACCGCTTCTAGTATCGTGTCCGAGAAATACCCATAAAAAAATCCTGCACGGGGTATTTTTTCACTGTGCAGGATTCCAGCCCAAGATCTTTCAACCGATCATTGCTTTATGCTTTTTTTGTCGGACTCGACACGAGCTCGTGGCTCCTACCGGTAACTGATGCACCGAAGAGCCCTCAGCGGCAAGGCTCGAATCGCCCATCCACTGAGTCCGAAACCCGGAACGCAGCAATCGACGTTTCCTTGCTGGTCAAACCGGGCGCCCTGGCCCGGCGTCTGAGCTGCCTTCCACCAGGAAGCTCGCTTGCCTCAAAGAGGAGCAGGAGCGGCGGGCTCACAGCACGGCGCGAATGTATTTCTCCCGCAGAAGACGCCAGACCACGGCGAGGAAGGCGGTCAGGGGGATGGCCAGGATCATGCCCAGGATCCCGCCGAAGACGCTTCCCCAGAAGAGAACGGCCACCATGATGAGCAGCGGGTGCAGCCCCGTCTTGTCGCCCATGATCCGGGGAGTGAGGAAGTTGCCCTCCACCGCCTGCACCACGACGAAAACAAGCCCCACCCAGAGCAGGGTCCACGGACCGCCTCCCGCCTGAAAAAAGGCAAGGGGCAGGGTAATGCCCGCGCCGACAAGGCTGCCCAAGTAGGGAATAATATTCAGAAAGCCCGCCAGAAGTCCGAGGACAATCCCGTACTGCAGCCCGGCCAGGGAGAAGCCCAGAGCAAAGAGCCCTCCCTGCAGCAGGGCGATAAGCAGCTGTCCCCGGAAGAAGGCCACTATGATTGCGGCGAATTCCCGGGCCAAATAGAGTACGTCCCTGCAGGTCTCGGGCTTGAGGAAGGGCAGCAGGCGCTCCTCGATAGTCTCCGTTCGCACCCTGGGCAAAAGGAGCAAAAAGAAGACGTACACGGGCACCAGGACCCAGCTAAACAGGGAGACCGTGGCCTGGAACAGGCGCGAGCCCACGGAAAACGCCCCGAAGCCCACCTGCTGCGCTCCCTGGGTGAGCATCCCCGTATGCGTGGAGATGAATCCCTTGAGCCTCTCGGTAAGCCCGTGCCTTTCCCAGAAATCGATGAGCTGGGGGGCGTTCTGCTGCAGGTACTGTTTCACCGCGACAATCCACTGCGGGACGTGGTCCACGAACCCGCGAATTTCCTGCAGGAGCGGAATCCCCACTAATGCCGCGGCCAGGCACAGGGGCACCCCGATGGAGATGGAGACCATCACCACGGCGAGAGCGTCCCTACCGCCCGCGTTCCTGCTGCACCAGGAATGATACGGTTTGAGCAGGAGAGCCAGAACGGCGCTGACGGCGAGGGGGAAGAAGATGTGGGAAAAGGTTTGCAGGAGCAGGAGGGCTCCGAGGAAAAGGACAGCGATTACAGCAGTGATAAACAGCACGCTCGCCGTGGTCAGGGCCGCGGCGAGGGCCTTTTTCTGGGTCGGGGAGAGGTCCAGGTCCACGTTCGCCCTCCTTCTTGATCCTTATCCCGGATAACCTGATTCCGCATATCCATCCGTTCCACGGAATTCCCTCGCACATGAGCGGGAGGGATGCAAAGGCCTTTCCGATCGGACCCATACCCAGACTCTGCCTCCAGTGTCGCTGCCAAAGGGGATTGCGTAAAACCCGGGAGAACGGAACATGTGGCTGCCGTCAAGGGAAACGGCTAATTCGAGGCCTTGGGAAAGATCCGGACGAAGCGCTCCACAAGCTGCGGGTCGAACTGGGTGTCGGCACAGCGCAGGAGCTCCCGGATCGCCTCGGAATGGGGCATCGCTTCACTGTAGGGCCGATCATTGGTCATGGTGTCGTAGGCGTCCACGATAGCCAATATGCGGCATTCCAGGGGAATGTCCTCTCCGGAGAGGCCCAGGGGATATCCCCGGCCATTCCACCATTCGTGGTGCTTGAGGATATACTCCGCTATCGGTGCCAGATCGGATGTGGACAGGGCAATACGGTGGCCGATCTCGCAGTGCCGATCCATTTCCCGGAGCTCCTCCTCATCGAGCGGCCCCTGCTTGAACAGGATCCGGTCCGGCACGCCCACCTTGCCCAGATCGTGGAAGCGCGCCAAAAGCTGCAGATCGTTCAGGCGCTCTTCGGATAGGCCCTGGGAGCGCCCAAGCTCCTGGGCGTAGTATTGCAGTCGCCAGGCATGGCCCTCGGTGAGATAGTCCCGCGCCTGCAGGGTCTTGATCAGCGCCTGAACCGTTTCACTGCGTGAGCTGTGGCTCTGCTGCAGCTTCTCCTTGTACATGGCATCGTCCGCTCGCTTGAACAGGGCGTCCAAATCCGAGGCCGTAACATCATCCGCAGCATAGCCGATGGAGAGGGACAGACCGAACTCCTGATCCCATTGGGAATATCGTTTGACCTTACTGCGGACCCGGTCGCAGCAGCCCCTTACGGTCTCTTCGTCGCTTTCGGGCAAAATGATCGCGAATTCGTCACCTCCGATGCGCGCAATGAGGTCCTCGGAGCGGAAACACTGTCTCAGGATGTTCCCGGTCACCTTGAGCAGCTCATCCCCTTTGCTATGGCCCATTGTATCGTTGATGAGCTTGAGGCCGTTGATATCGCAGACGATGATGCCAATGTGAGCACACTTTTCCCGCACCAATCGCTGCATCCACTCCTCAAAAAAGGCGCGGTTGGCGAGTCCGGTCAGGGTGTCGTACAGGCTCATTTCCTCGAGCCTGCGCTGGGCTTCCTGCCATTCCCGCAGGTCCCGTATAATGCCGACGCTGCCCATTCGCGGACTCCCTTCGTCGTAGAGCAGGCCAATGGATATGGAACACGGTATTTGAAATCCGTCCTTGTGCAGGAGATCGATCTCGTAGTCCTGTATCGTGCCCTTTTCGCGAAGCTCGGCGAGCATCCGCTCCATTCCCTCCTTCTCGAGATAAAACCGGGAAAAGTGTTCCCCCTGGATCTCCTCCAGATGATAACCGAATAACTTGCAGGCCTGCTTGTTCCAGCGGGTGATCCGTCCGCGCTTGTTCACAATGGCGATAGCGTCCGCTGAATTCTCGAAGAGATTGTCCAGGTACTCCTTCTCCTGCCTGTATCGCGCCTCGCTTTGCCGAAGGGCCTCCTCTGCCTGCTTGCGCTGAGTGATATCCCGGACGAACTCCACCACATGGCTGATCCTGCCGGAATCATCGGTCATTGGATGGCTGAACAGCTCGATCCACTGCCTGGGCGACTCATAAGGGACAGGGATTTCATCGTGTTCCGTCCTTCCGGACTGCAGAACACGCTGAGCGGGACAGGGAGAGCAGGGCTCGGATTTGCCTAAATAGGCCTCATAGCATTTTCGTCCCTCCAAGGGTGTGCCGTCGCCGTACCATTGCCGCATAACCTCGTTGACACGGCATACGGTCAGATCGGCATCAATCACGCCGATCCCGTCCTGGACACTTTCCAGAACGGTATTCAGGAAATGCTCATTCGCCTCGAGCCTGCGATCCTGAAGGTATTTCTCGGTTACGTCCCGGAAAGCGAGCACCACGCCCCGGATTTCTCCTTCCTCATCCCGGATGGGCGCCGCGGAATCCGAAACGTGGTATTCCTCGCCGCTCCGGGATATGAGCACTGTATGATTGGCCAGTCTCTGGACCGTGCCCTCACGCAGGACCTTTTGCGCCGGATTCTCCACGGGCTCCTTGGTGAAGGCGTTCACGATGCGAAAGATCTCCGTGAGCTGACGTCCTTCTGCCTGTTCCTGACTCCAGTCCGTGAATCCCTCGCTCGCGGCGTTCATGCGCCGGATACTGCCGCTCGTGTCTATGGCGATCACCGCGTCGCCGATGGAGTGAAGTGTGGTCCGCAGCTCGCTCTCCTTCTCCTCAAGGGTTTTCCGGGCCCTTTGCAAACCGTTGACGATCACCGCGACCACCCCGCCGAAGCCCAGGAACAGGAAAAGGATCAGAAAGCGCATAGAGATCTCGTGGCGCGAGGAATGAGCCAGCAAAAGATCCCAAAAGGGCGCTTCGTAAAACAGGAAATAGTCCACCGCCGCATCCGCTATCCAGACCACCAGTCCGAGAAGGAGCGAAGCGGTGAGTATTTCCAGAGACAGGTTCCTCCGGGAAAGGAAGCGCCTCCACCTATCCTGTGTGTGGGCATGCTGTGCCATAAAGGAATCTCAGCTCCTGCCACGAAACACACTTGGGAAGGGCTCTTGAGGATGAGCCTCTCCGATCCTGTCTTCCGGTTCAAAGGTTATTGGATGGTGCAGGAATAATAGCCGAAACACGGTCTTCAGGCCAAAACTGATTGAAAATTCCCTACAAGGAGAAAGAGCCGGGAACAGCAAAGTTCCCGGCTCTTTCGATGCTTCCACGTTTTTCAAGGACAAGTGCTTATGAGCTCCAGCGCTAAGCAAACAGCCCAGTTTGAACAGCTGGGAAACGACGCGCTTGACGCTTCATGCGGCAGCAGGGGGCCTCTCGAGCCCCATGCACGCGTCTCCCATCGCCTTGGGCGACTTGCGGAGGCAGATCGTTCGCCGCCGAACTCATTCGGAAGGCGATCGCTCCTTCATTTTCTCCTCGTACCACAGGTCCTGGTGCTGCTTGGCCCAGACCGCGTCCACACGGCCGCGCCACATGCCCTCGAAAGTGCCCTCGGTTCCGATGGTGCCCATGTAGATGTGCCCCAGCGAGGCTGCGACAAAGAGGATCGCCACGATGGCGTGGATCAGGTGGGAAAGCTGCATCGTGCCCCTGGCCTGCCCCCAGATGGGAAAGTCCAGGATCACCCCGGTGACGCCCATAACGATCCCGGCCAGGGCCATGAACCAGAACCAGGCCTTGGCCCCGGCGTTCTCCTTTTCCGCATGCGGCCGGGGACCCTTGCCGGCCATGCCCCCCATTTTGAGGAACCAGTCCAGATCGATGCGCTTGGGGATATTGTCCTTGGCCCACAGGACGATCTCCGCAAGCACTGCCACCAGAAAGATGGGACCGAGGACGTTGTGCACCCACAGGCCCCACTGCATGTATCCCGCAAAGCCCTCCTGCCCGAAGACCGGGATGAGCACGGCGCGACCGAAGAGGGTGGACAGTCCGGTCAGGGCCAGGAGCACGAACAGAGTCGCCGTGGACCAGTGCAGGATGCGCTCTCCCTTGGTGAAACGCTCCAGCATGACCCCGGAGCGGGGCTCCTCCAGCCGGTCCTTGCCCGCGATGAGGTAAAAGGCGATCAGGGCTGCGAGCACGACCGCCATTACCCACGGCCCGATCCCCGCAATCAGGCCGTTGCGGGTCGCTCTCCAGTTCTGCCCCCCGTTGTGAATGAGCACATCGTGCCCCCTCGACTCCACAGAGGTATATCCCGAGACCCCCTGACGCACCTCGCTCCAGTAGTCGGATCGGGGATTGGGGCCGGGACCCTTCGCCGCAAAGGCCAGAAGCACCGAGGCCAGCGCGACCGCCCCGATCAGAAGCGGCCACATTGCGGCCGGAGATCGTCGGATGCTTGGACTGCAAAACATAATGCCCTCACTTCCGATATGGATGTAGTCATTGCTGTGCCGCAGGCGCGATCGTTAACGGTCCGTCTGCACCCACAGCAGACGATGCCGCAGCTCCTGCCGCGTGGCATCGGACCGAGCGCGCTCCTGCTCCAATCGATTTCCCTCGCGCACCCACGGCTCCCGGATCTGTTGGCAGCCGGCCGCGAGAACAAGGATCGCCGCCAGCAGCACGAGGGAAGAAATCGTGTACTTGATCATAATCTGCCCCTCCTTCGGAGCCCGGACCCTAGCAGGCTGTTGAAAAAGACCTTATCAGGCAGGGCTTTCAAAAATTTCAAGGGTGCGCGCGTAAAAAAAGATCAAGGTCGTCGTTTACCCCGTGAGACCTTCTTGTGTTTCACTGGGTCCTAGTGAGCCTCCATGAGAGTTTGAATCCGGCACCTATTTGTGAAGCCAAGTCAA
>JAZKRN010000042.1:0-17083 GCA_036628655.1 Desulfohalobiaceae bacterium | reverse complement strand
AGCTCGCTGTCCGGGCCCGAAGCAAGGACGGAAAGCACTGGCTCCGGCAAATAGGCCTTGCCCTGCTGGTATCCAGGGGGTCACAGATTCCTCTTTTTTATCGCGAATACGAGGGGAACTGCCATGACTCGAAACTCTTTTCCCGGTTGCTTCAGGAGATCATAGAGGCGCTTCGATCCCTGAATCGCGACAGTCAAGATCTGACCATGGTTATCGACAAGGGGATGAACTCCCAGGCCAATATGGAATTCCTCGACCAGGAAGAAGGAGTGCACTTCATCACAACCTATACTCCGGCCTTTGCGGAGAGTCTGGTGAACAAGGATCTCGACGCCTTCACCCCTGTCGATACGCCCAAGAACCGGAAACTTGCCCAAAAGGGCCGCGAAGAGGACCGAATCGTGGCCTGGCGCACATCAGAGGAGTTCTGGGGACAGCAACGAACTGTGGTGGTTACTTATAACCCGCGTGCCGACGCCAAACAAAGATATAACTTCGAGAAAAAGCTCAATCGCCTTCATGACGGGCTGAAAGAGATCCGCTCCAAAGTCAGGGCCGGTAAAAAGCACTGGACCTCGAAGCAGCAGGTTCTGCAACGCTATAAGGAGCTATGTGAGTCCCTCTATCTCCCCCAGGATCTCTATAACCTTGATTTCGAAAAAACGGGTGATCGGCTAAAACTATATTTCCGCAAGGATCATTACCGGATCCGCAAGCGGATCGCCAGAATGGGGAAAAACATAATCGTTACCAGCCATCACGACTGGTCCACTGATGCGATCGTCAAGGCGAGCCTGGACCGCTATCAGGTGGAAGACGCCTTCCGCCAGTCAAAGGCAGGCGAATTCGGCAATTTCCGCCCCATCTGGCATTGGACTGATTCCAAGATCAGGTGCCATATTTTGTCCTGTGTGATCGCTCTGACCTACCTGCGCCTGATAAGACTCTGGCTAGACAGAGCAGGGGTAGACTGCACTGCCGATAAAGCCATGCGAACCATGCGCGACTTGTCCAGCTGTCTTTGCTGGCACAGCGGAAAGAAAAAGCCCACCCGTCTTATTGAAGAACCGACCCCGGAGCAGGCTGAAATTCTATCCGCCATAGGCTACAAAGTGGAGAATGGGGTCTTACAGCCCTTAGAATAGATCCCTTATAATATTGAAGATTTGTCTTAAATTGCCTTAAAAAGGTGAAAGTCGAGAATGAATTATCAGCATGTTGCGCCAAGACGTTGAAATGCTTAACTCTCAAGCTACGACTGGTTCTGAAACCATAGAATAACTGGGCAAACCAGGGATTAAGATAGAGACTCTTTCCTTGGGTCAGTTGAGATGGTGTAGTTTTAAAGCACGGCCTTCTAATAGGAAGTCCGTGCTTTTTTGGTGCGCCCGGCCAGGGCGCAACCACTTGGAGGTGCAAGTCCTCTACGGACCCGGCAGGGGGAACAGTTAGTCGGATTGTCCTGGTTCAACGAGAACTGGCATCATTCCCCTTGGAATCTTAGCACTAACCCAAAGCCAAGGAGGGAAATCCCATGTCCAAGACCCAGAGATCCTATTCGCCCGAGCAGAAGGTTCAGATCCTGAAAGAGCACTTGGTCGAACGAAGGGTCATTCCGAAACGAATTTCAGAAAGAGATCGAAGAGTTATATCATAACTACTACGGAAAACTAGGTGAAGGTGGGGATTGATGAAATTATTTAGAAAACCGATCTTTCTTGCCCTCCTCGCTATCTTTTTGCTCCCACCCTCCTTGTCTCACCTCGACCAGTAGGGACATGGTCTGTAGCGATTTCGACACACAGGCAGAAGCTCGGAGATTCTTTGAGAAGAATCAGCCAGGTGATCCGCACACTCTAGACGGTGATGCTCAACCGATTGGTTGCTACTTGGACCCGGGTTTGGAAGCGAGGATTCGGAGCAGGACGGAAAACATCTTCATAAAGAGCTTGACGAGCTAATATACGTCCCTAAGGTCCTTCCTCGACTCAACAACGACAGCAAGACTTTCGAGAAAAGCCGCAACATCGAAAGCATGTTTGCCTTTCGGCACGACTGGATTAAATAGAAGGGAAATCCCTCCTAAATGATTCTGATGGAGGTGTCCGGCGACTTTATGAGCCCGGAGAACAAGGACGGGGACACCGTCCTGATCGATCAAGGCCAGTCGGATATCTATATCGGCAAAATCTACGCCGTAAGCATCGGGCAGGAAATCACAGTCAAGTACGTGGATCGTGCTCCGGAAAAAATCATTTTGCGCAGGGCGAACAATTCACGGGATGATATCGAGATCGACATACATGAGGGTTCCAGGGAGCCGGTGAAAATTCTTGGAAGGGTGATCTGGTGGAGCAGGGATGTCAGGTAGTAAATGTATACGTTCTTTGGCTATGGGTGTGGTTTAGCAGCACAATGAACTCTGGCCTGATTAAAGAAGATAGTCCAGCAAGCAACGGCATGAAATGTCAAATGTCAGCAAAACCATTTTGGCTAGAACAGTTACAATGAGCCATTTACAAAATATTTCTTGTGATCTATATTTTATTTATTATACATAAAATCTTTTTTGGAGGAATTAAACTATGGACGAGTACGTCAAAGAAGCGCTGGAGATTGTAAAGGCCCAGGCCGGTGTCCGAAACATGACTGAGGATGAAATCACATCGATGGTGCAGTCTGTAGCTGACAGGCTCCGAGGCGTTGAATCACACGTTGAAGGTGAACAAGGTCATGGCAAACAGGAACCCGCTGTTGATCCCAAGAAGGCCATTCGGGAAAAGTCGGTCATTTGCCTGGAGTGCGGCAAGTCCTTCAAGATTCTGTCCAAGCGTCACCTATCCCAGCACGGCCTGACTCCCCAAGAATACAGGGAAAAGTGGGGCTTCAAAAAGAACCAGTCCCTGGTGGCCAAGGCTTTGTCGCGTCAGCGAAAAAAGAAGATGCAGGAAATCCAGATTTGGAAAAGACGGAAAAACGCATAAAGGAAGCTTTGGCAATCTGGGTGGACAGCTCGCTGGACAGCTAATGACATATTATATCAGGTTAGAGGAGGCATCGCTGTGCAGGTAGGCTCTAGAAAAATTCGGGAGACGTCGGACTTCGCGGCTTCCCCGGCGATATTGGGCTTGCCCCTTTCACGCCGGTGACGGGGGTTCAAATCCCCCTGGGGACGCCATTTGATTCAGGGGTTTATAAAACCTAGCCAAGGTCCTTTAGCCGGGTGTTCAAAAGGATGTTCAAACTGGCTAAAGGGCCTTCTTTTTTGGGTGCTCTATTACCTTCCCTTTCGGCCTCTCGAAGACTCCTTCCTCGATCGTCACATTCGACAATCAAGGGACTTCCAGATAGGTCTCTGTCGGTCTCAGGCTCTTGTGGAGCAGGTAACGCCGGATAAACCAGATTTGGGAGCCTTGCCCTGTAGAACGTCGTCGTCGAAAAAAGGCGGATTGGTGCAAGCCGAACAGGAGTAGGTCAGCAATAGGGATTGTATTCTGATAACAGTGTTTTTTATTTTCCCTGTTCTCCATGAGGTTTGATGACGAGAACGGAACAGGGTGCAAGACGGATCACTCGCTCTGCAACAGATCCTAACATGTGTTCTTTGAATCCTTTTCTGCCATAGGAAGGAATGATTATGAGCTCTGCGTTAACTTTGGATGCAAAGTTTGCAATACCCTCACCTGGTTCTCCTTCCTTGACATGAATATTAATACCGGGGAATTCTGTTGCGATTTCCGACTTGATCTCACTCTCTGTAACTTTTTGACGTTCGTCAATGTATTCTTTATATTTTTCACCTAGTCCTTTGCTCAATGTTCGGGGATTCGTCTCTCTGACTACATGAATTATATGGATATTGCTGTTGGTATCGACAAATTTAGTGGCAATATTGATAGCAGAGTAGGAAAACTCAGAAAAGTCTACAGGAACAACTACGTTATCCTTTTTCAACCAAGTCATACATGATTCCTTCTTTTTGAATGTTTCGCATAAAGCTCATTAATTGAGCGATTCCTTGTAGGGTTTTATTGGGTCTTTGCTCAGGAATAATCAATGTGTGAAACTTCAAAGGGTGCTCGTTTCGGTAAATCAGGCAAAACGCCTTCTTCTCGAAAGGGTGAGCACAAATGAAAAAACCTGTCATTCCAGAAAAACACAAAGAAACTCGACAATAAGCTAGCCACTCCTTTGCAGGGTTTTATAAACGAGGGAATCGGAATCTGTCAACGATAGACAATAATAGGGGTATGTAATGACAGTAGTCCAGCGCCCAAGCTGACAGGAATACCAAAGCCATTCTCGTTCCGGGGCAGGCTGCATAGCCCGCCCCGGTTTTCTTTTATCTGTATATGTTTTCGATCCAGTGGAGAGCCTCTCTATCGCTCACCTTGCCCAAATACTGTTGTGTTGTAGCCAGATTCGCATGACGGAGAATAACCTTGCTGACAATCTCCAGTGAAGCACCAGCTCGTGAAGCATGCGTGGCGGCATGTCGCCTCAGATCGTGAGGGGCTAGATCAACACCTACAGTTCGGCCTGATTTCTTGACAATGGCTCTTGCTCCTGTGTAGCCAATAGGAAAGATACGATCAGACGATTCCGTGCCCATTGATCGAATGTCATCATAGAGTCGTTCAGCCACTTTCTTGGGTATAATGACCACCTCGGACTGACGGCCACTCTTAGGGCTTTCGATCAGTAGCTTCCTGTCATCCAGATCACCAGCCTTCAGATTGAGGACCTCGCCTACACGCATACCTCCCCTGTCCATCAGCTCGAGCATAAGTCGGTTCCTCGTGTTGTCCGTCCTGAAAATGATCTCCTCGACCATATCCTTTTCCAGGATATTCCATTGTCTTCCAGAGGGATCACGGAAGGATTTTCTTAATACCTGAGTGTGGCAAGGATTGGGGAGGGTTTTTCATCCACGTTGGAGCCGATGAAGTTGAAAAAGGCTTTGAGGAGGGTGAACTTGAGCCTTTTGGTGCTCTACTTCTGTCCTTCTGTGTGTTGGACCAGGAAATCGAAAATGTCATCCGAGCTGACCTGATCAAGCTCCTTTTCGCCGAACTGCCCTTCGAATTTGTTAAAAACGGACAATACCCTTCCCATGGTGCTAATTGGCCGGATACCAGGATTACTGATAAGTTTGCCACGTATTCTCCAGTTTGTACTTGTTTCCCAGTTAACGGATTCTTCTAGACTGTTTGGACCAACTTCGTGAGCTAAGCAGGATAATAATCTTACATCAAAGTTGGTATCCCTCATCAGGGCAAAAGCCTTCATCCAAATATACTTCTCCTTGCACTCCACTCTTGATTTCCCTATTTAACAGGCCTGTTAAGGCGTCTCCTCCGTCCCGCCTTGCTCGAGGCTGACGATTCAAGCTCCATTTAGGCCTCAACCGGTAGAAAATTTCAAGTGGAGGCGTGATAGAGAAAGCGATTGCGCTCTGAAAGTCAGTGAGGTTAGCCATGCCAATCAATAAAGAACTGAAATCCTATCAGATGGGCGTAAGAGCTAAACTTTGTCTTCTTTCCAACCGAAAGTCGAAAAGGGATAGATATAATTCACCGTCACTGCCAGGACACAAAGAGCCCGGAAAACCTGCTGGGGCGCTCGTGTTATCCAAACCTGGTACATTAAAGGTGCCCTGTCATGAATCTCCGATGCAGGGAGCCTTAAGACCCAGAAATCACTAGCAAGACGTGATTGAGGCTCCCCAAGGAAAACATTGGAAAATAAGCAACTATCCGATTCGCTCTCCTCAAGGTTAATTGGATAGGGTGGCCGAAGAGCCCAGGTTCCTGACAATGAGAGCAGCAGAAGAGGAACTCAAGCGAATCAAATGGCTGTTCCAGCCACCAAAAGCTCCCAGGAAACTTCTACTTTGAATGGGGTAGTATCCTGTAGCTGAACATTATTTTAATCGTTGAAACAAGTTTAGAGATCACTCATGGCCCAGAACAGCCACTCAGCACAAGATGCTGGATATTCAGCCCTTTCCTCGGAACATTCACTCTTCACCAATGCTCCCTTAGGCATCATCATCACCACCCCAGAGGGCCGGCTTCTTTCAGTTAACCCTGCCATGTCCAGGATGTTCGGCTATGATTCACCGGAGAAACTGATTGAGTCTGTAGATGGCATTACCACTCAGTTGTATGCCGATCCTTCTGACACAGAAGAGCTCATGCGTCTTCTGAGAGAAAACGATGAAGTGCTAAACTATGAGTTCAGGGGTGTTCATCGGGATGGGTCCATGATCTGGATCTCCATAAATGTCACTACAGTACGTGACAATAACGGCGAGATCATTCATTTCCAGAATTTTATTACGGACATCACCGAGCGTAAGCAGGTCGAGGAAGAGCTGCGAGAGAGAGAAGCATGGCTCGACCTGTTTTTTTCGCAGGCGCTGAGCGGAACCTTTTTCGTCATGCTTGACGAACCACTTGAGTGGAACAATGCAGCCGACAAGGAGAGGCTGCTGGATTATGCCATGACTCATCTGCGCACAACCAGGGTTAATCAGGCCATGCTTGATCAATACGGGGCCACTGAGGAGGATTTTATCGGGTTAACCCCCAAAGACCTTTTCGCCCACGACCTGGAACAATTCCGTTTCACCCATCGTAGGCTGTTCGACAAGGGCCATTTGCGTTTTGAGACCAGGGAACAGCGTCTTGACGGCAGGCCCATCATCATCGAAGGCGACTCCATCTGCATGTATGACGATCATGGACGGATCACCGGATTTTTTGGGGTCCAGTCGGAGATTACCCAGCGAAAGCAGACAGAGGAAGCGCTGCGCGAAAGCGAAGAGCGTTTCAAGACTGTCCTGGAGAATCTGCCTGGAGGCATTTTCGCTCATGATCTAGACGGCAGGATTCTGATGGTTAACGCTCAGGCAGGCAAAAACACTGGCTATTCCAGAGAAGAATTACTACGTATGACGGTTTGGGACATTGACCCCTACGCGGCCCCTCGTGTCGACCAAACCGCTCTCCCTGTCCATGGGCCACGCCTTGGGGAAAGGGGAAACAGCGGATATCCAGACACTATTCCGCGAGGCTGACAACCGGATGTACAGGGAGAAAATTCAGCGTGAGGGAAGTGCTCGTAGTGCTATACTCCAAGCACTCACTGTCTCTATGGAGGCGCGGGACTTTAACACTGAGAACCATTGCGGCCGCCTGCAGGAGCTGGCCGCTTCTTTGGCTCGCTCGCTCAACCTTTCGCAGGATTTTGTGAATGACCTCTACTTGCTTGCCCGCTTCCATGATTTGGGCAAAGTGGGGATCCCGGACCACATTCTGTTTAAGCCTGGGACCTTGACGGAAGAGGAGTGGCGGCAAATGCGCCAGCACTGCGAGACAGGTCACCGTATCGCCTCTTCTGTGCCCGATCTAGAACCAATAGCTGACTGGATTCTCAAGCATCATGAATGCTGGGACGGCCAAGGTTATCCTTTGGGTTTGACAGGCCAAGACATCCCTCTACCCTGTAGAATCCTGGCAATTGCCGACGCGTACGATGCCATGACGGGTGATCGGCCCTATCGCAGTTCCATGACCCGAGAGGAAGCGATTACTGAGCTTAGACGATGTGCCGGGGCGCAATTCGACCCTGATCTGGTGGAGAGGTTTATCAGGATTTTCGAAGAGTTCGATAAAGGATAGCTGGAGATTGTGAATTTCTGGGTTGGAGTGCAGCTCATGGGTATGCATAGACAGTAGCCCACTCCAACCAAGAACAAAGAATACTTTATCCGTGATGTTCATCATACCCGAACATGCAACCATTCTTTAACAGCATTTCAGCAATAGTTGATCGAGCTGATATGGGCCAGAAACCCCAGAGCCCGCTCACCGCCCGTTTAAAGCGAACGCTGCAGGGCCGGCATTGCTGAATCTCTTGGTATGCATCAAGGTCAAACAATAACGCTTGCTGGTTCCGCTGGATGCGATACATTCGTTGGATGGTTCTTACAGCGCGGCAAGCGTGTCGAGGTAGGTCGAGATGGGTCGTGGGCTAGGCGATGGTATCAGTGAGCACATTGTGCTGGATCTCCTCGAGTCGGTCCCCGGGGTCGCCATCCAGGGGTATTGCATGGATGGCTCCGTCTTCTTCTGGGATCAAGCGAGTGAGCAGTTATACGGCTATACCCGGGATGAGGCTCTGTGCAGCAATTTGCTCGACCTCATCATTCCGCCCGAGATGCGCGATGCTGTTCGCGCTCAAATGGCCAGGGCCGAAATCCCGGAGTCAGGGATCCTGCGCCTCCAGCGCAAGGATGGCCAACGGGTCACGGTCCATTCGGCGCACGCGGCGATGCCCTATCACGGCCAAGAGCCGCGGATGCTGTGCATGGACGTGGACCTGACCGAGCACGAGCGCGCCCAGGAAAAGATCGCCCGGCTCGGGTACGCAGTGGAGCAGAGTCCCTCGCTGGTCATGCTTACCGACACAGACGAGATCATCGAGTACGTCAACCAAAGCTTTCAAGAAATAACCGGCTACTCCCAAGAGGAGCTGGTGGGCAAGCGTCCCGGCAGCATCATGCGCTACGACCAGCATAATAGGAGATATTATGCGGAAATTCAGGAACACCTGGCGGCGGGTCAGGTCTGGGATGGACAGCTCAAGAACCGTAAGCGCAATGGGGAGCCCTACTGGGAGCAGGCCCGCATATCGTCCATCCGTAATATCCGTGGCGAGGTTACCCACTATATCAAAATGGCCGAGGATATTACCGAGCAAAAGAAACTCCATGAGCGACTGGAGTTTTTAGCCTTCCACGATTCCCTCACCGGTCTCCCGAACCGGACACTGCTCTTCGATCGTCTTCAACAGGCTATCGCCGAGGCAGAGCGGACCGGAGAGACGATCGGCCTCGTTTTCTTCGATCTCGATCACTTCAAGGTTATCAACGATTCCCTTGGTCACAGGCAGGGTGACACCTTGCTCGTCGCGCTCGCCCGCCGCCTTGAGACCCTGCTTCGCAAGAGCGACACCCTCGCGCGCTTGGGAGGCGACGAGTTTTTTATGTTACTCAAGGGGTTGAACGATGCTTGGGATGCCCTCCCCCTTATCGAACGTCTGCAGAACGCGTGCTCCGAGCCGGTCCAGCTAAACGATACACGCATCGTTCCAACATGCAGTATTGGCATTTCGGTCTATCCCGATGATAGCCAGGATCCGGAGGAACTGATTCGCCGCGCCGATCTCGCCATGTACCATTCCAAGAACCAGGGCCGGCGATGCTACCACTACTACACCAACCAACTGGATGAGCAGCTGCGGGAACGGCTGCGGCTTGAGGACGCTCTCCGCGAGGCGCTGGCGAAGGAAAGCCTGTTCCTGCACTTTCAGCCCCGGGTCGATCTGGGCACAGGCGCCATCCAGAGCCTGGAGGCCCTGGTACGGTGGCAGCACCCGCACTGGGGTTGGGTGCCGCCGGCCCAGTTCATCCCCATCGCCGAACAAACCGACCTCATCCATGATCTGGGCAATCTGGTCCTGCGCCTGGCGTGCCAACAGATCCAAAGCTGGCGTCAGCAGGGTCATGAACCGCTGCCCATCGCCATCAATCTCTCGGCCGCCGAGTTCCGCCACCCTGAGCTCTATGACCGGATCCTCGGGGTCCTGCAGGTGTACGGGGTGGAGCCTCGCCTGATCGAGATCGAGATCACCGAAAGCGCGGCCATGTACTCAGTGGAACAGACCGTGACCACCCTGCAGCGAATGAGCGAGGCGGGGCTGCATATCTCTATTGACGATTTCGGGACCGCGTACTCCTCCCTGAACCACCTCAAACGGCTACCGGTGCACGCCCTGAAGATCGATCGATCTTTTATCCGGGATCTGGGCGAAGAACCCGATGCCCGCTACGAGGATGCGGCGATCATTCGGGCCATAATCGCCATGAGTAAGGCATTTGATCTGGAGGTGATCGCCGAGGGGATCGAGAAACAAGTGCAGGCGGACTATATCCTGGCCCAGGGCTGCAGGCTCGGACAAGGGTACCTGTTTGGTCATCCGCAAGTGGGCGATCAGTTCTCTATTAAAGCGAAGGACGCGTGAGAATGGGGATGGCTGATCTGAATAAGCTCGCTGACTAGGCTATGTCTCGTTAGTAGTCCAGCTCCTAGCAGAAAAGGATACCATTCCCATGGTGCAATGATCAGAATTTCAAAACTACTGATAAGTCTGGCACGTAGTCTTGATCAGGTTTTCACGATTGATTTTGAGGTCGGCATAAGATTTCAGAGCTGGCTACAATCTTTCAAATAAGTGACCAAAAATACATTAATCTAGCTCGATTTGATAAGACAAAAATATTCAAGTGATTGAAATCAGCTCAGACGAAGTCTGGATTACCAGAGGACGAAAGGCCATTGGTTTTACGGAGACAGCCAGTCGAAAAATGTAAAAAAAGCGCTCCTGGGCTATCAGTGAGCGCTTTTTTTAAGACAGAAAATATACTCTAAAATTTCGACTCAATGCTCCGATAAATAAATACATTTCTCAAGAGCTCAGTTGTTTTTTTCAACAGCTAGAATCAAGAAGAGCCGACATGAGATAGGCAGAGAAGCGAATTTCGGATAAAGCCAAACCACCATGGGGAAACATGAGAAGGTTCTGGTAAGGAAGCTGGAGGCATTGCAGGCGGCGTCCTTGGCGGCACTGCAGGTAAGGAGTTGTCTCCGCAAACCGCCAAAGTCGTCCAAGACGCTATAAAGCGGATGGTCAAAGAATTGCCAGAAAGCTAATCCACAAAAAATCCTCCAATAAAAATGAAATTCCGTCAATACAATATGTTGCCATTGAAGACCTTGTAGAGTGCATTGAAGCATTGATAATATTGAAAACCAACATTTAGGTTTAGGAAAAAGCATAGATACAGAAAATGAAAGTGATGTCTGGATAGATTTTTTTTTCATTCACCTCCAGTAAAAATGGATAAATCTTCTGTTAAAAATTTTTCCTTTGATATTCAATCCAAAGAGCAATTTGAGTTAGCAGTAGAACATCTAAGATTTAGTCAATTTAACGGCGAATATGTTAATGACGGATCTTAGAAAAACCCTAAAAGGAGAGAAGCCATGAGTAGAAACTTTAGAACCAAAATTTTTACAAGTGTAATCTGTCTCCTACTGATCTTTTCGTTCTCTTTTGCAAGCGCTTCAAGTTCAGAATGGATTCCCCTACTTCCTGATACCATAAATAATTTAGAAAAAAAAGGGGAACCGGAAACAGTCGATGTAGAAAAGATGGGGAAAACGCTTACTGTTGTAAAACAAGATTATGGAAATCAGAACATTCATTTAAATATTTTCAATGGGAGTCTAATCCCGCATCTTCAGAAGTTTGAAGATATGACCAAATTAACCATGGAGAATGAAAAAAAGATTATTAAGCAAACAAAAGTTTCTGGTTATAAGGCAGGATGTGAAATTTATAAAAACAAAAATCATGGAAGCCTTTTGATAAAATTGAGCGATACTAGAGTAGTAGTAATTCAATCCGAAAAAGTAAAAAATGCAGACGAATTAATGTCTCTGGCTGATGATGTACCGATCTCCGAAATTGCTAATCGTGACTAATTTTATAAAAACCTTTTAACGGGGCAGTCGCCTAGTGCCTTGTCCACTTTAATATTTCGCATTTAAGTTTTTTTTGTTATGCTAATGGTAAACCAAGCCAAGGGAGGTTACCATGGCAAAAAGATACACTATAAAATTGACAGACAGGCGAGCGAGCAGAACTTGAACGACTGACAAGGACTAACAAAACAGGTGCGAAGAAGTTCATCCGGGCACGAACTCTGCTGTTGGCGGACAATGGCCCCCATGGGCCGGGGTGGTCCAATGCACGCATTGCGGAAGCTCTTGGTGTCACCTCACGAACCGTGGAAAATACGAAAAAGCGTCTGGTGGAACACGACATAGCCGCAGCAATTGAACGAAAGAAGCGTGATGTTCCGCCCATAGAGCCAAAGTTTGACGCTAAAAAAGAGGCCCATGGTGTACTATCACATCTTTTCTATAATACAGGACAGATCAAATCTCGAAAGACGATTACCGACTTTGTAGGCTTGCATGTGGTCAAGCACTCCCAATTGGGCCAATCTGAGCACTGATCCAGGGTAACCATTCAGGGGGCAAGAATGGTGAACCGCAGACGCGCAGAGGACGCAGAGGACTCGCAGAGGTTGAGTTTTTGTAACTATTCACCATCTGCGTAAATCTGCGGTTCCCTTTTATTCGGCGCTGGCGACTTCGTCGCACATCCCAGTGAAACCAGCTACGCTGAGACTACGTCTGTTTCACGGGACAGGCGGGCGGCCTTTGGCCGCACGCGGTGAAGAGTTTTGAACCGCCCGCTCCCTTCGGTCGCTCGACGTGCGGGACATCCCCGCGGCGGACCGTTGCCGCGGGGATAGGCCCAGGCAGGCTTCGCTTGCCAATCACGTCCCTCTGGGTCCCCCATGTCGAGTGAGAGGGAGCGAACGGGCGGTTAATCCTCTGAATACTTACGAGTTTTTTTGCTTTGCGGTGAGTTCCGCAAAGCAAAAAGGGCTCCCGCCCTTGGGCTGGGAATTGTCAGCTCCTCCGTGGTGTTGCGCAACGAGAGAACAGTGCCCCAGTCTGCGCAGAGCGGAGGCTGTTTATCGTTTGCCCCGCCTCGGGGGCAAACAATAATGTTCTCTTCTCCGCGTCACCTCCGCGCACTCCGCTTGCCCGGTTAAACCGGGGACCCCTTTGGGGTGTTTAACTGAGGCGCCTCCGCGGTGGGCTACTCTTCTCTCCGCAGAGGCGCCCCAGTTAAATCCTGCTTCGCAGGGCCGGATGTGCCCGCATTTAACCGGGCAGGAGAGGACGCCCCAGTGAAACACCCTGAAAGGGCACCCGGTTTCACGGGGCAGGCAAAGGAAGAAACCCCGTGAACGCTTACGATCCAGGGAAATCAAATAGTTGAAAACTTACTCTGTGATATGAAAACTCTCTTCCTTGGTAGCCTACAACGCAGCCTTCTCCTATCGTCCCCCCTAATACGTGAGTGAGTTGGAAGCCGGGGCTCTTGAGCGGCTTACCCGTTCACCACTCACCATCCATTTCTTCTTGTCCATAGTCTCTGCGCTCGAATCGACCGGAATCTCGCCTGATTCGTTTCTTCCATGTCCATGCGATCCCCCTCCGAATCTAGGCTCATAGCGTCCTTCCCTGCACTGTGCCGCACCGAATGCATCGATCATCTTCGAAAATAGGCCATGGCCGAGTGTATTTTGAATATCAATTGGAAGTGATCAGAAAATATAATTAACTTCGCTCGCCTATGGGTTTTGCACAGGGAGCCCCTTGTAGCCGAAAAGGAGCATAATCCGTGAGCGAAGAACACAAGCAAATGTGGGCGGAGCTGGGGCTGGATCTCGAGGCGCACGACGCCCTGCTGGACCAGGTGAGCCAGGCCTATCAGGACACCTTCGTGGCGCAGCGGAGCCGGCCCGAGGCCATGGCCTATTTCGACGGCCTCATGTGCGAGATCCACGGCCAGAGGGTCCGGGAGCTCATGGAGCAAAAGCAGCAGGGCCGAAAGATCGTGGGCGCCTATTGCGTCTTCGTCCCCGAGGAGATCGTGCTGGCTGCGGGAGCCACCCTGGTCGGGCTCTGCACCGGAGCGGAATTCGCCGCGGAGGAGGTGGAGAAATACCTCCCCCGAGCCACCTGTCCCATGATCAAGTCCATGCTCGGGTTCAAGCTGGGAAGGGTCTGCCCCTATCTGGAGGCCTCGGATCTCGTGGTGGGGGAGAAGACCTGTGACGGCAAGAAGAAGGCCTACGAGACCATGGCCCGGTTCGTGCCCGAGCTCTATGTTATGGATCTGCCCCAGGCCAAGTCCGAGAGGGGCCAAGAGCTTTTCCGGACGGAAGCGGAGCGCTTCAGGCACAGGATGGAGGAGCTGACTGGCAAGCGCATGGAGGCGCCCGCTCTCAAGCAGGCCGTCCGGACGGTGAACGCCCGTCGCGAGGCCATCCACAGGTTGCAGCGCCTCCGCGCTGCCGACCCGGCTCCCATCTCCGGCCTGGATGCCCTTCTGGCCAACCAGGTGGCCCTGTACGACGACCCCCTCCGCCTGACCGCCACCCTGCACCAGGTCGAGGCCTCGACAGTGACCGAGATCAAGGCCCACAGCAGTGGAGTGCGGGAGCTGTTTCCCGGCGCCGGGACGATTCTGGATATCGGGGGCCAGGACAGCAAGGCCATCTCCCTCGACCGCAGGGGAAAGGTGGGCAAGTTCGAGATGAACGACCGCTGCGCCGCGGGCACGGGCAGATTCCTGGAGATGATGGCCGCAAGCCTGGGGTTCCGTCTCGAGGAGTTCGGCGATAGGGCCCTTGAGGCGGACTCGGAGGAGCGGATCAACAGCATGTACGCCGTGTTTGCCGAGTCCGAGGTGACCTCCGCCATCGCCGGCGGCGCTGACCCAGGTGCGATCGCCCTGGGCCTGCACAGGGCCGTGATCCGCCGGGCCGCGGGAATGCTCAAGCGCGTCTCCACGGCCCCGGAAGTGGTCTTTACCGGCGGTGTGGCCGGAAACCCCTGCCTGGCGCGCCTGCTCCGGGAGCATCTGGAATGCGGGGTGCACGTTCCGGATAATCCCCAAATGACCGGGGCCCTGGGAGCGGCCCTGCTCGCCGCTGAATAGCCTCCCGTTTCCTTGACAATCCATCCATCCGTATATATAAAACTATTATGCATAAACTATCTACCTGTGATGAAGAGGGACACGATCTCTATCTGGAGAGCGAATACTGGAACGGCCTGCTCAAGATGGCCCTGTCCCGCTTTTTTATCCTGCGGGTGCTTTATTCCGGGCCGGCCCACGGATATGCAATCGCGCAGAAGATCTCCGATCTGACGCGCGGGTGCTGTTCGCCGAGCCAGGCCGCGATTTACCCCGTGCTCAAGGACTTCATGCGGGGCGGGTATGTGACCTGCCACACCGAAGTGGTCTCCGGACGGCAGCGCAAGGTCTACAGCATCACCTCCAAGGGTGTGGAGGCCTACCGGGTGGCGGTGGAGGCCTGGCGGGAGACCACTGAGGCCCTGGTTCAGGCCAGGGATGAAGTGCAGGTGTGAGGCTTGCTGCCGGTAACCATTCAGGGGACAAGAACGTTGCACCGCAGAGGCGCAGAGGACGCAAAGGAAGAACGCTGAGGCGGGAAGAAGCCCCCATGAACCTTATTGCGACATGAGCACTCATTGCTCTTTACTCGTATTTCCCCACTAATAACCGATAACTGATAACTGACAACCGGACATCTGGAGGAACCATGAACGAGGCGGATCGGGATCAGGTCCAGCTGCATATGGCACAGCCTGCGGGCTCGGCCTGAGACTGCTCACAGGCCGCACAGGAGGTGCGGGAGGAACAGGTCCGGGAAGCGCCGCCGCTCGGGGAGGATTCCCCTTGTTGTGAAGGGGGAGACGCGGCATCGGAGAGCGAAGCTGCCTCGGCGAGCGGTCCCGGTGCCGGCATGCTGGAGGATTTCCGAGATCTGTCTGCCGATAAGGTCGAGGCCCGCGACGACGAGCCCTGCTGAGGCCCCCCCAACGTGCTGCCGCCGGAGGCGGCAGGCGAACAGGCGGGACTCAGGGCCTGGCATTTCGTGCAGGACTGGCTGTCCACCGCGGCCGGGCTCGTGCCCCGGGTCAGCCCCAAGTGGCGGCTCTCAGACTATGTTGGGGCGGCGCTGGTGCGCCTGGGACCGGGCAGGGACAGCTACCGCATGGCTCCGGGGCTCTACGCCCTGGGGAATCCGGACCAGGATAGCCCGGTGCTGGTCACCTGCAACTTCAAGCTGACCTTCGATACCCTGCGCAATAAATTGGCCGGGCAGTCCTGCTGGCTGCTGGTGGTGGAGACCTACGGCATCAATGTTTGGTGCGCCGCTGGGAAACAGAGCTTTTCCACCGAGGAGGTGGCCCGGCGGGTCCGGCAAACCGGCCTGGACAGGGTGGTCTCCCACCGCACCCTGATCCTGCCCCAGCTCGCCGGACCTGCGGTGGCAGCGTACATGCTGAAGAAGCTCTGCGGCTTCAAGGGCGTTTTCGGGCCGGTGCGCATCGAGGACCTGCCAGAGTTCCTGGAGTCGGGAATGCAGGCGAGCCGGGAGATGCGCCTGGTGCGCTTTCCGCTCCCGCAGCGCCTGGAGGTCGCGCTGGTGGAGGTCTACGGAGTCCGCAGATTCCTGCTCGGGGCGCTTCTGGCCTGCTTTATCCTCGCGGCCCTCGGACCGGGCGGATTCACGCTCACGGGTATCGCGGGAGCCGGACTGGGCGCCTTTGCCACGGTTGTCACCGGATTCGCCACGGGCACCTTTGTGGTCCCCGCGCTCCTGGACCGCATCCCCGGACGCTCCTTCGCCGCCAAGGGGCTGCTGACGGGAGCGGTGACCGCGTTTCTGCCCGCGGGGCTCCTCGCCGGAACCCTGGCCCAGGCCGGAGCCCAGGTCCTGGCCTGCAGCGCCTTCGCCTCGTGGTTCGCCATGAGCTATACCGGCTCCACGCCTTTCACCTCCCTCTCCGGAGTGGACCGGGAGATGCGGTTCTACATGCCGGTTCAGGGAGGGCTGCTCCTGGCCGCGGTTCTGGTCTGGCTGATCTGGGCCTGGATCTAGCAGGGCATTGAAAATCTTCGTCCTGTTCAACGCACTGTCCGATAATCATTTTATCCACAGCCTCCTCAAGACAGGCGGGAGGAACTGTTTATGCAAAAATTTCGCTATCTGGAAGAGTCGACCCTGCAGTACGATCCCGACAAGTGCATCGGCTGCGGCAACTGTCTTGCGGTCTGTCCGCACCAGGTCTTCGAGCTGGGAGGGGCCAAGGCGGAATGCCGGGATCGCGGCGCGTGCATGGAATGCGGGGCCTGCGCCCTGAACTGTCCGGGAGGGGCCATCCAGGTGCGCCAGGGTGTGGGCTGCGCCGAGGCCGTGCTCTACGGCTGGCTCTCCAGGGTGCCTGTTCTGCGCAGGGTCTTTTCTCCGGATGTTTGCTGCTAGCGGTCCGGG
>JAZKRN010000041.1:0-17131 GCA_036628655.1 Desulfohalobiaceae bacterium | reverse complement strand
AAGGGCGCGCCTGTATATGAAACACGGCTTCAGCGCACATCCCCGTCTCGCCGCGCCCGACAATTCATCCTAGCATTTCAGCATATTGAACGTATTTTCATATAACCTTCATCCTCGGGCCGACCCGGGCACAACCAAGCATGAAAATGCCGCGAGGCATTAGCGGGTGGAACGCTGAAGCGCAGGGTTCATCACGGGTTTCACATGAAGGGATACGCGACACCTCCGTCGATATTCCCGGTCTCTCGTACTTTGAGACAGGATTCAATTTATGTGTCTTCCCTTTTGGAGCGGACTCGATGTACCTTGCGCGGTTCCAACAAGGCCATGGTGTATTATGAACCCCAGCGAAGCGTTCCACCCGCTATTGCCTCGCGGACAATTCCCCGATAAATCAGCTTGTTGAGCGCATTTTCATACAAAAAAAAGTCCCGCACCGGAACGATCCGCCGCAGCCCTACTGCCTCGAGTGCAGCTCCACGATGTTGCCCTCGGGATCGGCGAGATAGGCGATGGTGCGCAGATCCCCCCCTTTCTCCCGAAAGGAAACGATCTCGCCCACCTTGGCTCCGCCCCAGCGCAGGATCTCCTGCGCCGTTTGCTCCACATCCTCGACCTCAAAGGCGAGGTGACCCAAGCCCCGGCGGTTGGCGGCCGGAAAGGAGCCCGGGAGGCTCTCCCGGTACTGATAGATCTCCAGCGTCGGTCCGGCTTCCCCGTGTCCCGGCAGCCTCAGATGGCCCCCGTACAAGTGCGCGCCAGCAACACCGGTGATGCGCTCCACCCAGTTCCCGTAGAGCTCCTTTTCCGGGGGCAGAAAAACGCATCCCAGAACCTCTTCGTAGAAGTCCGCCAACCGCCTCCAGTCGCGGGCAATGATGCAGGTGTGCGTGTACTGGATTCGCATAGCCCTTCTCGCGTCGGTTTCTCACTCGATTCCGCCAGAGCGCGAGCCCGGCCTCCCGCTCTGGCCTCCAAGGCACGTCTCCTCGGCTTTTTGATAAATACAGCGATCATAACTGCGCAGGTCCGGAGACGCTTCCTCGGACAGGGCTTCCTCGGAACCGGTCACCAGGAATCCTCCCGGGGCGAGCGACTGCACGATCCGCTGCAGCGCAGGGACGGCGACCTCTCTGCGGCAGTAGGTGAGCAGGCTGTTCCGCAGGAAAACGAGGTTCGCATCTTCTCCGGGCGGGGGATCGATCAGGATGTTGTGCCTCTGCCAGAAAATCCCCTCCCGGAGCTTGGGCAGGACCATGTATGTATCTTCCCCAACCGGGGTAAACCAGCTGTTGAGACGTTCCTGGCTCACATCCCGCAGCGCTCCCGCGGGATAAACGCCTCGCCGAGCCCGCTCGAGACAGACGGGATCGATATCAGTGGCGATGATCTCCCCCTCCGGGAAAAATTTGCCGGCATTGTCCAGCTCCCGCAACAGGATGCGGAAGCTGTACACCTCCTCCCCGCAGGCGCATCCCGCGAACCAGGCCCGGATTCGCCCGAGGCCCTGTGCTGCCAGATCCGGCAGGACACGCTCGCCGAGCAGCCGCCACACCTGCAGATCCCTGAAGAAGCGGCTGATGGTCACGGTCATCCTGCGCTCGCATTCCGCCAAAGTCCCGGGACTGGTCTCCAGGAGCTCCAGATAGGCCCTCATGCTCCGACAGCCGAGCTCGGCCATGTGCCTGGCGACCCGCTTCTTGGCACCCTGTCGGACCCTGCGATACCCGCTCCAGGAATAGCCCATGAAATCCAGAAGCCTGGCAAATTGCCGATCGTCCACCCCTGATCCTCAGCCTCGCGTTTCCAGCGGTTTTCCAACCATTTGTTGCCAAAAGACAACAATGTATGAAAAAATGGACGTGTTGCCTATTGCAAATTCCTACACAGGAGCGTGAAATGCCCGCTTTTCCCCAAAGACGCGCATTCTTGTTCCGCGTTGTCCTCTTCGCCCTTGTTGGCCTCTTTTTCGGCAGCGGCACAATGGCCCTGGCCTCGGACCCGGAACCCAACTGCGCCATCCAGGAGGGAGCCTGCACCCTGTCCGCAGGCAACCGGACGGTGACCCTGAACATTCAGCCCAAGCCGGTTCAGGCCATGCAGGAGCTCACCTTCCGGGTAGAGGTAAGCGGCGAGCCGCCATCATCCCCTCCGGTCATCGACCTGGACATGCCGGGAATGGAGATGGGGCCCAACCAGGTCCGCCTGCGGCCGGTCAAAGCCACCGTCTTCGAGGGAACCGGGGTGATCGTGCGCTGTCCCAGCGGCAAGAGGCTGTGGAGCGCCACAGTGATCCTTTCCGAAACCACGAAAGCCAAATTCCTTTTCCGTGTCCGCTATTGAGTCCATCTATCTCGTCTTCCTGGGCACCGGCTTCACAGTGGGGTTCGGGCACTGCATCGGCATGTGCGGCCCCATTGTCTTGACCCTGTCCCTGCAGCTGAAGGACAGGCCCTCCTTTTTCCCGCACCTGTTCTACAACCTGGGCCGCACCGCAACCTATGCCATCCTGGGCGCGGGTGCCGGATGGATGGGCTCCTTCACCCGGCTCGCCTCCGGGCTGGGCGGCCTGCAGAAAGGGATCATGGCCTTTGCCGGTCTGGTTATCGCACTGCTCGGCCTGGGCATGACCGGGTGGCTGCCGGTGGGACGGATCTTCTCCGACGCCCCGTCTCTGTCCGGCCTGCTCGGTTCCGCAATCCGGCGTCTGCAGCGAAGCCGCAGCGCCCTGTTCTTTCTGCCCGTGGGAATGGCATTGGGCCTGATCCCCTGCGGCCCGGTGTACACCGCCCTTCTCGCCGCCGCCCGCAGGGGCATGGAGGCGGACTCCGCCCTGCGCGGCGCGGCTTCCGGCTCGGCGATCATGACCGCATTCGGGCTGGGGACCATTCCCGCCCTGCTCATCCTTTCCCGCGTCACCTCCGCGGGCTGGCTCAGGCACCGCGAATGGATCTACCGGCTGGGTGGGCTGGCCATGCTCGCAACAGGGATCTACTTCATGGTGAAGGGGATTCGCTACTGAGGGCTGCCGGTCCGAAAGCCCGCAGCCTCCCCCGGGGCATGGGCTTGGGCAGGCCGCTTGCCCCGCTTGACCAGAAGCAGGGAGTTGCCGGTCACGCTCAGGCTGCTGAGCATCATGGCCGTAACCGCGATGAGGGGATTGAGGAGCCCGCTCATGGCCACTGGAATGGCCACGGCGTTATACGCAAAGCTGAAAACCAGGTTGGTCCGCACAGTCCGGCGGACCCTTCGGGCCAGGCCAAAGAATTCCGGAATCCGGCGGAGATCGCTGCCCATCAGGGTCAGGGAGGGCCCCTCCCGCCCGATCCTGCCGCCGCTGCCAGTGCCCACGCCCACGTCCGCGACTGCGAGCGCGGGGGCGTCGTTGACCCCGTCCCCGGCCATGAGCACGCGGCACCCCTTCGCCTTGAGATCCCGCACGTATCCGGCCTTGTCCGCGGGAAGCATGCCGCCCAGGCAGTGTTCAATGCCCAGGACGGCACCCATCTCCCGAGTGGTCCGGGGGCCATCCCCGGAGACCAGGAGCGGCTCCAGGCCGTGTTCCCGCAGTGCCGCGAGCGCTGCGGGGCTGTTCTCTCTCAGAGTATCCCCGAACAGCAGCGTGGCGCAATAGCTGCCGTCCACGGCCATGGCCACCCGGGACAGAGCCGGATCCCTCGCCGGATTCTCCCCAAGGGGGCCGGATTCCCTGGACCCAAGGCTGCCGGCGACGAAATCCATTGAGCCCAGGGCCACATGGGCCCGGCCCCAATAGCCCTCGATCCCGTTTCCCCGCTCGGTTACGGACCCGATCTCTTCCGGGGCAATGACGCGCTCCCGCGCCGCCTCCCTCACGGCGCGGGCGACGTTTTTTCCGGAATGGGCCTCCAGGCCGGCCGCAATCGACAGAATTTGCCGCTCCTTCCAGTCCTTTTGGGCAACGATGTCCGTCAAGCGCCAGTCCCCGCGGGTCAAAGTGCCCGTCTTGTCCAGGACCGCGGTGTCCAGGCCCCGGATCCGTTCGAAGGCGTCGAAGTCGTGAACCAGGATGCCGCGCTCGCCGGCCAGGGAGATGCCGGCCACCCTGGCCAAAGGCACGGCCACCCCCAGGGCGCAGGGACAGGAGATGACCAGGACGGTAATCCCGCGCAGCAGCGCCTCTTCCGCTCCCAGCCCCCAAGCGTAGCATACCCCGGCAGTGCCCAAGGCGAGCAGCAGTATCCCCGGAACGAACCACCGCAGCGCCCTCTCCGCGGGCCCCTCGAACCCGGCCCTGTCCGCCAGGGCATTCTCCATGACCCCGATGAGCCGGCCCACGGTGGAGTCCCGCCCCACCGACTCGGCCTGCACGGTCAGGCTCCCCTCCACCACACTGGTGCCGCTGCGAAGGACATCTCCGGGTGCCTTGCCCACGGGCTCCGCCTCTCCGGTCAGGGTGCTCTCGTCCACCCGGGCGCGGCCCCGGAGCACCGTCCCGTCCGCCGCAGCGACGTCGTTCTCCGCCACCAGGAACTGGTCTCCCTCAGCCAACTGGCCGGCGTCCGCGTATCTGCCCTGGGGAAAACCTTCCGTAACCATCCGCACCTTGCCCGGCAGCAGATCATAGAAGTTTCCCAGGCGGGCCAGGACCTTTTCCCTGGTCTTTCGCTCCGCGAGCTTACCCACAAGAACCAGGGTGATGAGCATGCAGGCCGTGTCGAAATAGAGGTGGATGCTGCCCTGCATCCAGTTGGAAAGGCTGTAGAGGAAGGCGCTTGCCGCGCCGATGCTGATGAGGGCCTCCATGCCGGGGGCCTTGTTCAGGAACCCAGCGATGGCGGCGCGATGGATGGGGGCTCCGCCGTAGACGAAGACAACGCCGGCCAGGAGGACGATGGGCCAGGAGAGCTTGGCCGCGGCCTCAGGGCCGAGATGGGTGAAGAACCCGGAATACAGGGCCAGGGAGAGCATCATCACGTTCAGGGTCAAAAAGCCGCTCACCCCGAAGCGCACGAGCTCGCGGGCGCTTGTCCCGTCCCGGGCCTCTTCTCCGTCCATCAGGGCCCGATATCCCAGTCTCCCCACCTGCTTGCGGATGCTTTCCGGGGAGGTGAGCACGGGATCGTATTGCACCCGCAGCCTGTCCAGGACGAACTGGCAGTCCGCGCTCCGGACACCCCGATCCCTCTTGAGGAACTCCTCAACCACCCAGGCGCAGGCGGGACACCACATGCCCTCGATCCGAAGCTCGAGATCGAGAAGCGGTCGATCCCCGCCTTCCTCGGAGGACGGCTCGTCCCCGGATTCCGGGCCGGTCTCCCGAGAATCGCCGTCCCCGCCTTCCAGATCCTCTTCCGATGCGGGAATGATGCCCGCCTCCAGGCAGCGCCGATAGATCTCGGTCTCCCGGAAGCGGGCCGGATCGGGGCTGTCCGTGGACTCCAGCAGCAGGGCGTAGACCTGCCGGCACCCGAAGCAGCAGAACCGCAGCCGCTCCCCGCCCATGTCCGCCTCCACACTTCCCCGCGAAAGCGGAAGCCCGCAAAGGTCGCAGAAGGCCTCGCTCATACGCCCTTCCACTCGCGATTCGGCACAGGGATGCCTCACTCTTTATTCCGGACCTCCAGGGACTTGATGTAGGCAGTGATGTGCCAGCGATACTCCGGCGCGATCGTGGCATGCAGCGCGGGCTGCTTGCCGCCGCCCGGAATGCCGTAGCTGATGGTCCGGAACATTTCGCCAGGGCTCATGGCCTGCACCCGCCTACTCCGCAGATCGGTGGGAAGCGGGGAGAAGCTCTGCCCCACTGTGCCCATCCCGTCGTGATTCTTCCCGTGACACTGGACGCAGTAGTATCCGTAGCGGGTCTTGCCCGAGCTGATGATCGTCGCGTTGGCCTGCTCGAAAGGCGGCGAGAGGTCTTCAGCCGGCGTGGCCCGCAGAACCGCCTCGCCCCCGGAAAAGGGGACCGTGCCCTCCTCCATGGAGGAGATGGGCTCCTCGTGGGGCTGGATAGCGGGCGTCTCCCACATCCGCTCCCAGCCGAGGAGCTTGTCGTAGGTGTTGATCCCGCCGTAGAGCATAAGGCCCACAACGAGAAAGAACAGGGCTATTGCGGTGATGCGCTTTATCATTCCTCTTCGCCCCCGCGAATGTGCTGCCGCTCCAGTTGGCGCTCGTACACGGCATCCGGGGACTGGCCCGGCACGTCCCGAACAGTGCCGTACTGCCAGCCCGGCTGCCCCCTGTCCCCCACGACGAAGAAGGCAAACAGCCCCATGCCGAAGATGAAGAGGATCATCAGGGAAATATTGATCCAGGAGCGCACAACGGACGTTTTATGCTCCAGCTCCTCCATATCAGATCACCACCCCGTAGATTCCGGTGAAAAGGATATAGAAAAAGCCCCACAACACCGTGGCCAGGATAATCAGGGTCATGCCCAGGGGGAAGGGGGCATTTTGCTCCTCGATCCCTTCCGGATGCCGCTTGGTGATGCGCGTCTTGCTCTCCTCCGCGCTGCCGGAGCGCAAATGGCTGTATCCCAGCAGCAAGCCGAGGAGAATCACGAAGACGAGGGCCGGAAAAAAATACATGAACACGTGCTGAATAGTGACCGTGCCGAAGAAATGCATATCCGCTCCTTGCGAGCCTCCCCCGAATCAGCTCAACTTTAACCAACAAGCACTCACGGGGTCTCTTCAAGCGATTTGGCGGAGGTTATGTCAATTTTCTTGGCTTCTCCCGTGGGGGAAACCCGACCGCAACAAGGACTTCCATTATGGTAAAGCCTTATAATATCGGGACAAGATTCGAGCTGAACCTTTATGCTTACCCCGAGAGTCGGGTGGGGGCAGGGATGCCCCCGCGGGAGAAGCCATAGAAAATTCAGAACCGGAGGTTCATCGCGAGAAGAGATCTCGTGTATGCTTCTCAACCCCAAACCATGGCCCACACGAGCACCGCAGCGGTCAGCCCCAGGCCGACGCAGGCGAGCAGGATCAGGCCGCCCATCTCGTAGCGGGTCATGCGGGAGCTCTGAAGCGGACGCTCGAAGTCCTCCTCTTCCAGTGGCAGATACCGCGCCCGCTCCTGCCCGGAGAACTGTCCCCGGGCCACCGCCCAGAGGAAAGCCGCAATCGCTGCGGCCAAGCCGATGAGCATGTAGGCCAGGAAAAAGGGGAAATACATCGTTCTTTCCTTGCAGAGCGCTACCGTGGGTTATTGACTTTTGCCAGTTTCATTCGCCGGCTGCCCCGGCAGGTCCAGCACCGACTCCAGGGCGGCGTCGATCCCGCCGTCGTCCGCTCCCGCGTCGCTCTGCCCGATGAAGTTGACCGCCACGTAGTTGCCCACTTCCCAGATCTTCTCCGACTCCAGGTGCTTTTTGAAGTAGGGCATGGCGGAGCCGGTGACCCCGTTCATGATCTGGTAGTAGAGGATGCCTCCGGAAACGCCGCGATTCGTGAGAATGGTGAAGTTGATCGGGGGCGGATTGAGATAGGGCTGGGCCGGGCCCATTCCGTCCCCGATGGGTCCGTGGCAGCCGATGCAGAACTGCTGATAGATCTTGTGCCCGCGGGCCAGTCCGGCCTCTGTTGTGGGATAGGGATTGGACAGGATGCGCCACTCCTTGGGAACATGGGAATGAAGCCATTTCACGTTCTCCACCGGCCCCTTCTCGTACGCCGCGATGGCCTTCTCCTTCCAGTACTTCTGCCTGGCCACGCGCTTGTCCGCAGCCTCCATGCCCAGGCTCTGGACGTATTCGGTGAGCAGCTCGATTTTGCCCCGGCCCAGGTAGCTGAAGGAGGGCATGATGGAGGCGGGGCTGGTGGAGCGGGGATCCATGAAATGGGCCATGTGCCAGTCGTCCGGATGCTCGCCCCCTTCCTGGGACAGATCCGGCCCGGTTCGCTGCGATCCGAGCAGAACTGGCTTGTCCCCTACGTAATCACCGGCCTTGGCGATCCGCTTGGCCCCGACGCCCCAATCCAGGGACCGGATGGACTGGCTGTGGCAGTAGACGCAGCCGTTGGCCATGTAGATCCGCCGCCCGGCCTGCTCCACTTCCGTGCGCTTGCGGAAGATCTCCGAGGGCTCGGTTTGGCTGGTGTGGTAGAAGGGCAGCGCGATCACCACGAGGACTACCGCGATGAGCACGAGCGAGGTCCCCACGAAGACGACCGCAGGGGTCATGCGCATCATCATCTGTTCTCTCCTGCAGGGGCGAGTATGGATCGGACGATATTATAGAATCCCACAAGGGCCGAGACGAAGATGAGAAGCCCCAGTGCGGCGCGGATGATATAATAGACATGGATTTCCGGGAGCACGGTGTAGACCGTCTCCCCGTTCAGCCACGCGTTGCCCTGGATCAGGCCCGCAATGGTGAGCACCACCGCAAAGCCGCCAATCCCGACGAGCACGAGCCAGTACTGGAAATCGGCCAGGAAGCGGCTGAACAGGGGACGTCCGGTAATGCGGGGAATGACGAAGTAGAGCCCTCCCAGGGCAACCATCCCGGAGAAGCCCAGCACACCGATATGGGCGTGGCCCACCACCCAATTGTTGAAGTGGGTGATCCGCTGCACCTGGGGCAGCGCCATCATGGAGCCCTGGATGCTCACGAAGAAGTACAGGATCGTGCCGGTGAAGACGAACTTGGCCCCGATATCGCCGTGAATCGCGCCCAGTCTTCCCTTGGCAGTATACCAGATGTTGATCAGGAAAGCCATTACCGGCACCACCATGGCCACGCTGTCCACGATGGCCACCACCTTGAGCCAGGTGGGCACCGGGACCTGGAGCAGATGGTGGGTCCCGATGTGGGCGTAGACCACGAACAGCCCCCAGAAACCCAGCAGGGACAGGGTGTGGCTGTACAGGGGCGCCTGCACCGTCTTGGGGATGACGTAGTAGGCCACCGCGATGGCCAGCGGGGTCAGGAGCAGGCCGAAGATGTTGTGCCCGTAGAACCAGAGGAGGATGGCGTCGGGCATGCCTCGCAGAGCGCCCACGTTGGGCTCCCAGATCACGTTGCCCAGGGCGTAGGTCATAGAGGTCAGGGTAATCGCCGCTGCGATGTACCAGATGGAGACGTAGAGCAGCGGCTCTTCCCGCCTGACAATGGTCATGAAGAAGTTGATGAGAATGATGCCGAAGGAGAGCAGGAAGAGGATGTCCACGTACCAGATGAACTCGGCGTATTCCCGGGCCTGGGTATAGCCCGCGAGCAGGGTGATCACCGCGGCCGCCAAGGTGACGTTCCACATCGCCGCACCCGCCAGCCCGAGCCTCTCGCTGTAGAGCTCGGTTCGAAGCATCCGGGGCAGGAGATAGAAGCAGCCCGCCAAAAGCCCGGAGGTAACGAAACCGAACATAACCGTGTTGACGTGGACCGGCCGCAGCCTGCCGAAGACGAGCCAGCCGATGTTCTGGACCAGATCCGGGGCGATGAGCTCCGTGGCCCCGAGCAGGCCGAAAAAGGTGCCCAGGATCATCCAGACGGCGGAGCTCAGGCAGAAGGCCTTTGCTGTGGCGTACTCGGATACGGTGAGTGCTCTCATGGATGTACGATCCGCTTTTTCACAATTCGCGCGGCGTTTTGCTTTGGGTGCGTGCTCTTATCAAAAACAGCGAGCCCGAGGACAAAGTTTTTTTATATGAAAATACGTTCAATATGCTGAAATGCTAGGATAAATTGTCTGGCGCGGCGAGCCGGGTATGTGCGCTGAAGCCGTGTTTCATATACAGGCGCGCCCTTGTCGACGTCATCGAACGGCGTATCTGGTGAAGAGCACCTGGAAAGCCCGCGCTGGAGCGTGTGAGAGGAGAAGATACACTCCATCAAATGAGCTGGAGCCGGTCAGTTTGTGCTGTTCCCGGCACTGGGTTCCGGGATGAAACACGGGCATCAGTGCAATCCCCGACTCGCCGCGCAATTTTCATGTTTGGTTGTGTCCGGGTCGGCCCGGGAATAAAGATTGTATGGGAATAAAAGTACAATTCACTAGCTGTGACAGGCCAGCCAGCAGTCGAGGTTGGCCCCCTTGCGGCGATGACACTCGATGCAAAAGCCCATCTTGAAGTTCTTGCCTGCGATCCTGTCCTTTTGCGCCACTTTGCCGTGACAGGCCTCACACTGGATATCGTTGACGATGTGGCGCTGATGGTTGAACAGCACGTGCTCCGGGAGGAAGTTCGCCTTGCGCCACGGCGTGGGGGTGTTGGTGTCGAAATAGCGGTGTTCCTTGCGGATCTGCGGATGCTGGGGAATGATGTAATCGTGGCAGAAGAGGCACTTCTGCACCGGCGGCAACCCCGGATAATTGGATCGTTCCACCCCGTGATGGCAGAAGCGGCAGTCGATTTGCTTGACCCCGGAGTGGACGCGATGGCTGAAGGGAATCGGCTGCTCAGGCCCCAGGCCCACAAAGGGATGGACATAGACGAGATAGACCAGGGCGGCCCCACATAAAGCCGCCAGTCCGAGGATAAATATCTGGGGCCTGTTTCCGGAGACAGCGGCTAGGCCGCTCCGCAAAACCTGGAGAATTTGCGCGGGCCGTCCCCTTGCGGCCGCAAGCAGGGCCAACCCGGCCAGGATCAGGGTTGCGAGTGTAGCGAGCAGGATTTCCATAATGACGATGAGCTCTCAGTAAGATTGACTGCTTGAGCCGGTGGATTTCCAGGGGGGCTCTCCCCCTCAGCTCCCTTCCGTGCCGTGCAGCCGGCTTGCCGCAACCGGCTCCAGGGCTTCCGGAAACTGGTTCAGGTAGCCCAGGACCACACGGATCATGATCCCCAGAAAGGCCAGGGAAATCACCGGATCGGCCCAGGAGAGCGGCAGCACCGTGCTTTCCGCCCCGCCCAGGGCCGGAGCGAGCAGCAGATAGTGCTCCAGCCACATCCCGGCGATGATTGCGCAGCAGAGACCGGTCATCACAGCCGGGAGGGTCTTGACCCTGCGGTTGATCAGGACCAGGAAGGGCACCACGAACCCGAGCGCGAAGACGCTCCCGGCCATGAGGTTCCACGGCGCCTGGATCGTTCTGGTGATGACGTACGTCGTCTCCTCCGGGATATTGCCGTACCAGATGACCACCAGCTGGCAGTAGAAGAAATCGGCCCACAGGAGACAGAAGGCCAGAAGGAGCTTGCCGATGTCGATGTATTCCCAGGAGGCGATCTCCATGCTGACGGATCGGCCCATGTGCAGCGCCGCCGCCAGGATGATCAGGGCCCCGATCCCCACGAACAGGGCCTTGATGAAGGAATAGGCCCCGAAGAGCGTGGAGTACCAGTGCGGTTCAGCAGCCATGACCAGATCGTACCCCACCAGGGACAGGACCACGGCGAAGGCAATCAGGTAGAGGATCCCCAGAACGAACCGCCGGTGCGCATACCTTTCCGGATCCGGGCTCCTGCGGGACCAGATCCCGGCCAGCCGGGCCCGAAGCCCGGTTTGAGGGACGGATCCCCCCACACGAAGCCACAGGGAGTAGTAGAGATACATCAGCCCCAGGGCGTAGAGCAGCACAAAGGCGACTGCATCCCGGGTAAAGAGAAAGGGCAGGCTGAGCCAGATATCCTTGCTCGCGGCGAAATCCTGCCCCAGCCAGGGGAAAATGTGTTCCGCCCCCGGAATCAGGCCCAGAAAAAGGAGCAGGGAGACCGGAAAGAAGGCGCTGAAGGCCTCGGCCAGTTGGGGCAGGCTGCTCCTGTGCACGTGCACGGTGCTGGCCATGGCTGAAACCGCCAGGCCTCCCTGGGCTATGGCGGAAAAGAGCAGGAAATTGACCAGATAGGCCCGCCAGGCCGTTTGGGGCTCCCCCAGCAGGAGGGCCGCGACGAAGCCAGCCAGGCCCAGCAGGACCATGCCCCAGGCGAGTCTGCCCAGCCCGGCGAAGCGCCTGGTTGAGCCGTTCGCCACTGTCTCCGTCATTGCCGACGCACCCATGCTCCCCGCTCCTCCAGAAATGCCTGCAGCTCCCCCGATTCGGCTGCCGGGCACTGCACCACCAGCCCGAACCGGTCCGCGGTGCATTCCGCGGGACCCGCCTCCTCATCCCCGTACGCGGGCAGCCTCGCATGCAGGATCAGCCCGATCACCGTGCCCAGGACGGCGAAGAGCACGGCGAGCTCGAATCCCACGATGAGGAAGGGAACGAGCGCCACCACAGGCTTGCCGCTGACGATCAGCTCCCAGCGCAGTGAGGTGAAGGAGGCGAGGCCGTAGCCTGTCACCAGGCCCAGCATCCCCCCGATCAGGGTAAACCAGCCCACCGGGGTCTTCTTGCCGCGCAGCGCCTGGTGGATCGCCTCGCTGGGCACCGGCCCGCAGACGCGCTCCACCTGCCAGGAGGGAGAGGAGAGGTCCCTGACCGCTTCCGCCGCCCGCACGTCCTCCTCGAAAAGGGCGGTGAGGGTTACTGTATTATTGGCCATGAGCCCGTTCCTCGCTGATTTTCTCCTTCATCTCGGTCATGGACACAGAGGGCATGTGCTTGACGAAGAGGATGAAGAAAAAGAAGAAGAGGCAGAAAGAGCCCACCATGATCCCGTATTCGATAAAAGTTGGCGCGTATTCGCCGAAGGCGTGGGGGAGGAAGTCGTGGGCCACGCCCCCGATGATGATCACATAGCGCTCGAACCACATCCCGATGTTGATCAAAATGGACAGGGCGAAAAGCCAGAAGAGGCTCCTGCGGAAGCGGCGGAAGAAGAACAAGAGCGGCACCAGGCTGTTGAAGACGATCATGATCCAGAACTGCGGGGCCATGGCCCCGTACATCCGAAATGCCAGCTGGTCCATCTCCACGCTGTTCTGGCTGTACCAGGCGATGAAGTGCTCCGTGGCGTAGCTGTAGCCCATGATGAGCCCGGTGAAGACGATGGTCTGGGCCACCTTCTCCAGGACGCCCATGGTGATGATACGCTGGTATCCGAAGATGGCGCGCAGGGGAATGATCAGGGTCAGGACCATGGCCAGCCCGGAGTGGATGGCCCCGGCGACGAAGTAGGGAGCGAAAATAGTGGTGTGCCACCCCGGAATCACGCCCAGGGCGAAGTCCCAGGACACCACGGAGTGCACGGAGATGACCAGCGGAGTGGCCAGGGCCGCGAACAGGAGATAGGAGCGCGCATAGTGGGCCCACTGTTCGTAGCGCCCGGTCCAGCCCAGGGAAAGGGCCCTGAAGATGCGCTTCTTCGCTCCCGAGGCCCTGTCCCGGATGGCGGCCAGGTCCGGCAGCATGCCGCTGTACCAGAACAGAACGCTCACGATGAGATAGGTACTGATGGCCACCAGATCGAAGATGAGCGGCGACTGGAAGTTGGGCCACAGGGTGCGCTGGTTGGGCACCGGAATCATGAAGAAGGCCATCCAGACCCGGCCCAGGTGGATCAGGGGAAAGAGGCCCGCGGTGCAGATGGCGAACACGGTCATGGTTTCCGCGGCCCTGGCCACGGGATTGCGCCAGGGCGCCCGGAGCAGGTGCAGGATGGCGGATATGAGCGTGCCAGAATGGGCGATCCCCACCCAGAAGACAAAGTTGACCAGATAGGTCCCCCAGTTGACGGGGTTGTTCTGCCCCCCGGCACCGATGCCCACCAGGATCTGATAGATCCAGCAGACCAGCCCGAACCCGATCCCGAGCATCAGGGCCGCGACCACGCTCCAATAGAGCCTTCCCGCAGGCTCCAGGGTGCGTGTGACCGTCTGGTCCACTTCGGCAAAGCTGAGCGGAGTTGCGTTGTCCGTGGCCATAAGAAACGTCCGGCTTCAGAAGTATCCCTGAACAGGAGTCGCGTTTTTTTGCTCCCACCGCGTTGCCGGCACTAGGCGTGCTCTGCCCCGCCCCCTTCTCAGGAGCGGCGCACCACCTTCTTCAGATAGATCACCGCCGGCTTGGTATTCAGATAGCCCATCACCTGGTAGGCCCGCCTGTCCGCGACCAGGGCCCGGACCCTGCTGGACTCGTCCAGGAGGCTGCCAAAGACGAGGGCGTCCGTGGGACAGGTCTGGACGCAGGCTGGGGTCACCTCCCCGTCGCGGATCATGCGGCTCTCCCTGTTTGCCCGCGTATGGGCCCGCTTGATCCGCTGCACGCAGAAGGAGCACTTCTCCATGACCCCCTTGGTGCGCACGGTGACATCCGGGTTGAGCTGCCGATTCAGCGGCTCCGGCCAGGCCCATTCGTGCCAGTTGAACTTGCGCACCTTGTAGGGGCAGTTCTGGGCGCAGAACCGGGTCCCGATGCAGCGATTGTAGATCTGGTTGTTGAGGCCTTCCTTGCTGTGATGGGGGGCGTACACCGGACAGACCGACTCGCACGGCGCATTGTCGCAGTGCTGGCAGAGCATGGGCAGAAAGATGAGCTTGTCCGGATTGTTCATCTGCCGGTAGCGCTCGATGCGCAGCCAGGACATCTCCCTGCCCCGGATCACTTCCCGCTCGCCGACAATGCCCACGTTGTTCTCCACGTAGCAGGCAGCGGCGCAGGCGTTGCAACCGATGCAGCGGTCCAGATCCACGGCCATGGCCCAGCGATAGTCCTCGTGATCGTGCGGGGGATAGAAGTCCCGCCGGGAGTCGTACCCGCTCGGCAGGGGCAGGGTCAGGGGAAACTCGTGCATCGCAAGGCCATGTTCTTCGGAATGCTCCTCTTCGCTCAGCTCTTTTGGTGTGGCGGTCAATGCGATGGCCCGCCCCAGCTGATCGCTCTCCCCGTCGGTGTGGGCCAGTGCGGGCCGTTCCCCAGTTCCCTCCAGGGAAATATCCCGGACCGCCCACGAGCCAGCGCCTGTTTCCGGACGGGGCTGCTCGGGCAGCAGCCTCAGGGGATTGGCCCCGCGGCCCTGGGCGTAGCGGCCGTACGCGGTGTGGCCCTGTCCCGCATACAGGATCAGGACTCCCGGAACGGCGCTGTCCGTGACGTAGGCGGTCACACGCTGGCTCCGGGATCCGGTGCCGACCCGAACCAGCTCCCCGTGCTCCACACCCGCCCTCTGTGCTGTTTCCGGATGGATCAGGAGCGTGGACTGCCAGGCCACTTTGGTGATGGGATCCGGGATCTCGCACAACCAAGGAAGATGAGCTCCTCGGCCGTCGTAAAAGCGAAGGGAGGGAAGAGCCACGAGGTCCAGGGAGGGCTCCTTCCCCTCGGAACTGGAATTCCGGGTGAAATGTTTTGCGAATCCGGGTCGGATTCGCGGTGGCTCGCCCTCAGTGCCGGCGTTGGCGGTCTCCGAAAACACGCCGCCGCTTTGCAGGGCCCGCAGCCACTGCCGCTCCCTGGCGATCCCGTGGCGCTCGTCCGCCTGACGCAGGAGGTATTCCTTGCTGCTGCGGCAGGAGGCGATCTCACCCCCTGCGGCCCGTATCAGAACATCCCCGGCTGAGGGTGCGCCGTGCAGGGAGGCCATCGCCGGCTGCAGCGTGGACAGGATGCTCCCGTCGGCGCTGTACTCGCCCCACCGCTCCAGAGGCAGCGCCACCGGCAGCACCAGGTCCGCCTCGCTCGCGGTCTGGTCCAGAAAATTGGACAAGCAGACCGTGAACAGGTCCTTGCGCCGCATGAGCTCCCTGAAACCTGAGTCAGGGGGCAGGGAGTGCGCCGGATCCGACTGATGCACCAGCAGGACCTCCGCCGGCCCCTGCCGGACCTGCTCCAGAAAGGCTTTCTGCTCCGCCCGGCTCGAGGCCAGCTCCACCCGGTGCCGCCTAGAAAAATCCAGCCCTGCCAGGCCGGGATCCAGAAGGGTGTTCAAGAGGTTCGCGGCCATGTCGGTACGGAAATCATTTTGGGAGAGGCTCACCCCCTCGGTCCCAAGGATCAGGGGGGATTCAGCCGACAGCAGATGCTCCGTCAGCCGCCTGTAGCGCCCCTTCTCCAGGCCGGTCCGCTGCAGCACCCGCTCGGGGGTGTATTCCCGGGCGATTTCCCGCAGCTCGCGGGCCGCAGCCTCGGGGATGCCAGCTGCGCCCCTCTCCCGCAGGACCTCCCGGATCAGTCCCAGGCACAGCGCGGAGCGCGCCTCGGGCCGGCAGGGGAGCCATTCGTCCGCATTGGCGCAGGTCAGGCTCCGCACCGGCCCCACGTGAAAGAAGAGGCCTCCCCCGCTGTCGTGGGCGTGCATGGCCTTGAACCCGCTGGCGTATTCCACCGGGGAAAGCCAGGTCTCCAGGAAGTCGGCCCCGAAACCGAGAAGGAAGTCGCGCTCCCGCAGCCTGTACGCCGGCAGCCCGGAAACGCCGAAAACGATCCCGTTGGCCTTCTTCAGATCCTCATAGGCCACGGGCTCGTACACGAGCGGCGGCGGAGAGCGCCACTTATTCAGGCACTCCGTAAAGAGCCCCAGGAGGCTCTCCCCCTCGATCCCGGAGAGCATCCGAACGCGGTTTTTCCCTTGGGAAGCCGCCCGGTCCAGCCTGTCCTTGAGCAGGCCGATCGCCTCCTCGAAAGTCATCTCCCGGCGCGAGCCGTCCTCCCGCCTCAAGAGCGGAGCGGACAGCCTGTCCGGGTGATACACGGACTGCAGACTGGACTGTCCCCGGATGCACAGCTTGCCCCGATTGACCGGATGGAGGGGATTGCCCTCCAGCTTGATCACCCTGCCCTCGCGGTTTTGCGCCAGAAGGCCGCATCCGGCTGGGCAGTGTCTGCAGGTTGTGGCGTACAAATGGGCCTTGCCGGCAACCATGTCCTCCGGGCTTTGCACCTGGGTGTAGAGCCGCTCCTCGCCCTGGCCGCCGCAGGCGGCGGTAAAGGTGAGGCTGCCCGCGGCAGCCAGCTTCAAAAAGGTCCGTCGATCCATCATGAAGACACTGCTCCGGCGGAAGAATCCGTTCCACGGGTCCGGGGTTCCAGCCCGCAGAATGAACGTGGCGTCGACGCGGGTCCGATCCGACAAAAACAAAGGACCTTATGCTGATACTATCCGGAAAGGGTGCGATGATGCAAGCGGGAGGGACAAATTATTGCCAAGGAAGGACGGGAAACATTCTCCACGAGACGCTGAATACCTGCCCCGTGCCCTATTATCTCCTTTGAAGGGCACACCGGATTTTCCCAGGGCATACCTGCCCCAACAGCCTCCAGAAAGACTTTCTTTCTGGCAGGGCGTTCAAAAATTTCAAGTGACGGGC
>JAZKRN010000040.1:0-17506 GCA_036628655.1 Desulfohalobiaceae bacterium | reverse complement strand
GGCACTCGATCAAAAATCAAAACCGCTCAGTGTAGGCTTGAGATGGGACCGGGAGAGCCCGCGCCATCCTGGCCCCTTGTGTTCTCGTCGACTCAGGAATAAACCGAAATGCGGTCCAACGCCTGCCACGTGTTCGGACCGACGATCCCGTCGGCGACCAGCCCCTGCGAAGATTGGAAGGACCGCACCATTGACGCCGTGCGCGGGCCAAAGATGCCGTCGACCGTGAGGTTGAACCCGTGCGCCTGCAGCCGCTGCTGGAGATACCTGACATGCTGCTCCTGCCCTTGGACCCCCTGCTTCAGCGTCGGCCGTGGACCTGAAGGCTGCTCTGTTTCCCCACTTCCACCCAGCCCGGGCTGTCCCGTGGGACCCGTCGGCTGATTCGGCTGCGTGGGTTGGGTCGGCTGGACCATGCCAGTCCCCGCCGGAGCCTGGATAGTGAAGGGGCGCTGCGATTCGAAAGCGGTATTCTGCATCCCCACGATAAAGAGGTTGGGCGTCTGGTTGGGCGGCATCTGTGAGACAATCGCCTCGTGGAACTGGTGATATGTTCCTTGGTACTGACCGTTGTTCCACGTCTGCAGGAGCGTCCCCGTGAACCGTCCGTTATCCACGCCGTCGAACGAGAGCTGGTTATCCTGGCAACCTGAAATCAGCAGCACGCTCGCCCGGACATTTGCCCGTGCCTTGGGACCGGCGAGGTACTGCACGGAGTCGTAGGTCTCGCCGCGCTGATCAGTGTCCCGGATCACCTTGTCCCAGGGCATGTTCCTCGCCTTCGGCGGCTCGGCGGTCGGGGACACCGTCTCTTTGAGGTAAAGCCGTTCCAGCTGGAATGCGCGCGTTACCTTGAGATTCGCCGCCTCCGTCCTCTCGCGCGAAAGCGAGGGCTGCGCCTGTAACGTCTCGGGCGCTGCGGCCATCTTGAGCACGGTCCCGGAGTGGCAGCTGTCCGACAATACCACGATCCGGACGCCCGGCTCGAACTGCCCCCACATGGCAAACAATTCGTCGTCCACGATCTGCCGGTCCCAAAGGACCCAGGTCTCGTCCATGAAATCCTGTTCGTCCGCGTTCGCGTCGTTGACCTGCCCACCGTGTCCGGAGTACGTCACGAAAAGTATGTCCCCGGTGGTGAGATCCCGCGCTGCCGAGGACAACTCCTGCAACACGCGGTGCGAGGTTGCCTGCGCGTCCGTAAGAAGCACCGATGGGCCGTACCCCATGTCCTGCGCGAGACTTCGGAGATCGTTTGCGTCGTTGATGCACGCGTTGAGTGCGCCATCCCAACCGCCGTAGGCGTTGGGATCAACGTAATTAAGCCCGATATGAATCGATCGTCCACGGTTCATGTGCGTTTCCTCCCTTTCTGAAGAATAGGGTCTGACTGGCCTGGCCTGGTTACCCAACCCACTCCCAGTTCAACCCGATGACGCTCCCCTCATCAGTAAGATTCCACTCCCGCCACTGCGACTCCTCTGTCCTGCCTTCATGTGTAACCCGCCGAACGCGGAATTCGAGCACGGGTTTGTCGAGGTACTTCGTCAGCGGCAGGAGAAACTCCAACTCGCCGACATCCGACTCTCCATCCAGCACGATGGACTGCTTCCCCTCGAGGCCGCGAATGCTAGCGAATATCTCGAGAGAGGCCAATCCCCGCCCTTGCATGTCCAGGAGGTTAATGAAGACTGCTCCAACGCTGATATCCTCAATATAGCTCCGGATCTCCTCCAGACCCCCGTCGGTGCGGCGCAGCGAGTAAATCGGATCGATCTCTCCGGTTGGGACTGACGAGGGGTTCACGCTCATCTCGTCTCCGGCGGGAAGGTGCTCCTCGACGGATATCCTGCGCAGATGGCCGCCCTCTTCGACGAGAAAATCGCTGACGTCGGCCGGCGCCTCAGTGTGGTTCTGCAGCTTTACGCCGTTCCCCTCGCGCATGACGGAGATCGGTCCTGCCTCGTCCGGTCCGATGACGCGTCCGAGCTCCATGGCGAGCGTTGAATCGATCGTGGACCCGTCAACGAGCCGTATCCGGAACGACCCATTCACCCCGGATGTGGACAGTATCTCCTGCAGGACCGGCACACCCAGGGCGTCCGTGGTGAGACTCACGCGAAAACCGTCTACCTGCCGCACTGCGTCGACCTCCAACTGGAGCGGACCGTCCGCACCGGAATCCGGAAGCGCCCAGTTGAACGTCATGTCGCCGCTCAACTCCGTCGGCCACTCCAGCGTCGGATCGGAGTGATGCCGCTCGCGCAAAATGGAAAGAAGCACACGTCGCCTCCAGGCCGGCATGTCAGCAACGAGCGTCGCCGTAATCACGCACCGGCTGTTCGACACGTTTTCTGCATCGATCGCCGAATACAGAAGGATCGTCGGCCGGTAGGCGCGATCCCCCATCCCTGGCTCGAAGCGACCAATTCGGTAGGCTTTCGGTACGACGAGAAACCGTCCCGGAGTGCGGAGCGAACGATACACGCGATACTCGTCTTTCGCCTCCGGGATCTCCAGAAGACTGTAACGGCTGGGATCCGGTCGACCCAGCTCTGACGGGGCGAGGCACCCCACGGCGCGCATGGTATCCTCCTCCTGCTCGACATACAGCGACCCAAAACGCGTGCACGGAATGAACGCCTCGGGGCGCACCGTCTTTCCGTGACGTCCCTTCGTGTATTTTTTCTTCTTCAGCGCCTCCAGTATCGCCTGGTGATCCACCACCTGCGGACTGATCTGTGGGAGCACGCTTGTTGTCTGAGGCTGCACGGCGATCGCCGTCGCGGGCACCGCGGTCGCGACCATCGTGTGCGAAGCAGCGGGCCTTCGCACCGCGCGGTGCAGCCGGAACTTTTCCTTGCGCAGCTTCAGCTCCGCCCCCCTGAAGTGGACGGCCTTCTTCGCAGCGTCGAGGTGCACACGTCCCTTGAGAGCTTCGATTTCCTCGCGTGTCCGTGCGACCGGCACGCCGATCCGCTTTCCGCCGAAACTCACCGAGGGCATCCTGTCGCCGACCGGTTGGTAACACGGAAAGGTGTACGCCACCGACACGCACACCGGCTCATCCTGGTATCCATCCAGGGCCAGCGCTCCGTAAGTCGCCCGAGCCCAGTCGTCCAGCAGCGAAAACGTCGCGCGGATCCGGTTCCCGTTCCGCTGGACGGAGTCCGCTGGAAAGCGTTCCGTCCGGATTTCGCCTCCCGAAAGACGCACAGGAACCTGAAGCTCGACCGAAAGGTTGTCCGTGGGAACAGCGCGCGACTTCGGGCGCCCCCGTCTCTGCCATTCCCGCCGGGCGTCCGCCGGCATCTCCGTCCTCAAATCCAACCGGACCGTCGCCTCGAGGCCCGGAGTGCCGGAAAGGTCGTACCCCTTCGCCTTGAAGGTGAAAAGAAAGGGGCTTCCATCCGCAGTGTCGGTCTCCGCAGGCATGATTACCGTGAATTCCGGCGCGTACCAGAAATCGCCGTCGTTCCTACGGTCCGGCCAAAGTGGCTCATCCCCCTTCTTCACGATCGGCAGCGCCTGACCTGTCGCGCTGTCCTGCGCTTCGATCGCCACTTCGCCGACCGCCCAGTGCGCTATTTCGGGGCGGATCGCCTCTGCAGTCATCAAGTGATGCGCCGGTACGGCCACATGCGTTGAGGGGCGAACCGCCATACCGACGTCGACGATGTTGCCGCCGACGGCTGCGAGTGTTGTACGGCGCGGTCCCGACCGCGCGCCGCTCTCCGGAATCCCCTTCATGAGCCGGGGGATCTCCCGCCATCGCCCCGAATTGCCGCCGGGTCCAACGAAATGAAGGTAGGGGTCCAGGGGTTCCCCCGAGAGCGCATCCCGGAGGAGGTTGCCCAGCGGGGCCGTGATCGTCTTGTGTTCGAGGCCGGGCGCTCTGCCACTTATACGAAACCGGAACGTCATCGGCCCGCCCGGTCGTATCTTCAATTTGTAACGCGCACCGAGGTCTGGATCGTCCCCTTCCTCCGAACGGAGCAAAATGAAACGCGCCGAACTGAGAAATCTTTCGAGCGCCGCACGCGCCATGGTGAGCTGGTCCACCCAGGTATTGGGAGGCGTCGACTCCGCGGTAATGACCCCCGTTTTAAGCATGTCCGCGAGATAGTTGATAAGGTCTTTCTCCCACAGGTAGCCTTCGGGTCCGGCACCTTCGGAGAGACGATCGTACACCGCCTGGAGATCCATGGAAAACGAAATTGCGGGCAGCTCAGCGCCTTGCGTGCGGTATCCCAGCTCCACCTCGACGGACAGGTCGGATTCCTGCCCAGAAACGGCCGAAAGAAACGCGCGCGCTACCTCGACGTCAAGTCGGGCCTCGACCGTGGCCAACGTCGAGAAGCCTGAGATGGCAAGTCCCGCGAGCGGTTCGTCCTTTCCCTCTTTCTGAAGCCACCACGCCGATTCGCGGGGAAACAGGGCGCGGAACTCCGATCCTTCCCGCTGGGACAACTCGGCGAGTTGCTCCTTCCGCGGGGCTATTTCAACCTCGAGCATCACTAGCGCGCCGCGGACGAGTGGAGCAAGATTGTTCTCATCCGGACCAGGTTGCCGCTCCAGTTCCAGGGTGGCGCTGAAAGACGGCCGGTCGGAATCGGTTCTCATAATCCGCGGCCGCTCGAGAATGGCTCGATAGCCGCCCTCGTCGGGGATCGCTAGGATACCGGTACCGGCGTTCGTTTTGAATCGCTGCCACCCCGAATGGGCCGCGCCGCTTCGTGGGTCGAGAGGGGTGTGCATGACTTCCTCCATAGGGAAATCCTCGATGCTCCGTCGTATCCGTGTGAAATGGCGGAGCCGCGACTGATGATCGACTCGGATCCGGCCTCTATGGGCTGATTTCGTACCCCCGGACCCGCTCGGGTTCCGGAGGCGCTTCACGCTCCCTCTTGCTCTTGGACGTCGCCGGCATTTCCCGCGTGGTCGGGGACTCGACGAAGGTCGGAATTTCGCGCGTCGGGCTCACACCCCGGCTTCCCGGCCGCGGGATCTTCAGGATTACAGGGCCGCCGCCCGCAGCAGTTTCCCATGGTCCTTCCCATTCCCTGCCGGGCTCGAAAATCGTTCCCTTGACCATCACGTGAACCTTGTACCGGTAAAACGGCTGGAACTCAGGATCCCCTGTGAAGAGCATCCATAGACGGTCTTGGTCGTAGTCGTCGTAGTTCCAGACGAAGCGCACGGGATCCCGGCCAACGGGATTGCCCTGCGGGTCGGTCGGCTCCATCGTGACCTGGATCGTCTGCGTATTGTCCTGCAGCACCACGCCTAGCTTGATGGGACCCACGTCGAGGCGTCCGGCAGAATCCGCGCGGACCTCGACGATAGTGTCGTTGATCGCCCGGCCGTTCGGTTCGGGGTCGATGGGGATGACGTTCTGGTCGATCTGAATCCGGCGGTAGGGGTCCTGCGTATCGGACGGCGGTTCTTTGAGGTGGACGCGCCGCTTGATGAATGTCTTGTCAGGTGACCATCCTTCCGGAGGATCCTGGACGTCTGAATCGTTCTTCTGCGTCATCGCGTATTTCCAGGATTCATCTCCGCCGTCTGACGGCCCGAAGGCATGGCCGGACCACATGAGCTCGCCGCTCGTGTTGGGGTAGCCGATGTCTACGGACATGAAATCGACCGCGCCGTTGTCCCAATTGACCACCGGCTTGACGACTCGTGCGAGCTTCCGGGGCCAGTCATCGAGATATACCGTGCGGAAATACTTCTTCTCCGATTCGGGATCCCTGTGCATCTCCTCGTACATGCCGGAGAGGGAGCTGCTGATCGTATGGTCCTGGAGATACGCAAGCTGCCGGGTCTCATGATAGTCGAGCGTGAGGGTCGTGATGTCCTTTCGGGCCTTCAGCGCGAATCCGGCGCCGCCGAAAAATCCTCCGCCAGAGGAGGCTTCGGCCGCCTCTACTTCTGGCTTCGGCGGCTCAAAGATTACGCGCTGTGCCTCCTCCATGAACTTCTCGAGGATCATGTCGGAGCGTTCCTCGATGTTCTCCTGTACCTTATCGCCGTTCGGAATCGTCGGGTCGATCTTGAGGTCGACGGTGATGTTCCCGTTCTTGCGCATCTCGTTGAGCTCGGCCTGGATGTCCGCCTTGGCCCAAAGGTAGCGGGCCGAAGCGGCGGCTGAGAAGTGCTCAAAGATACTCTTCCACTCTCCGTGGATGCGCAGCTCGACGACCGGGCTCCACACCTTGAGTTTCATGTTCTGTATAACGGTCACCGGGCTCGCGGTCCCGTGGAAAGACTCCCACAGGATCGCGGCCGGATAGGCGCCAATGAGGGAAGAGAAGGCGTTTTGCCCAGTCGGATCGATCGAGCCGCTTCCCTCTCCCTGCATGCGCCAGTACCAAGGGTCCAGGTTGCTATCATTGGCGGCGTCTGTTCCGCGTGCGGTCCGCGGGAGCTTCCGCGGTTTCGGGATTCCGATGGTCCGAAGAACCCGCCGGTTGCTTCGCGCCCCGTCGTTGCCCACGTTCGTCGGCGAGGCACCGGTGGTGCTCGGCGACACATTCGAAATCGTGGTGATGTTCGACGTGATGATCGCAGGACGGAAGAGCGGATTCTTGCGGGTGCGGATGCCCCAGAAGAAATCGCCGGAATTATCGAACTGCTCCGTGATCGCGTTCTGCGATTGTTCGAGGACGTCTTCCGGCACGGCCCCTGTCACCGTAAAGGTAAGGACACCACCGGCAACCTCGCGGTCCGAGTCCGCACCCACGGTCGTTTGGGAGTTTTGTACTCCGGCGAATCGGATGAGATTGAACAGATAGTCCCCGGAATCCGGACCGTCCTTCCGGGCCATGCGTATCCGGTTCGGAATATAGTAGAACACCGGAGACTTCCCCTCCTGCTGAAGCTGATGATTATTGACATCCGGCAGGTACAGAAGCTCGTACCCGCCTCTCACGATAGGCTGCGTGCCTCCCGCCATCGTCGGTCCCATTGCATTGGTTGCCATTGTAAGCCTCCTTTCTTTACGTATGCGGTTATCGGAGGGATAAAGAGAGAGGGAGAGGAAATTGGGTCTCCGAACCTTATTATTTACTATACGAAGATTCAGCAGGAAATACAAGCTGAAGTGAGTAGTTTCGGATCATAAAACACAATAAATGCCTCCATATTTTGCAACTTCTTGATATATTGAAAGAAAACAAGAACAAACATCAAAAAAATTTTTTCGGAAAATGAAAGATCTGAAAATGAAGTGCACCAAAGCATCCAAATAGTGCCAAGCACGGATCAAGAACGTGGAGTTTGCTCAGGAACAGATCCAAGGATGAGGTGAATTGAGGCTGTTTGTGGAATGTCTCGAGCAGATGGCATTCTGTCCTTGCTGGAAGGTTGCTTCGGCTGAATACGCAAGAGAAGCATGGCGAGTACAAGGGGAGAGGCTCACTATTTTCTGTTTCTTACCTACACACTTTTCGGTCGGGACGCATTAGGGGGCGCAATTAGAAAGAAGGAGAGAAAGTGCAAGTACAGGGTGAGCAGGACGAATCGCTTTCGCTATCGCTCCAGATACTTCATCGATTCTAGTATCATCGGATCAAAGGCCTTTGCCGGCGAGGTGTTTAAACGTGTGAAGCATTTGTTAAAGTCCAAGGATTTACGCGGTTAAACAGCCCTTCGGGCTAGGGGCTTCATGCACCTCATTAACCTCCCTTTTCATGAAGCCGGACATATCCTGTTTGGATTCGATGGCGAACTCTTAGAATCTCTGGGCGGAACGCTTGCCCAACTCCTTATACCTCTTGTTTGCGGCATTACCCTTTTATGGAAACGTGCCGACACTTTCGGAACAAGTATTTGCTTGTGGTGGTTCGGTCAGAATTTTATCGATATTGCACCCTATATAGCCGATGCCCGGACTGGAGAATTGCCTTTGCTCGGTGGGAATACAGGAAGTACCTCCCCTTATGGTTTCCATGACTGGGAGTTTATCCTGGGCGAGACCGGCTTGTTCGCGTACGATAAAACTTTTGGCGCCATATCCTTGAATTGCGGCCGTTTGGTAATGCTCTTGGCCATCGGATGGGGGGCGTTTTTACTCTGGAGAGCTTGGCAAAAAATTTAGACCCCGGGAACGGTTACCGTTGGAGCACAAGAGAGCACAAGGGGCTCATTATTGATGCTCCCAGAGGCTGACCCGCTGCCGCTCGTCCGGGGATACGCGCAGAATTGCAGCGCCGCGCTCACGCAGCGCCGCTTTGCGCTCGTCCGCGTCGTCGCTGCAGGTCATGATCCAGGGGCGTGTATGGTTCTCGGCGACCAGACGGCAGGAGAGCGGTGTGCGCAGCCTGCTGTCCAGAACCACAGGCTGGGGATCGCTTCCCTCGACCCCACGCGCGGTGAGCCTGGGGTCGTCCGCCAGTACCGTGCGGATGCCGGCCATGATCCCCTGGTGCGCGGCACGCAGGCGATGGGTCATGTGCATGGACTCCTCCCCGCTCAGGGCCATGGGCTGCATGGGATATCTGGCCAGACTGCCGTCCAGGCTTTGGGCGAAGCTCAGGGTGCAGAAGGGAAGGCCGAGCTCTGAGGTAGTCTGTTTGCCTAGGGCGAGCTCGGCGTCGAGGGCCGCCAAAAAGGCATCCGGATCCATCTGGCGGATGGCCGGACCGGATTGTCCACCCAAGGGGTGATTCGCAGTCATCGCGGTTTCCCTAATGCTTGGGTTTATGCAGTATCGCAGGTGCTTGGGATGTCGTGAAAAAATCCCATTTTTATAAGTATATGCGTTTTGCGGGCGGGGATCAAATGCTAGTTCTTCAGCGGTAGGCATTCTCGTCCTTTGAATGGTTGCATTTCACGCTCTGAGATTCGCTTGCCACTTCACGAAGGACCATTCCCTCCAGTTGAAGAGAAGGGGGGGCGGGTTCTCGATTGACCGGTCGCAAGGGCTATGCAATACAGTTAATATGGTCATTCAATAAAATGAATCAGAAAGCATCATATTGAGTCGAAAAGTGGTATAGGTGCGTCTCTGGCCAGGAGGGATGTGGTGCGTAGCTCTTGCTAGCTGGGTTGAAATCAGGGGGTTCTATTTTCTGGTTTGCCCTGGTTTCTTTTGTGCCGATTGCTGTTATATTTCGCGGAAAATAACCCCCTGAGCTGAGCTGAACTGAGCAGTGCAATCGTTCAGCCGCACTCGGTCCATCCTGAGCATTTACGGGAGATGGAGCGGCTGAAGGAGTAGTGCACCCCCCCCCCTGCAGCGGGAGCTTGATTCACACAAGGACGGGAATTTTTGACTCGACTTTCATCTTTTTAAAACAGTTTAAGATAAATCTTCTACATTATCAGGGTACTATTGTTTCAGGGGCTGTAAGACCCCATTCTCCACTTTGTAGCCTATGGCGGATAGAATTTCAGCCTACTCCGGGGTCGGTTCCTCAATAAGACGGGTGGGCTTTTTCTTTCCGCTATGCCGGCAAATGCGCACATGGGTTCAGGCTTCTTAATAGCAGTCTCGCCTCTACGATCCTGTCGGCTCGAGGAGGGGAAATTTTTGCGCTGCCGAACGCCGCCCAAATAGAGAAATATAAGTATTTCCTACCATAAGCCTGTCTTTTGATGCACGCTTTAACCTCGAGCTTGACGTATTACTGTTCGGGGGCCTAGCGCTTTGATTTGCAGTTATCTGGAATATTTTCATTTCCAACAACCCGTAGTAAAAGACTCGCAGCCAAGAAATTCATGGAAGCAGGAATGCATGCTATGGCTTACGCTCACAGTCATCCGGAGATTTCTCCGGAAAAATGGCATACCCTGGAGGAACATCTGCGCTCCGTTGCGGAGTTGGCAGAGGAGTTCGCAGCGGTTTTCTGTGCGGGTCAATGGGGGCGGTCTCTCGGAGAGTTGCACGACGCGGGCAAGTGCAAGCAGGTCTTCCAGGAATATCTGTTACGGGTGGTTGAAGACCCGAAACACGGTCCTAGCGGGATCGATCATTCCACAGCCGGAGCGCGGCTGGCGTATAAGAAGGATCCCAACTTGGGCAAGATGCTCGCCTACGCCCTGGCGGGCCACCACGCCGGTTTGCCGGAGGGTCGGGGAGCAGGATCCACTCTGGAAAGGCGCCTGGAGAGGGATGCCCCGGATTGTGCTCTAGACATGATCGAGGCGCTCGGCACGGAGTTGCCAGCTGGAATTTCCCTTCAGCTTGACCCGCAGAGATTCGGATTTCAGCTGTCCTTTTTTCTTCGCATGCTCTTCTCCTGCTTGGTGGATGCGGATCGCCTGGACACTGAGGCATTCATGAATCCCCAGCAATTCGAGCTGCGGAAGCAGGTGCCCGGAATGGAGGATCTCGCATCGCGCTTCTTTCCAGAGCTGGAAAAGCTCATTTCCGAGGCACCGGATTCCCGGGTCAATCGCCTGCGTCGGCGAGTTCTGGACGACTGCCTGGGAGCCGCCGATGGGAAGCCCGGCCTGTTCTCACTGACCGTCCCTACAGGTGGGGGGAAGACCCTTTCATCTCTCGCCTTCGCTCTGCGTCATGCCAGGAATCACGGCCTTCAACGCATTGTCTACGTCATGCCCTACACCAGCATCATCGAGCAGAACGCGGATGTTTTCCGATCCTTTCTCGGCGAGGATGCGGTTCTGGAGCACCACAGCTCCTTCGACTTCGACGCGGATGAGGAACATGAAAATTGGGTCCTGGAGCGGGCCAAGCTCGCAACGGAGAACTGGGATCTTCCGCTGGTCGCCACGACAGCGGTGCAGTTCTTCGAGTCGCTGTTTTCCGCCAAGCCCGGGAAATGCCGCAAACTGCACAATCTTGCGGGAAGCGTGATCGTGCTGGACGAGGCCCAGATGCTTCCCAAGCACTTGCTCATCCCTTGTCTGGAAGCGCTGCGGGAGCTGACCGGGAGTTACGGTGCGAGCGTGGTGCTGTGCACCGCGACCCAGCCGGCCCTGTCCAAGCGGGAGGATTTTGTCTACGGTCTGGAGGACGTGCGGGAGATCGTCTCCGATCCGCATCATTTGCATTCCGAGCTGAAAAGGACCGAGGTGATACACCTAGGTGAGCTGGCTGACGCTGACTTGGCGGAACGGCTCGCGGAGGAGGAGCAGGTCCTTTGCATCACCAACACGCGAGGTCATGCTCGCACTCTCTATGAGATCCTCAGCCAGGAGGCGGATTCGGTGTATCACCTGAGCGCCTCCATGTGTCCCATGCACCGAAGGGAAAAGCTGAAAGAGATCCGCGAGGCGCTGCGGCGGGGAGAGCCGTGTCGAGTGGTTTCCACTCAGCTCGTGGAAGCCGGAGTGGATGTGGATTTTCCGGTGGTGTACCGGGCGGCGTCAGGGATCGATTCCGTGGCCCAGGCAGCAGGGCGGTGCGATCGCGAGGGCAGGCTGACAGAGGAGCGAGGAGCTGCCGCCGGTCGAGTCTATGTCTTTCATCCGGAATCCGGTCTGCCGCCGGGACATTTTCGAGAGACAGCGGGAACAGCGGACGAGGTTTTCAGGCACTACAAGGACCCTCTCGATCCGCCTGCAGTGGAGATGTATTTCCGTCACCTCTTTTGGAGAGCGGGACAAGAGCTCGACAAGAACAATATCCTCTATACGCTTGGAGAAGATGCCAAAAACGGCAACTTCCCTTTTCGCGAGGTCGATTCACTATTCAGGATGATCGAGGAAGAGAAGGAATCCATCGTGGTTCCCCTGGACAAGGATGCGGAAGAAATGGTGAACTCCCTGCCATATGTAATCCACCTTGGAGGCCTGTTGCGGCGGCTTCAGCCCTATACGGTGCAGGTTCATTCCAGATGGCTCCATCATTTGGCTACGGGAGGGGCTGTGGAGTACGTGGGCGATCGTGTTCCCGTTCTGCGGAATATGGATATCTATACCCAAGCATTGGGACTGTGCCCGGAAGATCCGGGATTTCGGAAAGCTGAGGGCCTCATAGTGTAGGAGGTGATATGGCGTACGGTGTTACATGCAAGGTGTGGGGCGACTATGCCTGTTTTACCAGGCCGGAAATGAAGGCCGAGCGCGTGTCCTACGATGTGATGACACCTTCGGCCGCGCGGGGAATCCTGACCGCTATCTACTGGAAGCCGGCGATCCGCTGGGTTATTGATCGCATCACCGTCCTCAGACCCATCCGCTTCGAGAACATCCGCCGCAATGAGCTCGCTGCTCAAGGTCCTTCCGGCGTGAAGGTCCCCAAGAACAATGTCCTGCGTGCCATGAAGGATGGTGAGTCCCCGGTGGAAGTGTTCATCGAGGACAAGCGGCAACAGAGGGCCGGTCTGGTTCTGCGCGATGTAGCCTATCGCATCGAAGCGCACTTCGAGTTCGCTAGCGGAGAGGACAACAACGAGGGGAAGCACCTGGACATCTTCAATCGCCGCTTGGCCAAGGGGCAGTGCTTTCATCGGCCCTATCTCGGATGCCGGGAGTTCGCCGCGGAATTCGCTCCGGACGACGGGGAGCAGCCCCATCCCGAGCTTACCGGAGAACGGGATCTGGGCTGGATGCTGCACGACATCGATTACGACAACGGGATGCAGCCCCATTTCTTCCGGTCCACAATGCGGGACGGTGTGATCGAGGTCCCAGCCTTCGAGGAGACACGCGCATGATGCTGCAGGCACTCACATCCTACTATGATCGGCTGGTGGAGGATCCGGATTCTGATGTGCCCCAGCCCGGATTCAGCAAGGAGAATGTGCACTTCGAGCTCGTGCTGTCCGCCTCTGGCGAGCTGCTTCAGGTGAACGACATCCGAATGCCCCCCCAGAAAGGCAAAAGTCCCGTGGCTCGAAAGCTTTCCGTTCCCAAGGACAAGGGGAGGACCTCGGCCATCCACCCTTACTTCCTTTGGGACAAGACCAAGTACGCTCTGGGTGCTGAGGAGGGGAAGGAGGGAACACAGCTCTGTTGGAAACACTTCGATGCCTTTCGGGATCGTCAGCGAGAGGTGGCGGGAGAGGTGGACGATGAGGGAGTGAGGGCCGTTTGCGCCTTTCTGGATCAGTGGGACCCGGAGCGTGCTCCGCAACTGGAGCTGTGGCGAGAGATGGCCGGAGGCAATGTGGTATTCCGTTTGGACGGTGAACGGCAGTACGTTCACGAGCGCCCCGGAGCGCAACAGACCTGGCTGGATTTCTTCCACTCCGGATCGGAGGAGGAAGGGATCTGTCTGGCCACGGGCGAGCAGGCGCCCATCGCCAAGCTGCATCCCTCCATCAAGGGGGTCCGGGGAGCGAAGCCCTCCGGTGCCTATCTCGTCTCCTTTAATATGGATGCCTTTTCCTCCTACGGAAAGGATCAGGGATACAACGCCCCCGTCTCCCAGAAGGCCGCCTTTGCCTACGCCACCGCTCTGAATCATCTGTTGCGGCAGGACAGCCCGCAAAAGGTCCAGGTGGGGGATGCGACCACTGTCTTCTGGTCGGAGCGGCCCACGCACATGGAGTCCTTCTTTGCCGCGGTCATGGGGGGACAGGTCGATCAGGCTCCAAACGAATCCCACGATACTGGGGTGATCAAGGACTTGCGGGATCTCTTGAAAGCCGTGAGCAAAGGGCAGGAGCCCCCGCGATGGGACGATCCGGAGACCCCCTTCTACATCCTGGGGCTTTCAGGAAACTCCTCCCGCCTGGCCGTCCGGTTCTGGCATGTCTCCAGCGTGGGCCGGATGGCACGCAATCTCGCCCGGCACTTCAGCGATCTGGCCATTGAGCACCGCTATGACAGGGGTCCGGAGTATCCGGGGCTCTGGCGGCTCCTGGTGGAGACCGCCGCCCTGCGCAGATCGGACAACATCTCGCCAGTGCTGGCGGGAGAGTTCATGCGCTCCGTGATCACTGGAGGCGAGTATCCGGCGAGCCTCATGAGCCAGATCCTGTCCAGAATCCGGGCCGAGAACGAGGTGACCACACTCAAGGCGGCGCTCCTCAAGGCCGTGCTGGTGCGCCAGGCCCGAAATCGCAACACCGGAACGGAGGTGAGCATGAGCCTCGACACACAGGCAACGGATGCAGGCTACCTGCTGGGCCGGCTTTTCGCCGTGCTGGAGAAGGTCCAGCAGGACTCCCACGGCGGAAGCCTCAACGCGACGATCCGGGACAGGTTTTTCGGCGCCGCTTCCGCGACGCCCAGAAGCATCTTTCCCAGACTCCTTTCCCTGTCCCAGCACCACCTGGCCAAGCTGCGCAAGGAGAACGAGGGGTACGCCATTGCCGCGGACAAGCGGCTGCAGGAGGTGCTGGATGGGATAAACGACATTCCCGCCCACTTGAATATGCAGGAACAGGCCCGTTTCGCCCTGGGATACTACCATCAGCGCAACGCGCTGTACAGGAAAAAAGAGGACAATCAGCCGGAAGAGCGGGAGCAAGCCTAAAGGAGATTTTCTATGCAGCCTGTGGTGAACCGATACGACTTTGTGCTGTTCTTCGACGTTACCAACGGAAACCCCAACGGGGATCCGGACGCGGGGAACCTCCCCCGCCTGGATCCGGAAACGAGCCAGGGGCTGGTCACGGATGTCTGCCTCAAGCGAAAGGTGCGCAACTATGTGGAGCTCGCCAGGGAGAACCAGGCCCCGTACGAGCTCTATGTGCGCGAAAGGGGGGTTCTGATCCGTCAGCATCAGAGGGCCCACGAATCAATTAGCGGAGCGGAGAAAAAGGAGGACCGGATCGCCCAGGCCCGGGACTGGATGTGCCATAACTTCTTCGATGTACGGACCTTCGGCGCGGTGATGTCCCTGGAAGAAGGAGGCTATAACTGCGGCCAGGTGCGGGGACCGGTACAGCTTTCCTTCGCCCGGAGCAACGATCCCATCGTGCCCCTGGATCTTTCCATAACCCGCATGGCGGTGGCCACGGAAAGGGAATCCCAGGCCCAGGAAGGGGACAACCGAACCATGGGGCGCAAGTCCATCGTGCCCTACGGCCTGTATCGCTGCCACGGCTTCATCTCCGCACCCTTGGCTCAACAGACGGGGTTTGGGGAGGAGGACCTGCAGCTTCTGTGGCAGGCCCTTTCCGGGATGTTCGATCACGACCATTCCGCCTCGCGGGGAGAGATGGCCACCCGCAAGCTGATCGCCTTCAGGCACGACTCCAAGCTAGGTAACGCCCCCTCCCATCAGCTCTTCGATCTGGTGCGCGCGGAACGGGCCGCGGACCCGAGCTCTCCGCCACGCTCCATCGATGACTATCGGATCAGCGTGGACAGGGAGAGTGTGCCCCAGGGCGTGACGCTGCAGGAATGGGTCTGATCATGGAGGAAGACCTTATTCCCCTCTCCGCGCTGCAGCACCTGCTCTACTGCGAGCGTCAGTGCGGCCTCATTCACGTGGACGTGGTGTGGACGGAAAACCGTTACACCGCGGAAGGCCGCGTCGTGCACGAACGCGCCCATGAGTCTGGGAGCCGGAAACGCGGGGAGGTGCGCACGGAAACAGGGGTGTCTCTGCGTTCTTTTGAGCTGGGGCTCGTGGGCCAGGCCGACGTGGTGGAGTTTCACCGCGAGGAGAGCGGGGTCTGGCGGCCCTATCCCGTGGAGTACAAGCGGGGGAGGCAAAAGCCCCAGGACTGGGATCGGGTACAGCTCTGCGCCCAGGCCATGTGTCTGGAGGAGATGCTGGGAGTGGCGGTTCCGTTGGGCGCGATCTACTACGACCAGCCGAGAAAGCGGGAGCGCGTGGAGCTCGACCAGAGACTCCGCTCCCGGACGAAGGAGGCTGCCTTGCGGGCCAGGGAGATCATTTTCTCCGGAACTCTACCGCCGGCTGAACAGGGGCCCAGGTGTCGCAGATGCTCTCTGTCGGAGATCTGCCTTCCCGGAGTCCGCAAGCGATCCATAAGCAACTATCTGTCGAGCATCGAGCTGAAGTCGTGAAAAAGCTGCAGAATACCCTCTTTGTCACCACTCAGGGGGCCTATCTGGCCAAGGAAGGCGAGAGTCTGGTGGTGCGGGCGGAAAAGGAAAAGAAGTTCCAGATCCCCGTCCTGAATCTGGACGGAGTGGTCTGTTTCGGCCAGGTATCGGCTAGCCCTTTTCTCTTGGGCATGTGCGCGGAAAATGACGTCAGTGTGAGCTTTCTCACCGAGAACGGTCGGTTCCTGGCCAAGGCGGTGGGCTCCGCTTCGGGCAATGTTATATTGCGCAGGAATCAGTTCCGGATGGCGGATAACGAGGGCAGGAGCCTGTCCATCGCCCGTTCCGTTCTGAGCGGCAAGTTGGTCAACTCCCGGACTTTGCTGCGCCGGGTGGCTCGGGACAGACAGGGAGACGCCTCCGAGAGCCTGGATCGGGCCGCGGACTCTCTCGGTTCTGCCATAAGGCGTTTGAAATCCGCGGCCGCTCTGGAGGACATCCGTGGACTGGAAGGGGAGGCGGCTCGAACCTATTTCGGTGTCTTCGATCATCTTCTCGCTTCCGAGGAGCAGGCCTTCGTCTTTACCGGGAGGAACAGGAGGCCCCCGCTGGATCCGGTGAACTGTCTCCTCTCCTTTGTCTATACCCTTCTCCTGCACGATATCCGTTCTTCTCTGGAAAGTGTCGGGCTCGATCCAGAGGTGGGCTTCCTGCACCGCGATCGTCCGGGGCGGCCGAGTCTGGCTCTGGACCTGTTAGAGGAGTTCCGTCCGGCTGTTGCGGACAGGCTCGTGCTGTCCCTGATCAATCGCGGACAGGTGAAGCCCGGGGGCTTCGAGACTACCGGATCGGGGGCCGTGACCATGGACGAGGATACGCGCAAAGAGGTCCTTGTGGCTTATCAGAAGCGCAAGAAGCAGGAGATGGAGCACCCCTTTCTCAGGGAAAGGATGCCCCTGGGCCTGTTTCCCTTTGCGCAGGCGCTTCTTTTGGCCAGATATATTCGCGGGGATCTGGAAGGGTATCCTCCCTATCTCTGGAGGTCCTGATGCTGGTGCTTGTGAGCTACGACGTGAACACCGAGGATCCGCAGGGGGCAAAACGACTGCGACGCGTGGCCAAGGTATGCCAGAACTATGGCCAGAGGGTGCAGTACAGCGTTTTCGAGTGCCTTGTAGATCCTGCGGAGTGGACAGCCCTGCGGCATAAGCTGGTGCAGGAGATAGCCCACGACAAAGACAGTATTCGGTTCTACTTTCTGGGATCCAATTGGAAGAGCCGAGTGGAGCACATTGGCATCGAAACGGGGTATGATCCGGAAGGCCCCCTCGTTGTCTGAGAAGGGGGTCGCGAACCGGAGGTGTACAGCGATCGCCGGGAGGTTTCGCGGATCAATTAATGTTTTGGTTTCGGTGGGTTATGTATGAGAGGTGCAATGTATACCAATACTCGGATAGTAAAGGATAACTTTCGCGGAATTAGCATTCGCGACCCTTGTCTGTCGGGAGCTGACAGCACAGCCGTCGCCCCCTGCACGGGGGCGTGAATTGAAACGATCATTAACGATCTTCCCCTCTCTATCCACCAGTCGCCCCCTGCACGGGGGCGTGAATTGAAACATGCTGTG
>JAZKRN010000039.1:0-17686 GCA_036628655.1 Desulfohalobiaceae bacterium | reverse complement strand
TGTCCGCGGAGAAGGTGCCGGAGGATCTTCAAGGCGCGACTGTGGGCTGCGCGGAGTGCCATACCCTTAATCCCGGGGAGCATCCGGATACCTTCGCCCACAACGGCAAGAAGGTGCACACGGTGGTCACGCCAGAGGACTGCGCGGTTTGCCATCCCAAGGAGCGCAAGCAGTTCAGCCGGAACAAGATGAGCCAGGCCTACGGCAACCTGATGGACAACAAGCTCTATGGGCAGCTCATCACCGCGGTGAACGGCGTTCCCAAGGTGGATGCCGAAAAGGGCGTCGTGGAGGAACAGGCTCCGGATCGGCTGTCCAACGAGGACTCCTGCCTGGCCTGTCACGGAACCAGGGTGGAGTATCAGGGCATCGAGGAACGTTCCACCAAGCTGGGCCCGCAAAAGCTGCCGGTGTACACCGGATGGCCCAGCCAGGCGGTGGGGCGGATCAACCCCGACGGGAGCAAGGGGTCCTGCTCCTCCTGCCACACCAGGCACCGTTACTCTATCGAGATGGCCAGGAAGCCCCACACCTGCTCCAAATGCCACAAGGGCCCGGATGTGCCCGCATACAAGGTCTACCGGGTCAGCAAGCACGGCAATATCCAGGCTTCCCATGGATCGGAATGGGCCATGGAGGAGGTCCCCTGGACCCCCGGGAAGGACTTCGCCGCGCCCACCTGCGCGAGCTGCCACGCAAGCCTGCTGACCAATCCGCAGGGCAAGGTGATCGCCGAGCGGACCCATCAAATGAACGACCGCCTGTCCGAGCGCATCTTCGGGCTGCCCTACGCCCATCCCCAACCCCAGTCTCCGGATACCTCGGTTATTGAGAACGAGGCCGGCCTGCCGCTTCCCACGGAGCTGAGCGGGGAGCCGGCGTCCAAGTATCTCATAACCGAAAAGGAGCAAACGAAGCGGCGGGAGCGCCTGCAGGCGGTCTGCTCCGCATGCCACAGCAAGCAATGGACCCGGGGGCACTTCGAGAGGCTGGATCGGGCGGTGGAAACGAGCAACCAGCTGACCCGCGAGGCGACCAAGCTTATGCAGACGGCCTGGGCCGAGGACCTGGCAGAAGGTCCGGGCCAGGGCAGCATCGCGGACGAGCCCCTAGAGCTCATGTGGCTGGAGCAGTGGCTCTTCTACGCTAACTCCGTCCGCTTCGCCTCGGCCATGCTCGGCGCGGACTACGGGGTCTTCGAGCGCGGCCGCTGGCACCAGCACAAGAACCTGCGGGAAATGGCGGAAAAGCTCAGGCAGCTGCGCTCGGCGAAGGAATAGGGGTTAGCAGGGCGCCCAAAATCTTCCAATTGCTGCGTTGCCCGGCACCTATTTGAGGTGACAAAAGGGCGTCTGATTGACTTGGCTTCAGAAATAGGTGCCGGATTCAAAGTCTCATGGAGGCTCACTACGCCCCAGTGAAACAAAAGAAGGTTTCACGGGGTAAACTTCGAGCTTGCCCGGCACTCACTTTTTTTATGTTTGCTCGTAATATATTGAACTTCGGGAAAAAAGTGAGTGCCGGGTCGCGCGCACCCATCAAATTTTTGAACGCCCTGCCTGATAAGGACTTTTTCAACACTCGGATAAGGGAGATTCCAAGAGAAGGGAGTCTCCCTTTTTTTCGTGGATCTCGAGCCACTCCAAGCGCAGACAGGGTCAGCTGATCCGCAGGTGCTCTTTGCGCCGTAAAGTGAGTGGGCCTGTCCAGAAATACAGTCTGAAGACAGATAGCAAACCGGAACGAGAACAAGGCTGAATAAGGTTCAAGGCTATCGATCAAAAAAATCTGCAAAAGCCTTCCTCCGGCTTCTACTTTCGGATTTCTGCTGTGAGCAGGGTGGTTGCGGTGCATAGATCGAAGAAGCCTTGAGCAAGTCTTTGCTTGAAAAGCTGTCAACAATTTCAGTCTTTGGAGGAGAAAAAATATGTTGACACCGGACACATACTTGGATAATTATTACAATATACTCAATAGAGTTGCTGTCTTTCCGTTTCCCCGAAAACTGTTCCTAAACGCCTCGATAAAGGTCACGTGCCCGCTTGTCGCGCCTCCTGCCTTGTGATTTCCGGAATTCCGGGTTCCGCACGAGTGACCTTGCTGCCAGCAAGCGCATCGTTTTCCAAACGAGGAGTGGATCTCTTTTTCGGAGACAGGCGACGAAGACCGTCCCGCCCATTATCCATACAAGAGGGATATTTTCTTGCCCTAAACATGGTTTTTACCCAAAAACTCTTTTCAGGGAGCGCTTCCATGCTGCAGACAAGCGGCTCGGCACAATCCACGCCCCTTCTCCAGCTCAAGGACGTGCACATGCGGTTCGGCAGGCTGGCGGCCCTGTCCGAGATCAATCTCACGGTCCGCTCCGGGGAGATCTATTCCATCATCGGCCCCAACGGGGCGGGCAAAACAGTGATGATGAACTGTATCAACGGGCTCTACAGGCCCCAGCAGGGAGACATCTATTTCCAGGGCAGCCGGATCAACCACTTGAGGCCCCATAAACGGGGCAGGCTGGGAATCGCCAGGACCTTCCAGAAGATCGAGCTCTTCCGCGGCCTGAGTGTAATGGACAATATCCGGCTGGGCAGACACATCTATTTCCAGTCCGGGGTCATAAGCGGATCCTTTTTCCTGGGCAAGGCCAAGAGGGAGGAGATCGAGGCCAGGCGTATCATCGAGGAGGAGATCATCGATCTGCTGGAGATCCAGCACATCCGGGACAAAACCGTGGGGATGCTCCCTTACGGGGAGCAGAAGCGGGTGGAGCTCGGCCGCGCTCTGGCCATGAACCCGGAGCTGCTCATTCTGGACGAGCCGCTGGCGGGCCTCAACCTGGAAGAGGTCGAGGACATGGTCCGGTTTATCATGGACGTGAATCAGGAGGAGCGCTGGCGGGTCACCTGTATCCTCGTGGAACACGACATGGGCGTGGTGATGGATATCTCCGACCGGGTCTTCGTCATGAGCTTTGGCAAGCAGATCGCGGAAGGCACACCAGCGGAAGTGCAGCAGGATCCCGAGGTGATCAAGGCTTATCTGGGCGAGGAGGATATGTATGCCACACGGAAGTGAGGCCCAGGCCGGCATGCCGCAGCTAGGCACGGACGGCGAGATCTCCCAGGAGCTCACCATCCCCAAGCTCTTCCTGCAGCGCTGCCGGGAATACGGGGAGAACAAGGTCGCCATGCGGGAGAAGGAGTTCGGGATCTGGCGGCCCTTTACCTGGCAGGACTACTACGAGAACGTGAAGCAGATCTGCCTGGGAATGGTCCGGATGGGTCTGCAGAGCGGGGACCGGGTCGCCCTGATGGGGGCGAATCGGCCGGAGGGCCTGTGGGGCGAGATTGCCGCCATGTGCGGAGGCGGGGTCTGCGCCTGGCTCTTTCAGGAGTCCCTGCACGATGAGGTCCAATACATTGTGGACCATTCCGATGCCAAGTTCTTTTTTGCCGAAACCCAGGAAGAAGTGGACAAAGCGCTGGACATCAAGGATGACTGTCCGGATCTGGAGATGATTTTTTGGGACGATCCCAAGGGCATGCGGGACTACACCCGCGAGGACCTGATGAGCATCCGCAGGCTGCAGGAGCTGGGCCGGGAGCTGGATCGCGACGATCCCGGCCGTTTCGAGGCGCTCGTCAACCAGGGGCACGGGGACCACGTCTGCCTGCAGTTCTACACTTCCGGCACGACCGGACGGCCCAAGGGCGTGCTCCTCAGCCACTGGAACATGCTGACCATGGGCAGGAACCTCATGGCGGTGGACCCCTGCTACGAAACGGACGATTTCGTGTCCTATCTCCCCTTCGCCTGGATCGGGGAACAGATGATGTCCATATCCTGCGGCCTGCAGGTAGGTTACGCCATCAATTTTCCCGAGGAGCAGGACACGGTGATGGAGAACATCCGGGAGATCGGGCCTCATGTCATGTTTGCCCCGCCCAGGCTCTACGAGGGTATGACCCGAAGGGTCCAGGTCAAGTACATGGACGCCCCCTGGCTCAAGCGCAAGTTCTACGAATTCGGCACCAGCATCGGCTACCGCATGGCGGAGCACAAGTTCCAGAAAACCACTCCGCCCTGGTACCTCAAGCTGATCAATGGCTTGGCCTCCATTACTCTGCAGAAGAAGCTCAAGGACCATCTGGGCATGTCCAGGCTCAGGCGCTGCTATACCGGCGGTGCCGCCCTGGGCCCGGACCATTTTCGTTTTTTCCACGCCCTGGGGGTCAACCTGAAGCAGATCTTCGGCCAGACCGAGATCGCGGGCATCGCCATTGTGCACAAGGACGGGGACATCAAGTTCGACACCGTGGGCAAGCCCATCCCGGAAACCGAGGTGGATATCGCCGAGGACGGAGAGATTCTCTGCCGAAGCCCCTCCGTGTTTCTGGGCTACTACAAGAACGAGGAGGAGACCGCCAAGACCAAGAAGGACGGTTGGCTCTACACCGGGGACAGGGGGTTCATCGACGAGGACGGCCACTTGGTGGTCTTTGACCGTTCCAAGGACGTCATCGCCCTCCGGGACGGTCGGCCCTTTGCTCCGCAATACCTGGAGACCAGGCTCAAGTTCAGCCCCTTCATCCAGGATGCCTGGGTCATAGGGGATCAGCAGGACTACCTGGCCGCGGTGATCTGCATCGACTATTCCGTGACCGGCAAGTGGGCGGACGAGAAAAAGATCAACTATACCAGCTACCGCGAGCTGTCCCAGAAACCCGAGGTCTACGATCTGATCCAGAAGCAGGTGGACCAGGTGAACAAGGATCTGCCGGATCCGGCCAAGATCCGCAAGTTCGCCAATCTGTTCAAGATCTTCGATGCGGACGACGAGGAGCTGACCCGCACCAACAAGCTGAAACGCCCGGTTGTAGCCCAGCGATACAAGGATCTGGTGGATGCCATCTATGCAGATACGGACACCGCCCATCTGGACCTGAACATCAGCTACGAGGACGGGCGGGAGCAGCACATCAAGACGGATCTTTTGATCAGGCAGGTGGAAGCCTAACCGAGGTTTGAAAAGTCCTTATTGGGCAGGGCGTTCAAAAATTTCAAGTGCAAGGCGCAAAAAAAGTTCAAGGTCGAAGCGTAGTAAGCCTACGTGAGAGTTTGAATTTTTTGAAGCAACGCAGCAATTGGAAGATTTTGGACGCCCTGCTAAAGGAGTCGCGGCATGGAACTCTTCCTCATGACTCTGGTGACTGGCATTATGGTTGGAGGGATCTACGCCCTGATCGCCCTGGGCTGGGTGGTCATCTACAAGTGCTCCGGAGTGCTCAATCTGGCCATGGGCGAGCTGACCCTGATCGGGGCCTATATCTCCTGGTGGTTGTATAGTTCCGGGATTCCCTTTGTCGTGTGTGTCTTTCTGACCATCATCATGGGCATAATCCTGGGCATCGTCACGGAGCGGATTTTTCTGGACCGGCTCATCGGCCAGCCCTTGCTTTCGGTGATTATGGTCACCGTGGGCCTGTCTTTTTTCTTCCGCGGCACGGCCATGTTCATCTGGGGCCCGGCCACCAAGAGCTTTCATCCTCCGGTGTTTCCTCAAGAGCCCATCCATGTAGGCATGGTGAGCATGACTCCGGTCTTTTTCTGGTCCTTCCTGGTGGTCATAGCCCTGCTCATCGCCTTAGTGGCCTTTTTCAAGTACACCCGCTGGGGGCTCTCCATGCAGGCCACTGCCGACGACGAGACCGCGGCCCTGTCCCTGGGGGTCAGCGTTCGCTTCGTCTACGCCGCCTCCTGGTCCATCGCCTTCATTACCGCGGGGATCGGCGGGGCCCTGCTGGCCAACATCAACGGCCTGAACATCAATATTGCTCACCTGGGGCTTGTGGTCCTACCCGCGGTGATCTTCGGGGGCCTGAACTCCATCCCCGGGGCCATAGTGGGAGGCATCGTCATCGGGATCCTGGAGAACATGACCGGCACCTACCTCACCGAATTAGTGCCCGGGGGGATCAAAACCATCGTTCCCTTCATCTTCCTGGTGGTTTTTATGATGTTTAAGCCCTACGGCCTCTGGGGATGGGAGCGGATCGAACGGGTCTGATCCGATAGCGGACCCCTATTTCGGAAAAAGCAATATTTGCGGGGGAGGCGCATATGTCCCGAGTCTGGTTGCCCTGCGGGCATTATCACGATAACTACGCCAAGGATCAGGGCTGGTGGAAGACGCCGGTTATCAAGTTCAAGATGCTCCTCTTGCTGGGCATCGTGCTGCTGGGCGTGCCCTTGCTGTTGCCGGGCTACTGGATCGGGGTCTGCACCATGATCGGATACACCGCCATGGGCGCCCTGGGAGTGCAACTGCTCATCGGGTACACGGAGCTGATCACCCTGGGCCACGGCGCCTTTATCGCAGTGGGTGCGTACACCTCCACCATGCTCTTGCTGCATTTTCCCTGGCCGCAGGTCCTCGTGGACCTGGGTCTGGCCTATCCGCTCACCATAGTCGCCGCCGGACTCATCGCCGGCATCTGGTGCGTGATCTTTGGCCTCCCCACCGCTCGGGTCAAGGGATTCTACTTTATCCTGACCACCATCGCCGCCCAGTTCATCACCGTGGACCTTATTCTGACCCAATATGTGAGCAAGATCGGGGGCAGGGCCCAGTCCATCAAGATCCCCTCTGATGCGGCGCAGATCGGTCCCTGGACCATGACCGGGGATGTGAAGCCCTATCTGCTCATGGCGGTGCTTTTGATCCTTATGGTCATGGTGACCGCCAACCTGTTGCGGACCAAGCGGGGCCGGGCCTGGATGGCCATCCGGGACAACGATATCGCAGCATCCACCATGGGGATCAGCGTGTTCTACCACAAGCTGCTGGCCTTTTTCGTGGCCGGGGCCATGGCCGGGGTGGCCGGGGCCTTCTGGGTGAGCAACACCAGCGCCATGAGCCCGGAGCACTTCCCCTGGTTTCTCTCCCTGAAGCTGGTGGGAGTCATCCTCATCGGAGGGTTTGGCTCCATTCATGGCGCGATTTTTGGAGCAGCCTTCTGGGTCCTGGTGGGCGAGTTCCTGCAGATGGGGGTGCTGCCTCTGGCGGATTACTGGCCCAACGTGCTCATGAGCTTTACTTTCCTCAAGACGGCGATCTTCGGCCTGATCATCTGCGCCTTTCTCAATCTGGAGCCCCACGGACTGGCCTACCGCTGGTGGCAGATCAAGAACTACTTCAATCTCTGGCCTTTCTCCTACTAGGCGCGAAGGCTCTATCCCGGTGGAGCCGGGTAAAGACTTGGTCAGGAAAGACCAAGACCAAAGGGGGTGATACCGGACGAGAGATCTTTTTTTCAAGGAGAGGAAACGACATTGGTAGTGCCTGACCGAAAACTGTGATTGGACGTAAAACTTGCCCATATACAAGGAGACAAAATTTTGAAACCGCAGTGTATATTAATACATGAGGATTTCAAAATTTTGCAGCGAGGAAGGAGATGGGTGAGTTGTCGTCCAAGCACTAGGCACCATGAAACAAGGGAGGGGGGTTATGCGCAACAAATGGCTATCCGTCTTGACGGCTTTTTTCGTGGGCCTGGCCCTGTGTCTTGCCGCATCAACGGTCCAGGCGGAAGAGATCAAGGTCGGCGGCATCATGGATACCTCCGGGGCTACCTCGGATGTGGGCAAGGACTACGCCACGGGCATGGTGGACGCCATCAACTGGAAAAATGACCAGGGCGGGATCAATGGCAAAAAGATCGACTATACCTGGTTCGACTACGGCTACCGCGTCCCCGAGGCCCAGACCAAGTACAGCATGCTCAAGCGCATGGGCGTGGTCGCGGTTATGGGCTGGGGCACTGCGGATACCGAGGCCCTGTCCACCACGGTGATGGAGGACAAGATCCCCTACATCTCCGCCTCCTACTCGGCCCATCTGACCGATCCCGAGAACTCCCGCTATAACGCCTTCGCCATGGCGGACTACTCCAGCGCGGCCAGGGCCGCCCTGACCGCCTGGTACGACAAGAAGTGGCCCGAGCACCCGGACTACGGGGAGCGAAAACCTCGCCTGGGCGCTTTCTACATGTTCGCCTCCCCCTATTGCTCCGCCCCGATTAAGGCCCTCAAGGATCAGGCCAAGCTCCTGGGCTTTGAGATCGGCCCGGACCAGAACGTGTCCCTGACCGCACTGGATACCAAGAGCCAGATCATGGCCATGAAGGAGTTCGATCCAGACGTGGTCTGGCACTCGAACACCTCCATGTCTGCCGCAGCGACCGTCAAGGACGCCGCTGCCCTGGATCTGGACGCAACGTGGATCCTGAACATCTGGGCCTTCAACGACAACCTCCACCGGCTGGCAGGCAAAGCGGCGGAAGGGGTCATGGGTGCCGCCCCCTGCGCGGAATTCGGGCAGGACTTTAAGAACATGGACATGGTGGAAAAGGCGGCCAAGGAGTATCATCCCGGCACGCCGCTGGATGAGCGGTTCAAGCCCACGGTCCAGGCCTGGGCTAACGCCTTGATCCTCTTTGAGGCCCTGGAGCGGGCGGACGAGGCCGGAGAGATCACTGGAGAGACCATCCTCAAGGAAGGCTTGGAGACCATGGACTCTTACGAGATCGGTCTCGGTGCCGCGCCAGTGTCCTTCTCCGCGGAGGACCACCGACCCACGGCAAGGGTACGGGTCCAGGAGTGGAAAGACGGCAGCTTCGACACGGTCGAGGTGGTCGATCTGAAGAAGCGCTGGCCCAAGAAGTGGGAAAACGAGTGGCTGGGTTATTAGTTTTATTGCCAGCCTGAAGGGAAACCACAAGGAGGAGTGCGTTGGACCAGAACGGATCCATCCTGAACATCCAGAACATCGAGGTCAGATACCACGAGGTGATCCTGGCCCTCAAAGGGGTCTCCGTGAACGTGCCGCGAGGCAAAGTCGCGGCCCTGCTGGGAGCCAACGGCGCCGGCAAGAGCACCACTCTGAAAGCGGTGTCCGGGCTCCTGGCCACTGAGGACGGCAAGGTCACGGACGGCTCCATCGATTACGAGGGACGGCGGATCCACAACTCCCAGGCCGCGGATATTGCCAAGCAGGGCATTATCCAGGTCATCGAGGGCCGCAAGGTCTTCGAACACCTGACCGTGGAGGAGAACCTCAAGGTGGGGGCGCACCTGCGCAAGAGCGGGTCGGTCAAGGACGGGCTGGATCTGGTGTACCACTATTTCCCCCGGCTCTATGACAAGCGCGGGGAAACAGCAGGGTTCATCAGCGGCGGCGAGCAACAGATGCTCGTGGTGGGCCGGGCCCTGATGACGGAGCCCAATCTGCTCTTGCTGGACGAGCCCTCCATGGGGTTGGCCCCGATGTTGATCCAGGAGATATTCAGCATTATCACCAAGCTGAATGAAGAGGAGAAGATATCCATCCTCCTTGTGGAGCAAAACGCCAAACTGGCTCTGACCGTGTCCTCCTACGCCTATATCCTGGAGAACGGGCGTATCGTCATGGACGATTATTCGGACAAGCTGTGGGAGAACGAGGACATTAAGGACTTCTACCTCGGTCTGAGCGACAAGGGCGGGAAAAGCTTCCGCGACATCAAGCACTATAAACGCAAGAAACGATGGCTTACTTAATTCCCTTTGGGGAAGGCGTCTCTCCCGACGGGATGGAGGCGCTATTTTTCTATTGGGGACATGAAAAGCGGGGCGGTTTTCCATTGGGGAACTGCCACAATCCAAGGGAGGCATCCTATGCGATACCGATCAATAGCCCTCTTGGTCCCGCTCCTGGCTGGGACCTTGATCATATCGGCATGTGCCGGGATGATGAAAACGAAACCCACGCAGTCGAACTTTCAAAAGCCCGAGGTCAGCTTGGCCTCCTTCCAGGTGCCGCAGTACGACGGATTCTGGTACTACGGCAAGGACATCGAGCCGACCATGGGCCAGGCCGGGAATCACGGAGCACCCCTGCCCATGAGCTTCCTGTTCAAAGTGGACAATCCCAATCCCTATCCGGTCAAGATCTCCAACCTGAGCTACAGCATTTCCTTTGAGGGATTCACCTTGAAGACTGTGAACAATCAGGACGAATACTGGATTCCGGCGAAAGGCTTCGATCATATCCGCAGCAGCACCATGATCACCGTTCGCCAGTCAATCCTGAGCCTGAAGGTGACCAGCGGCCAACAATTGCAGGAGAAGGGCTGGAGTGCCCCCGAGGCCCTGCAGCGGTGGTGGAGCAAGATCCCCAAATTGCAGGTCCCTGTCGATGTGGAACAGGGCAGGGCCTCTTTCCAGGCGAACGGCGTTTCCGAGGTCGTCACCTTTGAAGGGACCTATCCCTCGCAATGATCGCAATGCTGGAAAAAAGCGGCTCCCCGAGGGCTTCTGCGCGGAGAGGCCCGCGGTGAGCCGCACACACATCGAGGAGCAAAGTCATGCCTTTGCACAGTCACACCTTCTTCGATCTCCTGCGTCGTAACGCGGGAGATTATGGCCGGGCCGACGCCATTCGCTGGGCCGGCGGAGGGCTCACCCACGACGAGCTCTTCCGGGAGACCGGGGCCCTGAGCGCCGGGCTTCGGGAGGCTGGCTTTCAACCCGGTGATCGTTTGGCAGTTCTGGGTCAGAATACCTATCGCTTTCTGACCCTGTTCGGTGCGGCCGGCAGACTCGGCCTGATCCTGGTCCCCATCAACAGAAGGCTGTCCCGGGAGGAAATGGACACCATTGTCGAGGACACCACGCCTTCCGCTATCGTTGCGGATTCCGAGCACGCGGAAGCAGCAGGTTCCCTGCTGCGGGGTCACAGCGACCCCAGGGATCTGATAGGCCTTGAAGAGGGTATGAGCGAAGGCACCGCGTACAAGGATCTTTTGCGCGGGTCTCCTCCTTCGGAATCCCAGGGGGACTGGAACGATCCCTTTTTGATCATTCATACCGCAGCAGTGCAGGGCAAACCCCGCGGAGGTGTTCTGACCCAGCAGAATCTCCTTATCAACGCCCTCCTTCTGGTGAACGAATTCGGCTTGGGGCAAACAGACGCCTATCTGAACCTGCTGCCCCTGTATCACATCATGGGGATCAATCTGGCCACAGCCGCCCTTCTGGCCGGAGGCAAGAACGTGATTCTGCCCAGCTTCGAGGCCGGGGAGGCGGCACGGCTTGTCCGGGAGGAGGATGTGACCCTTCTGGGCACATTCCCCCCCATGCTCGGCAGTTTGCTGAACGAGCTCGAGGAAGTTTCTGAACAGGAGCTTTCCCTGCGCTGCGTGCTCGGGATCGATCAGCAGGAGACCATCAGGGCCTTCGAGGAGAAAACCGGGAGCGTCTTTGCCAGTGTCTACGGACAGACCGAGACATCGGGGCTGCTCACCATGGCCCCCAACCGGGACAATCCGGGGTCCGCGGGAAGACCGCTTCCCCTGGTATCCCTCGCCACCGTGGACGAATACGACCGCGAGGTGTCTCCTGGAGAGACTGGGGAGATCGTGGTCCGAGGCCCTCTCGTTTTTCGGGAATACTGGAACAATCCCGAGATTACTCGGCACGTCTTTCGCGAGGGCTGGCACCATACCGGGGACCTGGGACAGCTCGACGAAGGGGGTTACCTCTTTTTCAAGGGCCGCAAGGCGGAAAAGGAGCTGATCAAGTCCGGAGGGGAGAATGTCTTCCCCGTGGAGGTGGAGAAGGCCCTTCTGGAGCATTCCGGCGTTCGGGAGGCCGTGGTTATCGGTGTGCCCGACCCGCGCTTCGGGGAGGGGATCAAGGCGGTCTGCGTGCTTGAGGAGGGCGCGGATGTGTCGGCCAAGGAGCTGGGCGACTTTGTCGGGGGCCGCATCGCGGGATACAAAAAGCCGCGCTATATGGACTTTGCCCGGTCCCTGCCCAAAAATGAGGACGGCTCGGTGGACAGGGAAGAGGTCAAAAGGCTCCACGGAGCGGAAAGCATCGAATGAAGCCCAAGGAGAAGGGCCATGAAGATCCTGGTGGCCTATAACAGCCGCAGCAGATCCTCGGCAAACGCCCTGGAGCTCGCCAAGCGGCACGCCGAGGTCTTCGGAGCGACACTCCACGTGGTGACCTCTGCGGAGCGGACGCGGTCGGAGAAGGATATTCCCTTTGTGGAAGAGGCGGAGAAGGAGCTCTGGGAGGTGGAGCGGCAGATGGAACAGGAAGGCATCACCTGCCGCACGCACCTTTTGATCCAGCAAATGTCGCGAGGCGAGGATGTGGTGAAGTTCACCGAGGAGAACGAGATCGACGAGATCGTCATTGGCGTGGAAAAGCAATCCAGGGTGGGCAAGTTCGTTATGGGCTCCATGGCCCAGTACATTATTCTCCAGGCGCCATGCCCCGTGGTGACCATCAAGTCCGAGGATCTCAAGCCTGATATCTTTCTGGGCAGCAGATCCGTAGCCTAGGCGGAAGGTCCAGCTGCCCAGGTTTTCGGGAGTGTGTGGGCGGGACCGCCGGAAAAGGGACCCTCCGGGTGAAAGGGGTTCCGATTCGTACGGAACTGATTGGCGCTGTGCAGTGGATTTGGCAAAAGTTCCTTGACGCTCCGCAAAATGGTCTCTAGCCTGCTTGGAATTGATTATTCCTTGTGGCTATCAGGCATGACTTGTGGACAAGCCGTCGAATGAACGCGAGACGGTTGCTGAGCGTCCGGGAGAGCTATGGAATCCACCCTGCATATCGCGGTGCTTCTCCTGGTGGGCTTTCTATTCGGAGAGGCTGCCGAGAGACTTTTGCTTCCCAAGGTAAGCGGTTATATTCTGGCGGGGATTTTTCTCAAGCTCAATCTCCTTCCCCTTGTGCCTCCGGACTTGCACCACCGGGCCGAATTCTTCACCAACATCGCCCTTGCCTTCATCACCTTCTCCGTGGGGGGATCGCTGCTCGCCTCCAAAATGAGGCGTCTGGGCCGTGCGGTGGTGGGGATTACCATTTTCGAGGCAGGGCTTTCCGTGCTTCTGGTAGCCTGCGCCTTCCTCGCAATGTCCTTCTTCTTCGTCTCCTCCATGCCGGCGGTTTGGGTCGCCATGGCCCTGCCCGCGAGCCTTCTTCTGGCCACTTTTGCCTCGCCCACGGATCCGGCCACCACCCTGGCGGTTATTCACGAGTATCAGGCAGTAGGGGATGTTTCCTCCTCCATCCTTGGAGTGGCAGCCCTGGACGATGCCCTGGGGATCATCATCTTTAGCGTGGGTATTTCCGTGGCCGAGATTTTGGTGGTCCAAAAGGGGCTGAGCATTGGCTCCACCTTCCTTTTGCCCCTGGGGGAAATCGCCGGGGGGATCGGTATAGGAATCCTCATTGGATGGGGGTTCAACAAGGCGATAAAGGGAATTCCCCACATCAGCAAGGGCACGGTGGTCGTCTTCGCCATGGGGAGCATATCCCTGTGTTTCAGCCTGGCCCATATGCTTCACACCGACGAGCTCCTGGCCACCATGGCCATGGGGTGCATAGTGGCCAACTTCAACCCGCAGCAGCACGCCCTGTTCCAGATTCTGGAGGACTATGTCGAAGAGCTCGTTTTCGTCCTGTTCTTTACCCTGAGCGGGATGTATTTCCAGCTCTCGGCCCTGACCTCGGCCTACCCCTTCATCCTCGCCTTTGTCTTTTTCCGGTGTCTGGGCAAGCTGAGCGGGGCCAGCCTCGGGGGCTATCTCGCCGGAGCCCCCACCGCGGTGCGCCGCTTTACCGGACTGGGGCTCCTGCCCCAGGGCGGGATCGTGATCGGGCTCGCCCTTCTGGTGAAGGCCAATCCGGCCTTTTCCGAGATTTCCTCCCTGTTCATGAGCATTGTCATCGGAGCCACCGTTGTGCACGAGCTCCTGGGGCCCATAGCGGTGAAGGTCGGGTTGCAGAGGGCCGGTGAAGTCCGCCTTTCCAGAGTGCGGGCAGGCAGAGAGGGTGCGCCCGCGCCGGGTTGGCAGAAGACACCTGCCACCAGCGGGGACTTCTTCTTCATGGACCTGTTGCATGAGCACACTGTGCGGGAGCTAAAGGACCGTCTCAAGAGCGTGGCCACCATCTACGAGGACATGACCCTGCACCAGTTCAAGAGCCTCTTCCTGAGCACGGCCCAGGACTATTTCCCTGTGGTGGACAGGCAGGGGCGGTTTCTAGGCATCTTTTCCCTGGACGACGTGAGAAGCCTTTTGTGGGAAAGCGATGCGGACGAGCTGATCCTGGTCAAGGACATCGCCTCCAGCCAGGTGATCTTCACCACTCCGGAGGAGAGCCTGAGCACGGTGTTTTTCAAATTCGCGCAGAAGAACTTAAGAAGCATCCCCGTCATGGAAGGCGAAGAGCAGAACAGGTTCCTGGGAATGCTTCGGCACAAGGACGTCCTCGACTTCTACAGACACAAGGTACAGGAGCTCTACGAGGCCCCGGAGGGCTCGAAGCCGGTCCCCGAGACCGGGGGATCCAGCTGAAAAAAGGGTGTTCTCTCCGCAGCTCGTGCTGCCTCTCCACCCGCCCGCACCCTCCCATAGCTCCAGAGGCTGCAAATCCCGCCTGGCAGGGCGCGACAGAATCTAGCCCTGCGACTACCCTGTAACATCATCCAACCAGGAGAGGGCTGCGGCCACATTGGGATAGCCAAGGGTGGAGATGAGTACGAGCAGGGCGTGCCGCACCTCCTCTGCCGAGGCCCCGGCTTCCATGGCACGCCTGGCGTGGCTGTGGACCCCGCCCTCGGACTTCACCGCGGCCGCTGCCGCGAGCTGGATGAGCTGGATCTCTTTTTCCGGCAATGGCCCGGATTCGCGAATGGTCCTGCCCAGTTGCCCCACTGCGTCCAATACAGCGGGATAGCGTTCTTGCATCTTCTGATAGTGCTTGGGTGTGTCGGTCATGATTGCCTCCCTAGTTTTTTATATGTGAATGTGGACAACTTGCTGATTTTTAATGTAAAAAGCGGTCCCGCGAGGCTCACCGGGGCGTGCCTTAAGGCCGTGTTTCATAAACAGGCGAGCCCTTGTTGCGCGCGATATGGGATCCTTGCCGGTAGCGACGGTGAGATCCGCGAGGCCGAGGGCAAGATCGAATGCACATTCTTCAGCGCGCTGAAATCGGTCATCTCTTTCAGTCCTGGCACTGGACGCCGGAATGAAACACTGGCCTCAACGCACTCCCCGACTCGCCTCGCTTGCATTTTCATGCTTCGTTGTTCCGGATCCGCTCCGGAATACAAAGTGTTTGAAAAAGGGGATTCTTGGCTTAAGGAGAGCACGGATTGAGCAGGATGTAAATACATTCGGCTGGTGTAAATGACGGGTGCCAGAAAGAAGAGAGACCGAGGCTTGTATCCCAAGCCCCGGTCGAAGAGGGGAAAGACGAACTCCGCCGCTGGGCCATGGCGCCCAGTTTAAGCAGCAAGGAAACGTCGAATGTTGGGTTCCGGATTCAAGATACTGTATTCTGGGTGCTTGGTACCAGGCGCTGATTTTCGAATTTCGAATTTTGGATTTTTGGTTCTTGGTACTGGCCTTGGACGTAAGGGCTTCACCAGTTACCGGTTACGAGTCACCGGTCACGATCAAGAAGTTTTATAAGAGCTCTAGGCGGCCTTTTCCAGACTTACAGCACAGACCTTGTACTCCGGAATCCTCGCGATGGGGTCCGAGGCCGGATTGGTCAGCACGTTGGCGTTGCTCTCCACATAGTGGAAGGTCATGAACACAGTGCCCTGCCTGGTGTCGTCGGTGACGTAGGCCGCCGCCTCTACGCTGCCTCGCCTGGAGGCAACACGGATTGTGTCCCCGGACCGCACTTCGAGCTTTCGGGCGTCATCGGGATGGATCTCCATCCAGCCCTCCGGGGCCTCGCGTTCCAGAGTGGGGGAGTTCCGGGTCATGGTCCCGGTGTGGTAGTGGGTATAGTTCCGGCCCGTGGTGAGCCAGAAGGGGTATTCCTGGTCCACGCTTTCCGCCGGCGGCTGGTGCTCAACCGCATGGAAGAGCCCCAGGCCGCGCGCGAAGCGCTCCAGGTGCAGGATCTTTGTGCCCGGGTGCTCGGTGTCCGGACAGGGCCACTGCAGGCCGTCCCCTTCCAGACGCTGGTAGGTGATTCCCCCGTAGGAGGGAGTGAGGCTGGCGATCTCCTGCATGATCTCCTCCGGCGAGGAATAGGCCATGGAGTAGCCCAGCCTGTTCGAGAGATCCTGGATGATGTCCCAGTCCTGTCTGGAGTCGCCCACCGGGTCCACCGCCTTTCGAACCCGCATCACCCTGCGCTCGGTGTTGGTGAAGGTGCCGTCCTTTTCCGCAAAGGACACGCCCGGCAGGACCACATGGGCCTGCTGGGCGGTCTCGGTGAGGAAGATATCCTGGACCACCACCAACCGAGCCTTTTGTATGGCCTGGCTCACGTGGTCCGCGTCCGGATCGCTCATCACGGGATTTTCCCCCAGGACATAGAGGCCTTGCACGCTTCCGTCCCCCAAGCCGGCGATCATGTCCGGAATGGGCAGCCCGGGCCGGTCCGGAAGACCCGCCTGCCAGGCGGAGGCGAACCTGCTGTTCGCCTCGGAGTTGGCCACCTGCTGATACCCGGAAAAAACATTGGGCAGCCCCCCCATGTCGCAGGCGCCCTGCACGTTGTTCTGGCCCCGCAAGGGGTTGAGCCCGGTGCCGGGTCGGCCGATGTTGCCCGTGAGCATGGTCAGGTTGGCCAGGGACTTGACGTTGTCCACTCCGGTGGTGTGCTGGGTGATCCCCATGCAGTAGAGGATGGAGGCGGCATTGGCGCGGGCGTAGATCTCGGCGACGCGCTCGATGTCCCCAGCGGGCACACCGGTGATTTCCTCCACTGCGGAAGGGGTGTACTGCCGCACGGTGTCCCTGAGGGCCTCGAATCCCTCGCAGCGCTCGTCGATGAATTGCTGATCCTGCCAGCCCTGTTCCAGGATGACGTGCATGATCCCGTTCAAGAGAGCCACGTCCGTGCCCAGCTTCTGCTGGACGTGGATGTCCGCCATGCGGGCCATGTGGATCCGTCTGGGATCGGCCACGATCACCTTGGCGCCCCTCTCCCGGGCCCGGTGCACGCGATCGGCCACAATGGGGTGGGAGGAGGAGGTGTTGGAGCCGGTGATGAAGATGCAGTCCGACTCCTCGATGTCCCCGATGGAATTGGTCATCGCTCCGCTGCCGAATGCGGTGGCCAGACCGGCCACTGTGGAGGAGTGTCAGAGCCGGGCGCAGTGGTCGATGTTGTTGGTCCCCACAGCGGCCCGGGCGAATTTCTGGAGCAGGAAGTTCTCTTCATTGGTCACCTTGGCCGAGGCGAGAAAGGCCAGGCTGTCCGGGCCGTGTTCAGAGCGGATCGCGGTCAGCTCCGAGGCGGTGTATTCCAGGGCCTCGTCCCAGGAAACGGGGACGAGCCGGCCGTTCTTCCGGACAAGGGGGGAGGTAAGCCTTTGGTCGCTCTGGACGAACTCGTGGGCGTTCCATCCCTTGATGCAGAGCCGTCCCTCGTTCACCGGGCTCGTCTTGCAGGGGATCGTCCCCGTCAGGCTGCCGTCGAGATTTTCCAGGTAAAAGTTGCACCCGCAGCCGCAATAGGTGCAGGTGGTGAGCACGTTCGTGTATTCCATGGCTCCCTCGGTGTTGGGATGATGCGTTTGGCGTTCCTAGCAGGGCTTTGAAAATCTTCCAATTGCTGCGTTGTCCGGCACCTATTTGAGGTGACAAAAGGGCGT
>JAZKRN010000038.1:0-19013 GCA_036628655.1 Desulfohalobiaceae bacterium | reverse complement strand
GGCATCCCTGCCCCCACCCGACTCTCGGTGGCTGCTGTTTTCCGGGATCCAGAAATATTTTCCCCAGTGCCAGATAGTTTGTCACTTGAAAGCATGTTCACGGTCGGGCTTCCCCCACGTGGCGAGCGAAGAAAATCTGGCAGAGACTCCGCTGAAATGATTCAAAATACCCCGTGTCGGCTTACAATAGTTAGTGGGGTGGTGAATAGTTACAAAAGCAAAAGCGTTTCCATTACGGCCAAGTGGCCCATCTCGAATACCAAAAACACCGAAATCTTGACTCCGACTTCCCTCTTCTATCTTCTCTATTCCGTCTTCTGATGTCTGACCTCTGACGTCCGATCTCCGATCTCACCACACATCCCCCAGAATCCGGTCGATGGTGATGGCGGCGGCGGAACGTACCGAAAGGTGGCGATACTCGCCAAAGGGCCGCAGCGGCCGCAACAGGGCGTCGGCACGATCAAGGACCTCCCGCGCCAGACCGTATCCCGTTCCCAGAAGCAGAATCACCGGCCGCTCGCGGAGAAGACGCCGCATGTCCTCAGGTGTGTCGGACCCCTCGTCGCGCGCGCTGGTCGCGGCCACGAAGGGCTCCTGCCCGCAGCGCCTCCGGACTTGCTCAACCGCCTGCTCCAGATCGTTGAGCACCTGGACCCGTTCGATGGCCCGCGCTCTGGTCGCGTGGACCTCCCCTCCGGGACCGTTCTCGGTCCAGTGTCGCAACAGGCGCGCGGCCAGATCCTGCTGGTCCCTCAAAGGGGTAACCAGATAGTAGCGCGGCAGGCCGTAAGTCCGACAAACGCGGGCTATATCGTGAATATCAAGATTTGTCAAAGAGACAGTGCATATCTCCCCGTGTTTGTTCACCACGGGATGGTGCAAAAGCACCGGATAGAGATTGCGTCCGGGCCGCGACCAGGGAATCTGCCGAAGCCAGGTATAGTCCGCGGGCTCCAGGCGAGAGCGCTGCAAAAGCTCCGGCCTTTGACGCAGCGTGGTCAAAAGGGATTGGCGTCTGCGCCACTGGTCCACGCTGCCGTGGTCGCCGGAAAGCAGGATCTCCGGGACCTGGACGCCACAGTATTCCCGAGGCCGCGTATAGTGCGGATATTCCAGAAGGCCGCTGTTGAAGCTCTCCTCCTCAGCGGATTCCTGGCGCCCCATGAAATGCGGCTGTAGCCTGGAGACGGCCTCGATAAGGCACAGGGCCGCCGCCTCGCCGCCGCCCAGAACAAAATCCCCGATGCTTACGGGCTCGATGTCCTCGATGTCCAGCAGTCTGGCGTCGATCTCCTCATAGCGGCCGCAGATGAGGGTTAAGATCCCCTCTCCGGACAGCTCGCGAACCTTTTCCTGATCCAGCGGTCTCCCTTTGGCGGAAAGGAGCAGCTTCCTGCCCGGGCTGGATATGCTCTTCAGGGCCCGGTGCACCGGCTCCACAGCCATGACCATCCCCGGTCCGCCCCCATAGGGCCGGCCGTCCACCCGGTTGTGCCTGTCCAGGGTGTAGTCCCGGGGATTCACCAGATCGACGGAAACGATGCCGCTTTCTCTGGCTTTGTCCATGAGGCCGGTCCCAAGTGGGGAATGGAAGTACTCCGGAAAGAGGCTCAGAATATTGCAGTGCATGGATTTCGTGTCTTGTCAGGAGGTTTCACCATCGCCGCGACGGAACATTCGAGTATCTGCACAGGAAGACAAAAATGCAAACGATGATTCACGTGGGACAAGACACGAGCGGTGTCAGAATTCGCTTAGCGGATCATCCCCTGACCCCGTAGACCTCCAAAAGCCCCTGTGGAGGATCGATAACCACCTCTCTGGCATGCAGATCCATTTCCGGAACGAGCTCGTCCCGGGCCGGGAAGAGCACCTCGCTCCCCTCGCGGGTACGGATGGTCCACATTTCCTGTCCGGCGACCTCGTCGGCGTTCTCCAGAGTGCCCAGGCGGGTTCCGTCCGGCAGGTACACGGCGAATCCGGCCAGGTCGCTCAAATAGACCTCGTTGGGCTCGAGCTGGGGCAGATCGCGCTTGCGGACCCATATTTCGGCGTTTGCGTGATCCAGGGCCCGTTGTCTGGATTCGATCCCCTCCAAACGGAGCAGGATCTGTTCCTCAGCGTAGCGTACACTCTCCATGAGGAACTTTTGCGGACGTCTTCCCTCGCGCTTGAGATAAACCCGGGGCAGGGACTCAAACAGAAAAGGGGAGTCGGCATAGCTCTCTACCCGGAACTCCCCTTTCAGGCCGTGTGGTTTCCGAACCCTGCCCAGAATCAGAAAGGCGGACTGGGACATAGGCTCAAGCAGAAATCTATTCCAGGATTTCCAGGACCACGCGCTTCTGCGCCTTGGTGGAAACAGCTCCGAGGATGGTGCGCATCGCCCTGGCAGTGCGTCCCTGCCTCCCGATGACCTTGCCCAGATCCTCCTTGGCGACCCTGAGCTCGATCACGGAAGTCTGCTCCCCCTCGACCTCTGCCACGTCGACGGCATCGGGATTATCCACTAAAGCCTTGGCGATGTACTCGATGAGTTCCTTGAACATAACGCACCTCCACTTCTGCTTCGGGGTTGTTGCCGGCCGCTATGTCCCAGCTGCTGACTTCTTCCGTTAGCTCTGCGCGTAGAATCCAACCCGCTGCAACAGGGAACGAACGGTCTCTGTAGGCTTAGCTCCCTTGTCCATCCACTGCTTGGCTTTTTCCTGATCGACCTTGAGCTCCTGGGGATTCTGCATCGGATTGTAGTGTCCCAGAAAATCGAGGAACTTGCCGTTCCTGCGAGCCTGGCTGTTCACAGCGACAATCCGGTAAAACGGACGCTTCTTGGAACCCATTCGGGTCAATCTGAGTCGTAGGGCCATCCCATTCCTCCATAGTATTTATTCATTTGCTCTGTGTCAAAGCAATCCACCCTAAAAAGAGGGACTTTTTTTCGCGACCGATCCCGAAGCAGTATCGCGAAGTGCCTTGTGCGCTCTTTCCGACTACTTCTTTTTCTTCTTCTTTTCCCGTTTCTTCTTCTGGGGACTCTTCTTGGTGGTCGAAGAGCCCTTGCCCTTTCCCGAGGGCATTCCGCCGCCCATGCCGGCGACATCCTCCATTCCGGGCATTCCGCCGCCCATGCCGGCCATTTCGGCCGCGCCGCCCTTGTTCTTCTTCCCGGAGACCTTCTTCATCATCTTCTGCATCTGGTTGAACTTCTTCAGAAGATCGTTCACGTCCTGCTGGGTGGTGCCGCTGCCATTGGCGATGCGGTTCTTTCGGCTCGCGTTGAGCGTCTTGGGCTTTTTTCGCTCCCAGGACGTCATGGAATTGATCATGGCCTCGATCTTGGAGAGCTCTTTCTCCGGCATCTGCACGTCCTGCAGCTTCTCCCGCATCTGGCCCATGCCCGGCATGAGCTTGAGCAGGCCGTCGATGGAGCCCATCTTGCGGATCTTCCGCATCTGGGAACGGAAGTCCTCCAGATCGAAACTGGCCTTCTCCATTTTGCGCTGAAGGTCCTCGGATTCCTCCTCGTCGTATTCGCTCTGGGCCTTCTCGATCAGGGTCAGGACGTCCCCCATGCCCAGTATGCGATTGGCAACGCGATCCGGATGGAAGGCCTCCAGGTCCTCGATCTTTTCTCCCACGCCCACGAACTTGATGGGCCGCTCCAGCATGGTGCGGATGGACAGGGCGGCTCCGCCGCGGGCATCGCCCTCCATCTTGGTCAGGACCACACCGGAGAGATCCAGCCGTTCGTGGAAGCTCTGGGCCACATTCACCGCGTCCTGGCCGGTCATGGAATCGGCCACGAGAAGGATCTCCCTGGGCTGGACCCGCTCCCGAATCGCGGCGAGCTCCTGCATGAGATCCTCGTTGACGTGGAGCCTGCCTGCGGTGTCCAGAAGCACCACGTCGGAGCCGTTGCGACCGGCCTCCTGCAACGCGCTCTCGCAGATGTCCACAGGATTGTCCTGCGATGTGGAGGGATGGACCGGCACCTCGAGATCGGAGCCCAGCTGCTGCAGCTGGTCGATGGCCGCGGGCCGGTATACGTCCGCCGGCACCATGTAGGGGGAAAGCTCCATTCCCAGCAAATGCTGCGCGAGCTTGGCCGCGGTCGTGGTCTTTCCCGAGCCCTGCAGGCCCACGAGCATGATCACACCTGGCGAACCCTTGAGGTTCAGGGGCTCGTTCGCCCCACCCAGGAGCTCCACAAGCTCCTCGTGAACGATCTTGACCACCTGCTGACCGGGAGTCAGGCTGGCCAGGACCTCCTGATCCAGGGCCCGCTCGCGGACCCTCTCGATGAAGTCCTTGACCACGCGGTAGTTGACGTCCGCCTCCAACAGGGCGAGACGCACCTCGCGCAGGCCCTCCTGGATGCTCTTCTCATCCAGGCGGCCCTTGCCGCGGAATCGCTTGAAGACGCCTTCGAGGCGTTCGGAAAGATTGTCGAACATACGCGCCAGATGTAAGAGATACAGATGTCAGATATCAGATGATACCAAATCCCAGACGACAGACCCCGGATGCCGGATAGCGGAAAACGTGCAAAGCCCGGACGCCAGGGAGCGGAGAAAAACTGCCACAGTCCCACTGCGGCGGATGTCCCTCGGAATCTCTGTCAGGCCGGATCATAAGCAAAATATATATATCTACTTGATCATGAGGCTCACGTCAAACCGAATATCAGGCATCAGGACCCAGGAGTCGGGGGGCAGAAGAATGAGGGCCCTCGGCCCTTACTGCTTATTGCTCATTGCTTTTCACTCGTCATTATCCCTGCATCCGCTCCATGGCCCTCTGGAATCCGTGTGCGGAATTGTCGATCACCCTGTCCGGGACGCAGAAGGAGAGCCGAAAGTGTCCTGGGCCGCCGAATCCGGAGCCCGGCACGGCCAGGACCAGCTCATCCTGCAGGATACGGGTGAACTCCACGTCGTCCCCGCCCGGGGCCTTGGGGAAGAAGTAGAATCCGCCCTTGGGCGCGTGGAACTCGTATCCGGCTTGGTTCAGGATGTCCGCGAGCTTGTCCCTGCGCCTGACATAGACCGAGGTGTCCACCTCCTCGCCCAGGGCCTCGTCGATGACCTGCTGGCCCAATGTGGGGGCGTTGACGTAGCCCAGGATACGGTTGGTGTAGATCAGCCCGTCCATGAGCTCTGTCTTGTGGGGCATGTCCGGGTGGAGCAGGACGTATCCGATCCGCTCTCCGGCCAGGGACAGGTTCTTGGAGAAGGAGCTGACCACCACGCTGTTCTCAAAGTATTGAAGCACCGAGGGAACCTCGTGCCCATCAAAGGTCAGAAAGCGATAGGGCTCGTCGGAGACGAGGAGCACGGGCCGCGAGCTCTCGGCGTTCTTTCGCCTCAACAGATCGCCCAGCTGTTTCAGCTCGCTCTCGGAGTAGACCTGGCCCGTGGGGTTGTTCGGGGAATTGATCAGCACCATGCGGGTGCGCTGGGTAAAGGCCCGATCTATGGCCTCGAGGTCCAGGCTGAAATCGCCCTCCCTGGCGGGAACGGGCTTGAGCGTCCCCCCGTGGTTGGAGAGATAGAAGCCGTATTCCACAAAATGCGGAGTGGGACAGATCACTTCCTCTCCGGGCTCCAAAACGGCCCGCAGGAGGCAGTTGATCCCGCCAGCGGCTCCGCAGCTGAGCATCACGTCCTCGCGTGCAACGGATACGCCCTGCTCCTGGGCCAGATACTCCGCCAGCCGGTCCCGCACTCCGGGAAATCCCGGATTGGGCATGTACCCGAAGCAGTAGGGCTCCCCGGCCCTGGAGGCGATCCGCTCCAGCCCGCGCTGAACGCCCTGCGGGGCGGGAAGATCCGGATTGCCCAGGCTGAAGTCGCACACCTTGTCCTCGCCGTGTTTCCGCTTCAGCTCGGCTCCCGCGTCGAACATCCGCCTGATCCAGGAGCTTTTGTTCAGAAAATCGCCGATCTGCTCAGAAAGCACAGCCATAGGCACCTCGCGTTAAAATGGGGTTCCACCGAATCCTCTGCGTTCGCCGGACACAGACTGGAAGGCGCTGCTGCGGCGTCTGGACAAAAAACGGTTTGTGGTGCATCGTACTTTGGGGCTTGAAACCGGAAAGGAAAAACCGCTCATCCTGACGGAGCGCAAGGTGGTTTTCCCTGCGGAACGCCCAGGCACAGCGCACGCAGATGATCCTAAATCAAAGAGCATACGGTGTAAATCGTAAACAAGACGGCCCTGCCCTATGAGCGAAGATCTGGACACCATCCTGAACAAGGTCGGCAGCGGGGAGCTTACTCCGGACGAGGCCAGGGAGCGGCTTCGGCACTACCCCTACAAAAAGCTCGCCCACGGGGTCTGCGTGGATCCGCACCGTGGCTTGCGCACGGGCCAGGCCGAGGTGGTCTACGGCGGAGGCAAGTCGCAGGAGCAGCTCAGGGAGGCGGTTTCCGGGATTCACCACAGCGGTCAGCCGGTCCTGGCCACTAAGCTGACCCCGGATCAGGGCCAAATGCTCCTGGAGCACTTTCCCGGGGGTACCTTCAGGGAGGAGGCCGGCCTCTTCGCCCTGGGCAGGGAGCTGGATCTGGAGCCGCCGCACGCAACCCAGGGGGACGCGATCGTCGTTGCCGCGGGCGCCTCGGACATGCCCGTGGCCCTGGAGGCCCTGGGAACCGCCCGCTTTTTCGGGGTCCGAGCCGGCCTGGTCACGGACGTGGGCGTGGCCGGGCTGCACCGCATCACTCCCCATCTGGAGAGTCTGTACCAGGCCAGGATGCTCATCGTGATTGCCGGCATGGAGGGCGCCCTGGCCAGCGTCCTGGGCGGGATGCTGGACAAGCCCATCCTGGCGGTCCCGACCTCCGTGGGATACGGGGCCTCCTTCCAGGGGCTTGCCGCGCTCCTGGGCATGCTCAACAGCTGTGCTCCAGGCGTCTCCGTGGTCAACATCGACAACGGCTTCGGCGCGGCCCTGAATGCGGCGAAGATCATTCAGATGACAGAGGACTGAGGCCAGAAGTCGGATGTCAGACGTCAGACGTCAGAAGACGGAAGACGGAAGACGGAGGACTGAGGACGGAAGTCGGAGATCGGAGGTCGCCCATTAAAAGGCCCTAGGTCAGACGTCAGACGTCGGACGCCGGATGTCGGAGGACAAACTCTTCCCTACTCCACCCCGGCAAGCCACTCCCGCCAGGCCTGTCTGGCCCGCTCCGCATAGAGCTCCTTGCGGCGGCTCTTCTTGGCCTTAACCCCCAGGGGCGGCAGGAGCCCGAAGTTGACGTTCATGGGCTGGAACACCTTGGCTTCGCTCTGCAGATGCCTGAGCAAGCCGCCGAAAGCGGTTTCCCCGGGAGGCAGGCCCACCTTGCGCCCCGCCGCCCTTCCGGCGAGATGCATGCCCAGCCACTGGCCGCAGGCTGCGGACTCCACATACCCTTCCACGCCGGTGATCTGCCCGGCCAGGAAGATGTCCCGCTTGTTGGCGAGCTCCAGGTCCGGTCGAAGCACCGCGGGTGAATTGACAAAGGTGTTCCGGTGGATGCTGCCCATGCGCACGAACTCGGCCTGCTCCAGACCCGGAATCATGCTCAGGATGCGGCGCTGCTCCGGGTAGGTCAGCTTGGTCTGGAAACCGACCAGGTTGAACATGGTCTTCTCCAGGTTCTCGGCCCGGAGTTGGACCACGGCGAAGGGTGTCTCCCCGGTGCGAGGGTCCACCAGGCCCACCGGCTTGAGCGGTCCGAAGGCCAGGGTCATTTCCCCGCGCGCCGCCTGGGTCTCCACTGGCAGGCATCCCTCGAAATGGACCTCGGACTCGAACCGCCTGGGCTCGACCTTTTCCCCTTCGAGAAGCGCGTTGCGCAGTCTGTGATACTCCTCCTCGCTCAGGGGGCAATTGAGGTAGTCCGTGGATTCGGGATCGTAGCGCGAGCCCCAGAAGACGCGGTCCCAGTTGAGGCTCTCCGCGCTCACGATGGGGGCGATGGCGTCGTAGAAGTACAGGTCCTGCTGGCCGATGCTGTCCAATAGACTCCGGGTCAGGGACTGGCCCGCCAGGGGCCCGGCAGCGATGACCAGCCTGGAATATCCGGTGAGCGCGGGATCCTGGAGGGACTCGATTTCCCGTCGCTCGATCTCCACTCCGGGTGTTTCCTCCAGCCTCCGGGTCACGTACGCGGCGAATTGCTCCCGGTCCACTGCCAGGGCCTTGCCAGCGGGAACCCGGCAGGCGTAGGCGGCCTCCATGATCAGGCTGTCCGCGGCGAGCATTTCCTCCTTGAGCAGTCCCACGCAGCTGGTGGTCTCCTCGGAGCGGAAGGAGTTGGAGCAGACAAGCTCCGCAAGGCGGGTGTCGTTGTGTGCCGGGCTGAAGCGGTGCGGCTTCATTTCCAGGATGGTTGCCCGCACTCCCTGCCGGAGAAGATGCCAGGCCGCTTCGCATCCGGCCAGCCCGCCGCCGATGATCGCCACGTGTTCGGTCATATCGGGTTCCGTGAGTAACAAGTGAAAAGCTGAAGGTTCAAAGTGAAAAGCGATGAGTTATGCGCAATGAGCAATGAGTGACAAGTCAAAAGGAATGAGTGATGAGCTCTCCGAGATCCGTGAATCGGAACTGGTGACTGGTAATTCGGGATTTTGACCAGTGAACAGAGGGGTATCCTTCACAATATACCGCGTCACTCACCACTTCTACCGCATCTGGCATGCAGCATCCAGCATGAAGCATCAAGATTCAATCGCTATCGGTCAGTTGCAATATGAAAGTGCACCAGTTTGCCAGTCTTTTCTCGAGGCTGGATTTATTTGAAGTTGCGAATTTACGGATTACGGGGTGTTAACCGCCCGCTCCCTCCGTTCGCTCGACATACGGGACATACCTCGCGGCGGAGCGTTGCCGCGGGGAAAGACGCAGCCGAGGCTGGGCCTTGAGCCCTGCAACGGTCTGCAGGGCCCAACTCACGTCCCTCTTGTCCCCCAAGTCGAGTGAGCGCTAGCGAACGGGCGGTTCATTTTCTTTATCTCCCAGCGGTTCTGTTACGCGCCCCATATCGCATCGCCTTATTCAGCCTTCTGTGCTCTGTCCTTTGTCGTCTGTCATTTGGTTCCCCAAATCCGCCCCGTCATCGTACGCCCGCTGCAAAAGGTCCGGATACCCCTGCACGTCGCTGGGCTCGTCCAGGCCGCGGCAGAGAAGGGTGTTGTGCAGCTCGGTATCCACCGTGTCGAAGAAGTATTTGAGAGTGAGCAGGGTGCCGTCGAAGAGCTTTTTCCCCTGTGTTGCTCCGGCGGAGATAAAGTATCCCTTGCGCTTGGGGGTCCACTGCCCGAAAGGCGTCTTCTCGATGAGGTACTTCTTGACCCACAGGGACTGGAAGCGGTCCATGAAGATCTTGGTCTGTCCGGTCACGGAGTAGAAAAAGATGGGCGAGGCCAGTATGATTCCGCTCGCCTCCAGGAGGGTGTCGCGCACCGTCTGAAAGTCGTCCTTGATTGCGCACTCCCCGTCCTTCTTGCAGGCGTAGATCTCCTTGCACGGGGCGAGCTGGAGATCGTGCAGGGCGTACTCAACCACTAAGCTGCCCCGGTCCCTTGCCCCCTGCACGGCACGGGCCAGGAGCTGGCTCGTGTTTCCCTCTCTCCGCGGACTTCCGTAGATAGCGACGATATCCGCCATAAAGCACCTCGCGATCCAGGATACAGGATAACAGAATCCAGGAGCCAGTATGCAGACTCCGCCATTCCTCATACAACAATCTTTTTCGGGCCACCCCTATGAAACACAGCCTCAGCGCACGCTCCGTCGAGCCACGCCTTGCCCTTTCTCCTAACAATTCAGTACGTTAAACACATTTTCCTACAAAAAAAGTCCGGGAATTTGGGAGCCGTAAACCGGGGACTGGAATACAGCATACCGGTTCCACGGACGATATTCCGGCGGCAATGGAGCGTTGACGCCCTTTCCGCCCGGGTATAGACTTATGTGATATCTCTGAGCCAATGCCCGCGCTTGCGGCGATGTCTCCTTCAGGGGCACAGGCCGCAGGAGCCTTTTCTATCAGCTTGGATAACGCGGAGCGGCTGCCATGTAAAGCATGTACTGCCGAAGAGGAGCTTGCCATGGATGAAAAGAGCGACGCTTCCTGGTTCACCGCGCGCGATCTCTTCGCCGGACACATCGGCTGCCGCGTGGTCCGGATGGAGGACGGATACGCCGAATCGGAGATGGAGATCGAGGAGCACCACAAGAACGGCGTGGGTTTGGCCCACGGCGGGGCCATCTATTCCCTTGCGGACCTGGCCTTCGCCGCCGCCTCGAACTCCAGACGCGAGACCGCGGTGGCCATCAACGCGACCATCTCCTATATGCGGCCCATTACCTTCGGCCGTGTCCGGGCCGAGGCCCGGGAGACCGCCTCGAACCCCAAGCTGGCCACATACGTGGTCACCGTGTACGACCAACAGGACACCGCTTGTGCCGTGTTCCAGGGCACAGTGTACAAGAAGGCGCAACATGCTGATTAGGCTTCTCACCATCCTTGTCTGCCTGGTGCTTCTGCCAGCGCAGGCCCTGCCAGGTGAACCGGACCTGCTGCGCATCAGCGCGCCCGCGAGCGCCTCGTTGGGAGATCCCTTCCCGCTCCGGATCAGCATCGATCGTCCCCTCTCCGCTGTAGAGATTACCTGGCTCGGGAAGCGCGCCCGCCTGCCTCTGCAGGAGAGGAACGGGACCCATAGCGGCGAAATCATTCTCGGAACAGAAGCCGGACAGGACAAGCCCGGGGTTCGCTGGATCGGCGCGCGAGCCCGCGGAAACGGCTGCAGCCTCCTCCGCAAGCGCCGGATCGAGATCCGGAAAAAGAATTTCCCCCGCCAGCATCTCTCCCTTCCCGAGGAGAGCGTGACCCTGTCCCCGTCCCAGCACAAGCGCTACAAAAAGGACAAGCGCGCCATCGGAAAAGCCCTGGGCACTACCAGCGAAAAGCGCACCTGGAGCCGACCCCTGCGCTGGCCGGCCCGCGGGGAAATAACCAGCACCTACGGGCTGGACCGCATTCTCAACGGCCAGCCCCGCTCACCGCACAGGGGCATCGACGTGGCCCTGTCCAGGGGAACTCCGGTCCGGGCAACGGACGCCGGACGCGTAGTCCTCACCGGAAAGTTCCTCTTCGAGGGGAGGGCGGTGTTCATCGACCACGGCAGAGGCCTGATCAGCATGTACTTCCATCTCGCCTCCATTAGCGCCCGAGAGGGGGAACGCGTGGAACGGGGCGAGGTGATCGGCAAAAGCGGGGAGAGCGGGCGCAGCAGCGGCCCCCATCTCCACTTCGGCCTGAGCGCCCTGGATCGCCTGGTTAATCCCCTCACCCTCCTGCGGGAATAGAGCATCCCGGCAAGATCGTCTTCTTGCCCTCTTCCGTTTGCCCACCTGGATGAATGATTTCCACGTATTGAGCCCTTGACCCTTAATGGCCCGGACCGGTCCATCACGCGAAAACAAAGCGAGATGGATTGATTTTTCTCATTATTCCGGGAGGCTATTCAAGAACTTCCTGCTGCTCTGTCATTCCAGTGATTGAATACGAGCGGGGAGCGTGCTACATTCATGAAAGTTCTTCGAGCGTGTTCAAGGGATTATTCCCTTTCACACGCACTTCTGAAACACTCGTGAACCGGTCTCTTTACTGGGGCAACAACGCACCGAAACTTCATCCGGGAATCGGAAACGAACTCGATGCCGAATTGGCCTGTTCTATACCCTGACCGCTGACTCCTGCACCCTGTTACCTGCGAGACGGAAGCGCCATGCATCCTGATCCGAACAATCCCTGGTCCTTCATCAAGGGGCTGGAGCCCGTCAGCTTCTGCGACTGGCCTGGCAGGACCAGCCTTGTCCTCTTTACCGGGACCTGCAACCTGCGCTGTCCCACCTGCCACAACCCGGACCTGGCCAGGCGGCCCCAGATCCTGCCCGGAATCTCGCGCGAGGCGCTTTTGCAGCGCATCCGCTCCAAAGGGGGCTGGATCGACGGAGTGGTCATTTCCGGGGGCGAGCCCACGGCGGTTCCCGGTCTGGAGCATATTCTGGAGGCGATTGCGGATCTGGGTCTGCTCATCAAGCTGGACAGTAACGGCTTCTATCCGCACGTGCTGGAGAGCCTGCTGCAACGGGACCTTGTTGCCCTGTTCGCAGTGGACGTGAAGGGGCCCTTTGACCGTTATCCGGATCTCACCGGCAACAGAGCCGATCCCGAGGAGGCGCGGGCCAATCTGGAGCGCATCTTCGTCCTGGCCCGGGAATGGCCGGAACGCTTTTTCTTTCGCTGCACCCATGTACCCGGCCTGACCCAGGAGGATCTGGACATTGTCCGGGACTATCTTCCCCGAACGCACACCCTGAACGTGCAGCAGTACCGCCACCCGCCGCCTCCTGTCGACGAGGGCTCCGCATCCGATATCCGGGATGCGGAAACCGTCAGTCGCGAGACTGAGGGAAACGCTCCGGGCGGCGCATAAAACGGAACGTAACTGTTCACCACCCCACTAATCATTGTAAGCCGACACGGGGTATTTTGAATCATTTCAGCGGAGACTATGCCAGATTTTCTTCGTCCGGCACTCACTTTTCCAGAAGCATAGGGAATTTGGGCAATCGTGAAGAAAGTGAGTGCCGGACGTTAGAAAATCCAGAGTCGAAGCCGCATGAGGCAAAATGCCCTGTGTCGGCTTACGGTCCGGAAAGGTGGTGAATAGTTACAACTTTCTCTTCAGTCGCGGGCCGCGGCTCGTGAATCACCGATCACCAGGCGCAATGCACCATCAAGGAATCACCAAATAAGGCCTTTTGGAGGAAGTATGTACACCGACGAACTGGAAGAGCGTATCGCCGGCTCACGAAACGCGCAGACCAAGCCCAAGCAGATCAAGAAGCGCGACGGATGCTGTGAGACCTGGGCGGCCAACCGCATTGCCGACGCCATCCTCAAGGCCCTCAAGGCCAGCGGGGTCAAGGACCCCCTCCTGGCCCAGCGCCTGGCCCAGAAGGTGGAGAAGAAGCTTGCGGGCATCGAGGTGCCGGAGCAGGAGCAGGTCCAGGACATGGTGGAGATGGTGCTCATGGAGAGCCGTCTCTTCTACGTGGCCAAGCGCTATATCCTCTACCGCGAGCAGCGCCGCCAGCTCCGGTCCCAGCAGGAGGCCTTCCTGGACATCGGGGCCACCATCGACAACTACGTGAACAAAAACGACTGGCGGATCGCGGAAAACGCAAACATGGCCCACTCCTTCCAGGGGCTCATGCTGCATCTCTCCGGCTCGGTCCAGGCCCGCTACGCCCTGGAGCGGTACCCCGAGGAGGTCCGCATGGCCCACGACCACGGCTATTTCCACATCCACGACCTCTCCTTCGGGCTGGCGGGATACTGCGCCGGCTGGAGCCTGCGCGACCTGCTGCTGGAAGGGTTCAACCTGGAAGGGCGCTGCTCTTCGGGCCCGCCCAGGCATCTGGACGCGGCCATGGGCCAGATGATCAACTTTTTGGGGACGCTGCAGAACGAATGGGCCGGCGCCCAGGCCTTCAACAACGTGGACACCTACCTGGCGCCCTTTGTGCGGAAGGACAGCCTTTCCTACCGCCAGGTCAAGCAGGCCATGCAGAAGTTCGTGTTCAACCTGAACACCACTTCCCGCTGGGGCGGGCAGAGCCCCTTCACCAACCTCACCTTCGACCTGGTGCCGCCCAAGCACATCGCCGACGAGGGCGTCATCATCGGCGGCGAGATCCAGGACGAGTGCTACAGCGACTTCGTCGAGGAGATGGAGATGCTGAACAGGGCCTTTCTGGAGGTCATGCTGGAGGGGGACTACCACGACCGCATCTTCAGCTTCCCCATCCCCACGTACAACGTGACCGAGGACTTCCCCTGGGACTCCGAGGTGGGCGAGCTGCTGCTGCAGCTCACCGCCAAGTACGGCGTCCCCTACTTCCAGAACTTCATCAACTCCGACCTGCGGCCCGAGGACGTGCGCTCCATGTGCTGCCGCCTGCAGATGGATCTGCGGGAGCTTCAGCACCGCACAGGCGGGCTCTTCGGGGCCGGCGACCTCACCGGATCCATCGGCGTGGTCACCCTGAACATGGCCAAGCTGGGATATTTGGCCCAGGACGAGGAGGACTTCCTGGAGCTGATCACGGAATACGCCACCATGGCCAAGGATTCCCTGGAATTCAAGCGCAAGTGGGTCAGCGACAACATGGAGCTGGGCATGTTCCCCTTCTCCTATCGCTATCTCAAGAACGGGCTCAAGGCCCACTTCAGCACCATCGGCCTCATCGGCGGGCACGAGGCCTGCCTGAACCTGTTGGGCAAGGGCATCGAGACCCAGTCCGGCGTGCGGCTCATGACCCGCACCCTGGACCACCTGCGGGAGCTGACCAGCAAGTTCCAGGAGCAGACCGGAAACCTGTTCAACCTCGAGGCCACACCTGCGGAGGGGACCAGCTACCGCCTGGCCAAGATCGACAAGCAGCTCTACCAGGACATCGTCACCTCCGGCGAGGAAGTGCCCTACTACACCAACTCCACCACCCTCCCGGTGGACGCCACCTCGGACGTAATCGCTGCCCTGGAGCACCAGAACATGCTCCAGCCCAAGTACACCGGGGGCACGGTGTTCCACACCTTCCTGGGCGAGGCGGTGGCTGATCCGCAGTCCCTGAAGAGCTTCATGATCAAGGCCATGACCCAGACCAAGGTGCCCTACCTTTCCATTACGCCCACATTCTCCGTGTGCAAGGACCACGGCTATCTGGAGGGCGAGCAGTGGGTCTGCCCCCACTGCGGCGACGAAGCGGAGGTGTACACCCGCGTGGTGGGTTACTATCGACCGGTCAATATGTGGAATCGCGGCAAGCAGGAAGAATACCGCCAGCGCCGCATGTTCCAGCCGTTGGAGCAGATGTCCGAATAAACGCCTCTGTCTGCGGGGCGCTCCGGATCCGGGGCGCCCCGCGGGCGTGATCCCGCCACGAAAAGCACCGCTCCCGGAATTCCATCCCCCCTTCGGGATCCATGCAAACGAGAGTCGAGCTCCGGGTGCCGTATTCCTCTCCGCGAATGAACACCGGCGAGAGAAAGCGCTCCCACTCCGGCCCGATCCCGGTGTCCGGCAAATCCTTGGGATCGGCCTCGCGCGTGTCCGCGAGCAGTCCGAAAAGCTCCTCCTCGCCAGGCGGGTCCGGCCGCCGGAGCAGTTCTGCCAGCCCCCGCGCGCCGCTGACCGTTTTGGGCCAGGGCTCGTTGAGCAGGCCGTTGCTCAGGGCGTGGACGCCCTGTCCCAGACGGCAGAGCCGTTTCCCCAGGCTGGCGAAATAGTAGAGCTCCGCTCCGCTGCCGAAGATCAGGTTGAATCCGTTGTATGCGTGGGCCGAGGCGATAAGAAGGCGGATAAACTCCGCCAGGGAGTGGTGCCCGGCCAGGAAGGCACGGACGAGGTGTCCCCGCGAGGCGGCCGAAGGCCGAAAGCCGCGCGGGTCCCGAATATTGGTCAGGACAGCCAGGCGGCCGGTGCGGCTGACACCGCCCCAGGTGCCGCCGCTTCGCTCGTCCCATCCGGCAAGGACATCCGGATTGTCCGGCCAAAAGCGCGCGGAGGCCGTGGGCCGCTCGAAGAACTCATCCCGGTTTGCTGCCAGGACCAACGGATAGTCCGAGCGGACATTTTTGCCGATGAGGACAAGACACATAAATGATGATGGGTTCCCCGTTCAACGTTCCCCGTTCTTCGTTCTAGGTGACAAGGTGATTTCGTGGCGACTGATCACGGATAACAGATAACAGACAACAGATAACGCATCACTCATTCCTCCCTGCCAGATACCCCTGCCGAATGGCCTGGATGGCCTGGCCGGGCTCGCTGGCGTCTCCGACTGTGGAGCAGGGGATATTCATGCGCTCCATTTCCGTCTGCAGGGGATTGTGCGCCGTGGTGCCCACTGCCAGGACCACGCTGTCCGCGGGAAGGAGCTCTGTGCCGTTTTCCGTTTCCGCCTTCAGGCCCTCGGGAGTGATCTCCAAGGCCTTGGTTTTGGCCCTGGAGGTAATGCCCAGAGCGGCCATCTCCTGCTTCATGGTCCAGCGGGTGGAGATGCCGATGTCCCGGCCCAGCTTGTCCAGCATCTCCACCACGGTGATCTCCTTGGTCCCGGAGAGGCAGAGCCCCCTCAGGGTGTCGCAGTCCTCCACATTGTGGCTGAGCAAAAACTTGAGGCTCTCCCCGTCCAGGGTGCCCTTGCGGCCGAGGAAAAGGGCAGTTTCCACGCCTGCCGCACCGCCGCCGACCACGACCACCCGCCTTCCGGGGTGGGCCTTGCCCTGGAGAACGTCCCAGGCCTGGCAGACGTTGTCCCCGTCCGCTCCGTAAATGTCCGGAGTTATGGGAGCGCCTCCGGTGCACAGGATCACCCGGTCCGGGACGTATTCGCGGATCAACTCCGGGGTCGCCTCCTTGCCCGTCTCTAGGCGCACGCCGCGCAGCTCCACCTGCCTAGCAAGATCCCGGGCCAGGCAGGTGAATTCCTCACGTCCGGGAGGCGCCCCGGCTATGTAGAGCTGGCCGCCCAGCCTGTCGTTTTTCTCCACGAGAATCACCTCGTGCCCCGCATCGCTCGCTGCCATGGCCGCGCTCAATCCTGCGGGGCCGCCGCCGGCCACGAGGACGCGCTGGGGTCTTTCCGCGGGTTTCTGCGACAATTCCAGCTCGTGCCCCGCCCTGGGATTGACCAGGCACTCCACGTGAGCCATGCGGAAGAGATTGTCCATGCACCCCTGGCCGCAACCGATGCAGTGCACGATGTCCGCCTCGCGGCCCTGCCGGGCCTTTTCCGGCAGGGCCGGATCCGCGATGAGGCCCCTGCCCACGGCGGCCATGTCACACATGTGGGAGGAGATAAGCTCCCTGGCGGTTTCCGGATCGTTGATGCGGTGGCTGGCCACCACTGGCACGTCCACCGCCTCCTTGATCCCGCGGGCCAGATAGGCGAACCCGCCGCGGGGCACGCTGGGCACGATCTGCGGCACACCGGCCTCGTGCCACCCCACATTCACGTGCAGGGCATCCGCCATGCCCTCTCCGGCCAGGCGCCCTGCCACCTCCTGCAGGTCCCTGCGGCCCATGCCCCCGGGCATGAGATCGTTTCCGTTCATGCGGGCGACAATGGGGAAATCGGGGCCGACTCTGTCGCGAACGGCCTGCAGGACCTCCAGGGGAAAGCGGAGCCGGTTTTCCAGGCTTCCGCCGTACTCGTCCTCGCGCTGGTTGGTCAGGGGAGAAAGGAACTCGCTGATGAGATACCCCGTGCCGCAGAGGATCTCCACGGCGTCGAATCCGGCCTGCCGCACCCTGCCCGCGGCCGCTGCGAAGGAATCCACGATCTCGCGGATCTCATCCTTTTCCAGGGCCCGAGGGGTCTCCTTGGTGAACCGGGAGGCGATGGCAGAGGGCGCCACCGGTTCCCTGCCCTCCATGAAAAAGGAGGGGTTGTAACGGCCGGCGTGATTGAGCTGGACCGCGGACGCCGACCCCCCAGACCGGATTTCGTCGGCGAGCTCGGCAAGGCCGGGAATGAATTCGTCCTTGTGAGCCCCGATGTTGAGCTGCGATCCGGAACGCTCGTCCACCGTTGCGAAGCCGACGCAGACAAGGCCGGCTCCGCCGCGGGCCCGTTCGCGGTAGAAGGCCTTCATCTGTTCCGTGACCTGAAATGTGTCCGCCATGTCCAGATGCATGGCCGGGAGGAAGATTCGGTTTCGCACCTCGAGACGGTTGATCCGGATGGGCTCGAAAAGCGGATCGCGCATGACAAGCTCCTTGCTGCAATCTTTGGCGATTGGGGGTGAGAGGTCCTCTGACGCTGTGCGTCGTGCTCTCTATTCCGTGGTATTCCGTGCTTGCCCTGTTAAACAAACGGAAGTTTCCTGCTAAGCAGGGTTTAACGGGGTGTTCCGTGGGCCGATCTCTTTTCGGATCCGATCCGCCAGCCACTCGGTCCAGTCCCCAATCCCCTCGCCGTTTTTACAGGACAGCGGTATGACCGCCATGTCGGGATTCAGTTTCCGCACGCTTTCCCGCACGGCGTCCACATCGAAGTCCGCCAGTGCGGCGTAATCCGTCTTGTTGACCACCAGGGCCTGGCAGGTGGAAAACATCAGGGGGTATTTGCGGGGCTTGTCGTCGCCCTCGGGCAGGCTGAGGATCATGGCGCTCGCATGGGCGCCGGTATCGAACTCCGCCGGACAGACGAGATTGCCCACGTTCTCCAGGATGATCAGATCCAGGTCATCCTCGTCCAGGGCCTCCAGACCCTGATCCACCATGGAGGCGTCCAGGTGGCAGAGCCCGCCAGTTGTGAGCTGCGTCGCGCGCACTCCTGCCTCGGCCACACGCTCCGCATCCACGCTGGAGTCGAGGTCCGCCTCGATGACCCCGATGCGCCACTGATCGCCCAGAACACGGATCGTCTCCAGGATCAGGTGCGTCTTGCCCGCCCCAGGCGAGGCCATGAGATTGAGCAGGAACGTGCCCTTGTCGCGGAGCCGCCCGCGGATGGATTCGGCCTTTTGGGCGTTCTCCGCGAGCACCCCTTCCTTGACCTGGATCAGCTTGACCCGGCTCATATCAGACCGCCTCCAGACTGGCCACGGTGTATTCCCTGCCCGAGACGAGGTCCGCGCGCTCCGAGGCGCAGGCCGGACAGCTCGGCCCCTCCTCCGCGCTCCATTCGAATCTGTGGCCGCACTCCCGGCAGCAAAGCACCGCCGGAACGCGCTTTACCCGGAGCGCAGCGCCCTCGGCAGCTGTGCCACGGGTCAGGTGGTCGAAGTACTTCTGCATCCATTCCTCGCGAAGATGGCTCAGAGCCCCCACTTCCAAATTCACGGCCTCCACACGGCTCACGCCGCTCTTGCCGGCGTGCCGGAGCACCACCTCCAGGATTCCCTGCATGACGGACAGCTCGTGCATGGGTTCGT
>JAZKRN010000037.1:0-19280 GCA_036628655.1 Desulfohalobiaceae bacterium | reverse complement strand
GACCTTGCCCGGCACTCACTTTTTTATGTTTGCTCGTGCAATATATTGAACTTCGGGAAAAAAGTGAGTGCCGGGTCGCGCCTGGCCCTTGAAATTTTTGAACGCCCTGCCTGATAAGGACTTTTCAACAGGCTGTTAGGGAAAATGAAACGAAATCATCTCCTAACGAGAGGAAAAAAATGGTTCATGCAGACGAGCTGAGCGAAATGCACGCCCTTCAGGACTTCGACAGGTCCCAGATCGAGAAACTGGCGGCTATAGCGACCAAGGCGGAGTATCCAGCTGGAACTGTGTTCTTCCGGCACAAGCAGAAGCTCACCCACTATAATCTGCTCCTGGAAGGAAGCGTTGCGCTTACCATTGATCTGGACGAAGGAAAGCCCTTGACCCTGGGAGTGGTGGAGCCGGGCAGATCCTTCGGTATATCCGCGCTGATTCCCGGCAAGCGCAGCACTGCAAATGCGATATGTCACCAGGACTCCACGGTGATCCATTTGTCCGAAGAAAAGATGCTGGAGCTCTTTGAGCAGGACGGCAAGCTGGGGTACTGCTTCATGTACCGTGTGCTCAGCATCTTTAAATCCAGGATGAATCAACGCACACGGCAGTTTCTCGTGTCCCTGGAGCAGCATCCGGAAATTCAGCCCTCCTTCGGGGGTATGGGGCATATCTCCTTCGGCTGATCCCCGCCTCCCGCGGCCATGCTCATTCCTGCCGGCCAGCAACCGTTTATAAAATTCGAATATCGAAATCCGAAATCCGAAACAAATATCAAATTCGAATTTATCAATTACCAAAACAACTGACTTAGACTTTGACATTTTGGTCATTATTCGAGTTTGTTTCGAATTTCGATATTCGAATTTCGAATTTCCGTGTCATTGAAGAGTGGGTCAAATTGAAAAAGAAAATCAACATGAGAAACTGCCACTGTTTGCGACAGAAGTGATAAGACACGGCACTAGCGCAATTGATGCTTGCGCACAGCCTTGTTGTGTTGCCGCAAATTGCGGCTGAATACGTGGGTACCGTTCTTCGTGGCGACAAAGTAGAGATAGTCGTGTTCGGCTGGCTCCTCGGCGGCCTTCAGTGAGCCCAGGCCGGGGGAGCAGATCGGGCTCGGCGGAAGGCCGGTGTGTCGGTAGGTGTTGTAGGGATTGTCCGCATCGCGCAGATTCTTTTTGCGGAGGTTGCCGTCGAAGTCCCGGCCCAGGCCGTAAATGACCGTGGGATCGCACTGCAGTCGCATGCCGCGCCGGAGGCGGTTTTGGAAGACACCTGCGACAATGGGCCGTTCTTCTGGGACTGAGGTTTCCTTCTCCACAAGCGAGGCCAGGGTGACAATCCGGGAAAGGCGCTCGTCCTCTGGGCGCTGCTCGGGCCAGAGCTCCCTGCTCGTTTCCTCCCGGAACTGTTGGAGCATTTTGGAAACGATGCGCCTGGCGCTCTGATTCTTACTGCGCGAGAAATAATAGGTTTCCGGGTAGAGAAAGCCTTCGGCGGTTTGGCCGGGAATGCCGTATTGGTCCAAAAGCTCCTGATTGCGGACCTGGGCGGCGAAACCGCTGAAACTGGCTAGCCCGGAGTCCTCAACGCGACGAGCGATTTCCCACCAGGCCAGCCCTTCCGGGATCTGGAGCTTGTGCAGCCGGACATCGCCCTCGTTCAAATGGCTCAAGAGCTCCATCCGGGACCAGGATGTGTCCACTTCGTATTCCCCGGCTTTCACTGTAGAGGCCATGTCCGTCAGTTTGGCCATGAGCTTGAAACGAAGCGGGCTCCGGATGATATCTTCCTGGATCAGATATTCTGCGACGCGGTCGAAGGTCCATCCGCTGCGGATGCGAATGATCTTTTCCCGGCCGGGTTCCTGTATGGGTGCGTAGAGATAGCTGGAGACAGTATATGCTCCGTACAGAGCGAGGCACAGAAAGACGAGGACACCCAGAGGAAGAATGTACTTGCGCATAAGGTTCGAGGGATTTTATGCTTTTGTGCTGGCTTTACAATATGCTTACTCTATTCCATTTTTGAATAAAGGACAAACAGCATCAGGAGGCAGCCATGGCCGGACCCGGAACGGACAAGGACTATTTCTCGCTGCGGGAGCTCTTCGTTTCAGAGGCCCTGGAGCCTATGAACCGCTTCCTGCGCATGGAGGCCTCCAGCAGCATTCTGTTGCTCCTGGGAGCGGCGTTTGCCCTGATCTGGGCCAACTCCTACTTTGCCGAGGCCTATACAGCCCTGTGGCACACGGAATTCGAGCTGTGCCTGGGCCACTCCTGCTTCGCGATGGGCATCCTGGAATGGATCAACGAGGGCCTCATGGCCTTCTTTTTTCTGCTCATCGGCCTGGAGATCAAGCGCGAGATCCTGGTCGGCGAGCTCTCTTCCCTGAAAGCGGCGTTATTGCCGGTGATCGGGGCTGTGGGCGGCATGATCGTTCCGGGCGCGGTGTATTCCCTATTCAACTGGGGAACGCCCCAGATGTCGGGATGGGCCATTCCCATGGCCACGGATGTTGCCTTTGCACTGGGCGCTCTGGCCATTTTGGGCAGGGGGCTGCCCAGCGGATTGCGCATATTTCTGGCCGCCTTCGCCATCGCCGACGATATCGGCGGAGTGCTCATTATCGCCTTTTTCTATACCGGAGAGCTTTCCCTGATCTACCTGGCCCTGTCCGGAGGGGTGGCTCTTGCGATGGCTTTGGCCGGTCTGTTGCGATTCCGCTCTTTGTTCCTCTTCGGGGGGCTGGGCATTATCCTCTGGGTCTGTGTGCTCCATTCCGGAGTGCATTCCACCATCGCCGGGGTCGTCGCCGCCCTGCTCATGCCCGCACGGGGGAGATACGGATACGAGTACTTCTACAAGAAGGTGAATTCCATTCTGGATCAGTGCAAGGATCCAAATGTGGACGCCTGTTACTGGTTTTCCATGCTTATGGACAAGGACTATCTGGATACCGCCCATCGGCTGAGGATGGCCAGCACGGAGGTGGAGCCCCCCCTGCAGCGGCTGGAGCACGCCATCCATCCCTGGGTCGCATTTGTGATCCTGCCCCTTTTCGCCTTAGCAAATGCCGGAGTTATGCTCCAGGGCGCCTCTTTGGGGGAGGCGCTCGCCCATCCGGTGACCCTGGGGATTATCCTGGGCCTCTTTGTGGGCAAGCCTGTGGGAGTTTTCCTGGCTTGCTTGCTTGCGGTGAGACTCGGGGTTGCCTCACTGCCCGAAGGGGTCAACTGGACCCAGCTTCTCGCCGTGGCCCTGCTGGGCGGGATCGGCTTTACTGTTTCCCTGTTCATTTCCGGATTGGCCTTTGTCCAGGCGGATCTGCTCAACTTCGCCAAGCTGGGCGTGTTGATGGGATCGGCCGTGGCCGGCGTGCTGGGGGCCGTGTCTTTGAAGGTCTCAACAGCACAAAAAAGATCCTGATCTCCGCCCGGGCCTGAAAGCCAGGTGTCGTCACGGGGAAAACGCGGCAGCGCGTTTTCCCCGGCTGCATCAGTTGTCCTGGACGGAAGTGGATGTCTCCTTATCCGGATCGAGCAGGGCCGAAGAGCACTTCAGGGCCTGTTCCTGGCTCAATTGGCTCATGTTGAGCACGGCGTGATACAGGAAGGGGCTGTTGTAGTCCTCCTTGCCGAAGAAGCGGTAGAGATTGGTCCGGATCTTGTCCTGCCGGCTCACGATCTGCTGGGCCTTGTTTTGGTCGATATCGTAGTTTTGGGAGAGGAACTGGATACGGTCTTCGTGACGGGCTACAAGAAGGAAATGATAGGTATTGGGCCGGTTCTGCAGGATGTACTGGCTCCCTCGGCCCAGGATGATCACGTTGCCCCGGTTGGCGAGCTGGGGAATGATTTCGTACAGGAGCTCCACGTAGCGGTGGCCGTCGATGTAGCCCTGCTTGCCAACGGCCGCCTTGTAGAGATAGCTCTCCCTCACGGATTTCAGGCCGGAGAAATAGCGCTGCAGTGACCCGCCGGCCTCCTGTTCCAGGCTCTTGATCCATTCCGGGGAAACATTGGCCTTCTGGGCGGTCTGCTCGATAATATCCTCGTCCACGACGGCATATCCGAGTCTGCTCGCCAGATGTTCCCCCAATGTACGTCCTCCCGCACCGAAATGCCTGGAAATGGTTATTACGGGCATGGATATTCTCCTCTCGCTTGCGCCGCTTTCCAGAGATCTCATCCGCATCCCATGCGGGCCATTCCGGAGTCCGACCCCCTGAGTCCCGTTTTCAAGGGGGAACGGGGCAAATAGCCTCCATGCAATGCTCAATCATTGTGCAGAAAGCTTTCCAGAATTTCAACCGCGGCCTGCTGATCCAGAATCGCCTTGCGTTTCCTGGGAGGAACGTCCGCTTCGCGCAGCTTGGCCTCTGCCTGGGCCGAGGTGCAGGTCTCGTCCACGAGATGGACCGGGATCTGCAGGCGGTTTTCCAGCTCCTGTCGGAAGTTTTCCGCCTGCCGTGTGCTCAGGGTTCTTTTGCCCTCCATATCCAGGGGGTGCCCGAGGGCAATAGCCTCCACACCGCGGTGGGCCACGACGGCCCGTATCTCCTCGAAGGCCTGTTCGCGGGTCTTTTTGGAGACCGTTTTCAGGGGGAAGGCCATCTCCGCGTCCGAATCGGAGATGGCCAGCCCGATGCGGCTCAGACCAAAGTCGATCCCCAGCACGCGCATCACGTGGCCTCAGTGATCCCGTGATTGACGATTTCGGTTTCGGCCCGGCTCCGCCAATTCCGGCCCAGTCGGGTTCTGGCCAGGAACTCAAGGGTGTGCAGGACCTCGTTGGGCCAGCTTTCCGCGGCAGTGATTCGCGAGAGCCCGACCTTACAGGAAGGGCATCCCACGAGCAGCGGAAGATTCCCGGGATATCCGGAGAGATCGTTCTCCAGCTGCTGGGTCTTGCGGCGGCGCAGCGTGCTGTAGATGTGGGGCGAGGTCATGGCCCCGAGCCCGCTCTCCCCGCAGCAGCCGGGGGAAATTTCCACGTCCGCTCCAAGAAGGGCGCTCAGCCCGGAGGCGTAAATGGAGCCGCTCTTGTGGGAGGCAACGCCGAACCATTCGCTGTGGCAGGCAGGATGGTAGAGCAGCCTTTGCGGGTGGCCCCATTCGGACAGGTCCGGCTGGAAGCGGCCCCGGCCGAGCTCGATCACATGCTGCAGCACGTCCCTGTGCTCCAGATCTCCCTCTTCGCCTGCGGCGTGGGCGAAGTCCTCCAGGGCCTCGCGGCAGGTGCCGCAGGCGGTGAGGATCTTGGTCACGCTCAGGGAGTGTCCGCGTGCCTGCTCCAGAAGGCTGTTGAGAGTGCTTCGGACATTCTCCTTGTTCTTGGCGTAGGTTTGCATGCATCCGGAGGCCAGCAAGGGATATCCGCAGCAGAGGTGCCGCGGGGGCACGATGACGTTATTGCCCGAGGCCAGAAGGAGGGAGATCCCGGCCAGGCCGATGTCCCTGTAGAAGAGGTTGGCCCCGCATCCCGGAAAGTAGAGCACTGTTTCCGCGCTGTCCTGCCCGCTGCCCGCGAGGAAGAGGTTGTTCCGATCCAGATGCAGGCTTTCGTCCAGATTGGTGAAGGAGAGCAGGGGGCCGGGCCCGCTGAGCACGGGGTGATCCGCCCGGTCCCGAAGGCCCTTGGGGATGAGCCGGCTGATCCGGTTCTGGACCTGCTGGCTCACGGAAGCCGTTTTGGCCGCATTGGCCAGACGGCCCTGCTCACCGAAGAGATGCCCCAGCAAGCGGGTCTTGAGCGGGTGACGGCCGCCGTCTCCGTTCTCCTCCAGGAAGGAGCGCATATTGAGCATCTGCTGCGAGGTCTGGATGGAGACGGGGCAGACCGAAGTGCACTTGCCGCAGGCGGTGCAGCGCTCCACCAGGTCCTGAAGCGTGTCCAGGAGGTCCCTGTCCGGTTTGATCCCCTTCTGGCGGGTATAGGTGTATCCCTCCAGCAGGGCTCCCAGGGCGATGATCTTGTTCCGCGGATGGTGCAGAAAGCCCTGTTCCGGGCAGTACATGGGGCAGACCTGTTTGCACTTGCCGCAGCGGGAGCAGTTCTGGATGTTCTGCAACAGGTCGATGAGCTTGTCCTTATGGGGCAGGGAACTTTTGCCCAGATCCTGGAGCAGATCGTTGAAGGAGAAGGTGTACGGGCTGAGCTCCAGGGACTGCTTGGTCAGCTTGTCCGGATTGAGGATGTTTCCCGGATCGACGCGGGCCTTGTACTCCGTCAGCTCCTTGATACGCCGCTGCTCCAGGTAACCGATCTTGGTGATACCGATGCCGTGCTCCCCGGATATGGAGCCCCCTTGCTCGAGCACCTTCTGGAAGACCTTGCTGGCGGCCTCCTCGGCCAGGCGGAACATTTCCGGATCGTTGGAGTTGACCGGAATGTTCACGTGGCAGTTGCCGTCCCCGGCGTGCATGTGGTTGGCCACCATGATTCGGGTGCGGAAGAGCTCTTTCTCCAGGGCCTTGAGATCGTGCGAGTGCTGCGGATAGCGGTTTTGAAGGTCCCGGAAGAAGTAGTGGATCTGGAGCTCGAATTCCTGCTCGGCAAGCTCGTTCCTGTCCGTCTCGCCCTTGAGGATGCGGGAGGCCACGTTCTGTTCCATATCGATGAAGGAGTCCTCCGGAGGGATATCCTTCAATTCCGTGGCTTTCTGCAGGGTCTTGCGATAGCCCAGGGCCAGGTAGTAGAGGTTGAGGCCCTCGATGAAGTCCGAGAATTCGGGGATGACGTCAATGGGGATGACCACGTCCTCGTTGATCTTGAACCCGCTGGTGTGCTTGGTGATCGCGCTCAGTCTGTGCCGGTCCTGCCAGAAGGCCTCGGATTCCTCCGTGTCGCCCGCCACAAAGACGTCCACATTGTGATAGCTCTCCGCGATGTGCACGATTTCCCGGGTGGTTTCCTGCAGGGCTTCCTTGCTGTCGGAATCGAGCTGGACCAGCAGGACGGAGATGGGCTCGCCCTCGTAGCGGCTGGACTTCTTGCTGTACTGGATGGCCTGCACATACTTGGTGCCGAACTCCTCCAGCGCGGACATCTTGACCAGGTTCCCCTCCTGCCGGATGTGGTCCCGCAGGTGCACCAGCTCCTTGATCACCAGCATGGCCCTGCGCATGCTCTCGCCGTAGAATTCCAGGCACAGGGTGCTGTTCAGGGAAAGCTGGTCGTACAGGGTGAAGCAGGCCTCGGTGATGATCCCGTCCACGCCCTCCTTTTGCACGCCGGGCAATCCGCCGAGGAACTTGTTGCTCACATCCTTGCCCAGGCCGGAGCTGCGGACGTCTTCGCCTGACAGTGTGATGCTCTCTCTGAGGCGGCCGTTTTCGTCGCGGATATCGAAGACCGCCTCTTCGCCGGGCATGATCTTGTGACGGGGATGATCGCGCCGCGTGACCTCGACGAGATCGCCACGGGGCAGGACCATCTTATAGCTGGCCACGTTGTCCAGGGTGGTGCCGTACTCGAAGGCGAAGGGGCCGCCGGCGTTTTCCGAAATGTTTCCTCCGAGCGAGGAAGAGGCCTTGGAGGCCGGATCGATGGTCAAAAGGAGTCCCTGGCTCTCCGCGGCACGGATGGCGTCCTGGGTGATGATTCCGGACTGGGCGCACAGGAGCTTGTTCCGGGTGTCAACAGGTTCGATGGTCTTCATTCGGCTCAGGCTCAGGACCGCGCTGCGGGGACGCAGGGGGATGGCTCCCCCGGTCAGGCCGGACCCGCCTCCGCGGGGCAGGATGTGGAAATCCATCTCGTTGGCCAGGGAGACGATATCCTGCACATCGCGGGTGCTTCCCGGAGCCACGATGAACATGGGGAGCTCCAGGCGCAGGTCGGTGGCGTCTGTGGAGAACTGCACCAGGGCGGCCGGGCTGGTATAGATGTGCTCCCCGGGCATGATCTTTTCCAGACGCTGGATCACCCGATCCCTGAAATCCTGGTCCTCCCGGTATTCCTGCCAAAATTGCTCCAGGCCCTGCCGTATGGTTTCGGCATAGTGCTCGTCGAGCTGCCCGCTCTCGGCCTCCAGCCGCTGGAACGCGCTCTTGCGGACCTCGCGGGCCGGGATAAACGGATTGTAGCGGATGATGAACAATTCAGCCGCCAAGCTCTTGGCCAATTCCTGCACCGACTCGGGCCATGTGGCGAACTCTTCTCGCGGAACCCTGAGCACGCGGTCGATCAAGTGACTTTCCGGAAGCGTGATGTGCGGATTTCTTTCAGGCATAATCTTTTGAGTGCCTTCTGTTTTTATATATGAAAAGGTGTTCAACTTATTGAATTGTAAGTTAATTGGTCGCGAGGCTCGACGGGTGGAGCGCTTCGTTGGGTTTCATATAGACCTTGCCCTTGTTGTAACCGCAATAGGCGAAATTTGAGCCCAGTGCCGACTGAAGACGCGTCATATGAATCCTGCCTCGAACACAAGTTGTTCAGGGAGGGGAGACGAGATGTTGCGCATCCCATCATGTGAAACCCGGGATGAAACCTGCGCTTCAGCGTCCACCCGCCTTCGTCTCGCTCGCATTTTCATGCTTGGTTGTGCCCGGGTCGGGCCCGGGAATGAGGGTCAAGACTCGCAAGTCGACGAAGCAGTGTCTTCTGGTTAAACGAAAAAAATAATCATTTTTGAGTCAGAAAACAAGGAGGGGAGCAGGGGGTCCAGGGTGGTTTTGTTCTCAGCTCAACGTTCAACGTTTTAGAGGAAGAATGGCGACAGGATTTACAGGATGAACATGATTTTCAGAAAAAATGAAGACGATATCCTCCTTATCCTGTAAATCCAGTCAACTTACTCTTTTTTCTTCTTTCTTACGCCGCGCCTCTGCGCCATTGCGCGAGTCATTCTTTTTCCGCCGTACCGGCTAAAGATTTGTTTTTTGAAATCATTGAAGATGCACAGTAGGACAAAAATACCCTGGCGGGGGAGGGTCAGGTGAAGAAACGGGCGTAGACAACCTGGCCCAGGGAGATGCAGGCGTCGTTGGGCGGCAGTCGGGTGTGCGGGAAGGACTCGCATCCCTGCCGCGCGAGCTCGCGGGGAAGGAGCGTGCTCATGGTTTCGTTCTGCATGACACCGCCGCTGAGGACGATTCTGTTCAGGCCAGTCTGCTGTCGGAAATGGCGGATGAGATGGCCAAGGCTCCGGCAGAGCCCCACATGGAAGCGGCGGCTGATTGCTCCGGGATCCACCCCCTGCTTCCAGTCCCCATACACTCGGGAGAAGAGCTCGCCGGACTCCAGGACTGCGGGTACGGTTTCGGTGTTCACCGAACAGGTGTATCCCTCTTCCATAGTCTGCGTCTGGATGGCCTCAAGCTTGACCGCCGCCTGGCCCTCGTAGCTGATGGAGTCGGCCAGTCCCAGCAGGGCGGCGACCGCGTCGAAAAGGCGTCCGCAGCTGCTGCTCAATGGGGCGTTGATCCCGCCTTGAATCATCCGGGCCACCATGTCCTGGGCCCTGGAATGATCCGGTAGCCAGGGCCAGGTGTAGGCCTGGGGATCGACGCCCTGCTGCAGCAGGTAGCTGAGCGCCATACGCCAGGGCTCCACAACCGCGCGGTCACCACCGGGAACAGCGGCCTGCCGGAAGTGGGCCAGCCTGTGGACGGCCCTTTGCTCCCAGTCCACCCGGAAGAGCTCGCCGCCCCAGAGGGTGCCGTCGTCGCCGAGCCCTGTTCCGTCCAGGGCCAGGCCCAGGCAGGATTCGGAGAGGCCGTTCTCCGCCATGACGGAGAGGATGTGGGCCACGTGATGCTGCACGCGCACCAGGGGAAGCCCGGGATATTCCGAGGCGTGGTGGGTGCTCGCGTAGTCCGGGTGCCGGTCCGCGGCGATCACCTGCGGCTCGGCCTCGTGGATGGTCTGGGCGTGGTCCACAACCTCGCGGTAGAAGCCGAGGGTCTCCGGGTTGGTCAGATCGCCGATGTGCTGGGAGACAAAAGCCCGTCTTCCTTTGCTGAGGCAGATGGTCGCCTTGCTGTCCGCTCCCAGGCCCAGAACATTTTTCCCCTCTTGGGGCAGGCTGATCGGATCGGGGACGAAGCCGCGAGCCCGTCGGTAGAGCAGGGGGGGAGCGCCCGAATGGAGGGGACGGAGCACGGAATCGTCGCAGCGCAGCAGGATGTCCCGGTTGTGGAGCAGGAAGCGGTCCGCGATTCCGGCAAGCCCCTGGAGGGCCTCCCTGTTGCCCAGCGCGATAGGCTCGTCGCTCAGATTGCCCGAGGTCATGACCAGGGCGGGGATGCGATCCGGCCCGAGCAGGCTGGAGTAGTTCGCAAGGAGCAGGCTGTGCAGCGGGGTATAGGGAAGCATCACCCCGAGGTCCATTGTGTCCGGGGCGAGCTCACGGGGCATGGCTCCGTTCCGGCGGGGAAGCAGAACAATGGGCTTGATCCGCCCGGTGAGCCATTCCCGGGCTTCTTGGGAAATGTGGCAGAACCGGGAAAGGGTCTCCAGATCCGGGACCATGAGCGCGAGGGGCTTGTGCGGGCGATTCTTGCGGCGGCGCAGCTCGGCTACCGCCTCCGGGTCGTCACCGGCACAGGCGAGGTGGAAACCGCCCAGACCCTTGATCGCCGCTATCCGCTTTTGGGCAAGGTCGCGGGCCGTGCCCCGCAGGGCGTCGTCCTTGCGGGCAAGGTTCCGGCCCTGTGCGTCGGTATACCAGAGCTTTGGCCCGCAGTCGGGACAGGCGTTGGGCTGGGCGTGGAAGCGGCGGTCCAGCGGATCGTGATATTCCGAATAGCAGGCAGGGCACATGGGAAAGCAGGCCATGGAGGTCCTTGCCCGGTCGTAGGGGATGGAACGGGTGATGCTGAAGCGGGGGCCGCAATTGGTGCAGTTGGTGAAGGGATAGTGGTGGCGCCGGTCCGCCGGATCGCGGATTTCGGCCAAACAGTCCGGGCAGACCGCGATGTCCGGGCTGATGAGCACGCTGTGCGTGGCGTCCTCCTGGCTCTGCAGGATGGAAAACGCACTGAGGTCCTGCCGCGGAGCAATGTCCTCGGTACTCAGGGAGGTGATTTCCGCCAATGGGGGCAACTCCGCCACCAGGCGCCGGAGAAGGCGCTCCACCTCCGGGGCGGGGCCGTGGAGCTCGATCTCCACACCCTGGGAGGTGTTGCGGACGTGGCCGGAGAGACCGCTCTCGCGGGCCAGCCTGTACACAAAGGGCCGGAAGCCGACGCCCTGGACCTTTCCCTGGACCAGGGCCCGGCAGCCCCGCTGTCCGGTTGTCTTGGGGTCTGTGTCCTGCTTTGGGGTCATTGAGGATCTTTTTTTGTATGAAAATGCTTTTAACTTGCTGATTTATCGGGGAATTGTCTGGCGCGGGGAGACGGGGATGTGCGCTGAAGCCGTGTTTCATAAACAGGCGAGCCCTTGTTGTTCGCGATATGGGGATCTTGCCGGTAGCGACGATGATATCCGCGATGCCAAGGGTACGATAAAAATATACGTTGTCCCGTGCGCAGAAATCGCTCGTTTGAAGCTGGTCCCAGTACTGGACGCCGAGATGAAACACAGGCATCAGCGCAATCCCCGACTCCCCGCGCACCATTTTCATGCTTGGTTGTGCTCGGGTCGGCCCGGAAATGAGGGGTGTTTGCTCTCATGCCTGCAACGAGCTCCGCAACTGGGCTAAGACGTTCCGTTTGACCAGCAAGGAAACGTCGATCGCCAAGCAGTGGACTCTGGGTTTCGAATTTCGCATTTCGAATTTCGAATTTCTCGTTTTGGCCTCTGATCTCTGACGTCTGACTTCTGACTTCTGACGTCTGACTTCTGACGTCTGACGTCTGGCCTCCGATCTCCGACCCCCGATCTCTGACCTCCATCCGCGCTCTCACCCCGCCGGCCTGAGCCGGGCCAGTCCCCGTTTGCATATGCTCTTGGCCAGCCGCAAGGGATGGAAGCTGACCGGGCTCAAACACTCGGGCATTTGAAAATCCGTGCGCAATTGCTGCGGCTTCATTCCGGAGTAAACGATTGTTTCCGGTTCGGTCCCCGGGAGCTCCCTTTCCGAGGCGGCCTGCCAGAGGGGTACATCTTTACGGGTCAGGCCGAGGGCGAGGTAGACAGCCGTGTCCAGAGCGAGGGGATCGCGGCTCGCCGCGAGAATGCCGCAGTCCCTGGGCTCGCCGTCCGTGGGGCCGCTTTTCTCCATGGCCCGGATCCCGTCCAAAAGGCTCACGCTTTCCGGGTAATCCGGCAAAAGATCCAGAAGCATGCGCGCGAAAGCCTGATGGCTCTGTCCGTAGCGCACATGGGCCACTGCTTTCCTCGCTCCGGGCACGAGGCCGAAGAGGTTCTTGGTCGCCCCGCTGATGCCCATCTGCTTGTGGGCCTTGAGCTTGGGCAGATTGACCACGAGCTCCACATTCTCCGGGATTTGGGCGAGCGCCGGCCCCTCAGTGGTGCGCCGTGCCGCCTGCTTCCCCGCCTTGAGCTCCACGATCCGTGCTCCGTAGGGGGTGAGGCGTTCGGGCAGATCCAGGGCTGAGGCTACATTTCGGGCGGAGCCGAAAGCGGGGGAGTCTCCCACGAGGACGTTGTTTCCCAGGCCGGAGAAATGGGCGCAGACGGCCTCGATCAGGCCGGGGTGCGTGCAGGAGAGAAAGGCGTTTTGCCTGGAGATGAAGTTGGGCTTGATCAGGACGGCGCTGTTCCGGATTTCGCGGTCAAGGGCGTGGTCCAGACATTCTGCCGCGGCCGAGCGGAGCCGGTCATCCTCGTACCTGAGCTGGCGCGTCATGTGCACCACGGGACTGCGGGAAGCCGTCATAGCCCCTTCATCTAGCACACCATGCCCCCGGGGTCCAGAAGCCGACAGGGCGATCACGCCCCCAACCCAGATGTTTTTTGGATGAAAATGTGCCAGCTTCTTGAGTTGTCGGGATAAATTGATAAGCGTGGCTCGACTGGGGGTGCGCTGAAGCTGTGTTTCATAAGCGTGCGGGCCCTTGTTCTGCGCGATATTGCAAGTATGCTGATAACGGCTGCAAAGCCCGCGCTGCCGAGCTTATGGAGAGAAGGCCCTCTCGCTATCGGTTGGACAAACATGCCTAATGTGCGAGACCCAACTCACAACATAACGGCTATTAGTCCGCTTCAGAAATCATTATCTATCTGTGATCCATATCTGTAGGATGCTGCAAAATCATGTGCGGCAGATTTGGACTTTGGGCTGAGCCTGACCAGATATGATTGGCTGCCTCCCCACTTCGGAGTTAATTATCCCAACAGGCTATTGAAAAAGTCTCCGCGTGTACTCCTCCTGGACCAAGCTAAAGATCGGTCTCCAAGACGGAAAATATGAATTACTTTACACAAAACTAACTATGATGTTAGCTTTGTGTATATGAAAAAGGCAATTCTTCTTCAGAGTCTTCACCATCTGGCCTCACAAGGAATCTGGGCCTTGTCTGGACGGGTTTTGGGGAGGCTGCTGCTGGAGTCGCCTCAAAATCTCTCTGTGTCTCTTGCCCGCGCTAGCAGGGACGGCCATATTTTGAGGCTAGGCAGTGGCTTCTATCGCAACACTCTGGCCAATCTTCCCTGGAATCATCTTGAGTTGCTGGCCAATTGGCTCCGTTCCAATGAGTGGTTTTACCTATCCCTCGAAAGCGCCCTCCATGAAGTAGGATTTATCCAGCAAGTCCCCAACCGTCTCGTTTTTGTTACCACTGGACGAAGCTATGTCTATGAAACCCCTTTGGGCATTCTGGAGTTCATCCATACCCAGAGGGATCTCTCCAGATGCTGGAACCAGATCATTCCTGACTGGCGACGAGGCATCCGAGTGGCTGACCCTGAACTGGCTTGGGCTGATTTGCGGCGTTCAAGAAGGAATGTGGATCTCGTCGGAGAAATGGAGGTTTGATGCGACGGACTTTTGAAGAGCATCTTCAGTTTGCTGTCGAAAATGCCGGCCATCGTTATTCAGCGGGAATTGTTGCCAAGGAGATGCTGCATTTCGATCTACTCCGGGCTCTTTCCGAAAGTCCCTTGGGTGATCGTTTGGCCTTTCAGGGGGAAACGGCCCTACGCATATGTTACAACGGGGATCGCCTGAGCGAAGATCTCGATTTCGTCTGTGGCGAGGGGGATGCGGAAGCTATGGTCATCGACCCCATGGTTACGATACTTCATGAGCAGATGGCTGAACGGTATGGATTGACTGTTGATGAAGTCAAGGGGCCCAGGGGTCAAGAGCTGACTGATCAGGCTCATGTCAAACGGTGGGAGTTTGTTATTCGGGTCCCTGTTGAGGGGCAGTCGCAACGGATCCGCGTGGAAGTATGCAATGTACCGGCACACGATGCCGCTCCCAAATTGCTTCGCCCGACGTACTCGCCACTGGAACACATAGAGCCCATAGTCCTTCATGTGGAGAGCGAAAGAGAAATTTTGGCTGATAAGATTGTCGCTTTAGCGGCTCGAAAGTGGATCAAATACCGGGATGTTTGGGATCTCAAGCAATTGGGGGATCGAAATCTTGTTCCGGAGAGCAACTTAGTCCAGATCAAGGCAGCGGATTATGGGTTGGCAATCCCTGAGTTTGCTGATGGCTTGGGCCGTGCAAAGGCCAGCCTCGAAACTTCCGAAGCCAAGAGGGGGTTTGTGAAAGAAATGAGCCGATTTGTCAGTATTCCCATGGCCAGACGTCTGGAAAAATATCCTCAATTGAGCGATGAATGGCTCTCTAATGCTTCATCCATCCTGCAAGCAATTCGTGAACAGTTGCCGTGAGTAGATTATTTTTGACATCCTCCCCTCCCTCAAGGAAGGGGATTCCCGACTATGCCGGGATCGGTGCTCTGTCGCCATTTCCCGGAGGCTTCTGCTTTAGTAACTATACACCATCTTCCGAAACCGAAATGGTGACGGGGCCTTTTTTCATCTTGCACCTCCGACTCTGGATTTTCTAACGCTCGCCACGTGGGGGCATCCCTGCCCCCACCCGACTCTCCGTGGCTGCTCTTGTTCTAGGGCTCGGCAGAATATCTTCAGTAATGAGCTTGAGGCCATGATGAAGCATGTTCACGGTCGGGTTTCCCCCACGTAGCGAGCGAAGAAAATCGAACAGAGTCTCCGGTGGGTAGATTCAAAAAGGCCCTGTCACCATTTACGCTGGGCCAGAGAAGTGGTGAATAGTTACCTGCTTCATTGAAAACCCAGAATGAAACACTGGCTTCAGCGCACTCCCAGACTCGCCACGCACCATCTTCATGCTTTGGAGTGTCTGGGTCTGCACTGGAATGAGGGTTGTTGAAGGGATCGCAATGCTGGGGCGAGTCGCGATGCCAACGCGGGCTCAGCCCTTGCGCAGGCTCTCGCAGCGCATCCGTCGCAGGATGCGTCCCGACTCCGGGCCAAGGCCCTGTTTTTCCGGGGGAAGACAGACACTGTCCATCCGCCGCAGGTCGTCGCGCCAAGCCTGTGGGTCCACGTCCTGGGAGACGGCCGCGGCTGCGGCGAGCATCCGTTCGTTGAGCTCATGGGCCGCGAGGTCCGTCAAAAGGTCCACCCTGGCCTCTGGAGAAAGCCTGTTGTAGCGGGCCGCGGCCCGGATCCAGCCGGCCGCCTTTTCCGCGGCCCTGATGAAAACGAGGGGCATTCTGAGGCGCTCTGCCATGCTCCGGGCCATACCGGCGGCCCGGTTGTTCCGCGTCTGGGAGGATTCCGGAGGTGCGGCCGCGTCCAGGAGACTGCACATCCCCATCCAGACGCGCAGGGCGTCGCCCTGGAGGCGGTCCAAACGCTCTGCGGCCGATGCCGGGCCGGTAAGGTCCGGGTCGGCTGGTGAAGCGTCCTGGTGCTCCCCGAGAAAGGCCAGCTCCGAAAACCAGGCGGCGAAGAGGCCGTGTTCGGCGAGGACCTGGAGGAACCGGCCCGGGGCCAGGCAGCCGCAGGCCTTGCGTACCTCCTCGCAGACCCTCTCCGCGGCGATGTGCTCCAGTCGCCCAGAGCCGGCCATATGCCGCAGGACATCTCCCAGCTCGGGATGGAGGGTGAATTCCGGAAAACAGGCGGCCATGCGGGCGGCGCGGTAGCAGCGCAAGGGGTCGTCCCGGAAGTTGTCGGGATGGACGGGGCGGAGCACCCTGTTCTCCAGGTCGCGGCGTGTGCGCTCGGTGGCCAGGATCCGCCCCTGTTCGTCCTTGGCTGCCGCGTTGATGGTCAGGTCCCTGCGCTCGAGGTCGGCCCAGATATCGGGCTGGTCGGAGAGGGTGAATTCCCGCCCGCGGTGGATGTAGACGCAGTGGTCCCGCCGGCCCACCTTCTTGGCGCCGGGGTAGGCCCCCAGGAAGGCCTCTTCCGTGGCCCCGAGCACCACGTAGTCTCTGTCCGGAGGGCGGCCTCCCAGGAGCTCGTCCCGAACGGCCCCGCCCACGAGATAGATCCGCATGGATGAGCTCGCTTGATGGCCGGGAGGATTTGTTCCGCAATCTCCTGTCCCGATCACGGGTCGCCGCCCTCCAGCTCCCTGACCGCTGCGAGGACTTCCTGGGGGAAGTTGGCCTTGCCCAGGGCGTTGTAGTCGTAGGCAGCGATGCGGGACCAGCCCACGGCGACTGTGGAGTTCGAGCCGGCGCTCACGAGGAGATATTCCTGCTCTATCTCGCTTTCGCTGCGGATGGAGCTGGTCCGGCAGCCGACGATGACGCTGTCCGGGTAGGCCAGAGGAGAGATGAACTTGCAGCTCGTCTGGGCCAGAATGGGGCCTATCATGCTCTGTTCCGACGTGGGAGAGAGGTTCAGGGCCTCGAGATAGCTGATGCGCGCGGATTCCATGTAGCGGAAGAAGCGGGTGTTGTTCACGTGTCGGAAGGCGTCCATATCTCCCCAGAGAACGGGGATTTCGATGTGAGTCGGGAATTGTTCCAATCTGGGATGTTCACTCATTCATCCATCCTTGTGTTTGGCGCGGCGGGGTTGCAGCGTTGATATAAATAGGGTAAGAGATTCTCGTGGAGAATTGCAACCTGCAGGTGCCTGGACCCCCTCTAATGGCAGCGGGCGAAGGAATGCTTTCCGGGGACTGTTTCGCCTTGAGGCGTCCAAAGCACAAGGAGTCGATTGCCATGAGCTACGAGAACATTCTCTATGAGGTGAGCAACGGCGTGGGCACTTTGACCGTGAACAGGCCCGATGTCCTCAACGCCCTGAATCCCGAGACCCTCTCCGAAATCGGTCACGTCGTCGATGCGGTGAGGCGCGAGGAGAGCGTGCGCGTGCTGGTGATTACCGGAGCCGGGGAAAAGGCCTTCGTCGCAGGGGCGGACATCTCCAGGTTCCCCGAGCTGGACCCCCTGCAGGCCAGGCGTTTTGCCCAGCTGGGCCAGGATGTCTTTGCCTCCATCGAAAACCTGCCCATCCCGGTGATCGCCTGCGTCAACGGCTTTGCCCTGGGCGGGGGATGCGAGCTGGCGCTGGCCTGCGACTTTATTTACGCCTCGGAAAAGGCCCAATTCGGGCAGCCGGAGATCAATCTGGGGATCATGCCCGGATTTGGCGGGACACAGCGTTTGACCCGCCTGGTGGGACGGGCCAGGGCCAAGGATCTCTGCATGACCGGCGAGCAGATCGGCGCTCAGGAAGCCAGGGAATTGGGGATGGTGGCCAGGGTCATGGACGGGGATTCGCTCTGGGGCAAGACCATGGAGATCGCCTCGGCCCTGGCAGGAAAGGGCGCCGTGGCCCTGCGGGCGACGAAGCAGAGCATCGACCGCGGGACTGAGGCGGACCTGCGAACCGGCTGCACCCTGGAGCTGGACGCATTCTCCACCTGTTTCGCAAGCAGGGACGCCAAGGAAGGGGCCCGGGCCTTTCTGGAAAAGCGCAAGCCGAGCTTCTCCGGTTCCTTCACGGAATAGCCCCGCAATGCGTCCCCACGCTCCGTGCCGCGGCCCATTGCCGCGGCACGGTCTCATCCCTGGCTATTCGTAGATGATCTCCTCCTCGGCGAAGGCCTCCGCAGCATCCTGCCAGTAATCCCTGTATTTGGCCGCATCGCGTCTCTTCTTCCGTTCCCTGTACCATTCGTGGGCGGTAATAGCGGACATGATCTCGCTGGTCCCGGTCCAGATGGAAGCCAGGCGGACATCGCGGTAAATACGTTCTATGGGCAGGACGTTGGTGTAGCCCAGGCCGCCCACCACCTGCATGGCCCGGTCTACCGCCTTCTGGCAGGATTCGGTGATGAACTTCTTGGATTCGGAGACGAGACGCCGGACCTTGTGCCGGTCCTCCTTGTTGTCCACGGCAGTGGCGGTGCTGTAGGACATGGATCGGGCCGCGTCCAGAAGCATGGCCGCCTCCGCGACCTGAAAACTGACCCCCTGGAAGTTGCTCACCGGCTGGCCGAAGGCCTTGCGCTTGGAGGTGTAGTCCGTGGCGACCTCCAGGGCGGGACGGGCGGCTCCGATGGTCATGGTGGCCGTGCCCAGCCTTTCCGGGATCATCATGGTGTTGAACACTGGATAGGCCCCGTGGATCTCGCCGACCACATTCTCCTTGGGAACTTTGACCTCGCGGAAGGAGAGCCTGGCTGTGCCTCCTCCCCGGCAGCCCATGAGCCCGTAGCGGTATTGGGTCTCCACCCCGGGGCCCCGTTCCACGATGAACGCGGTCAGGGCCTGCCTGGGGTCCGCCTGGGGGTCCGTGTTGGTGCGGGCGTAGACCAGGAAGAAGTCCGCCCCTTCGCCGCCCACAATGAAGCGCTTCTGGCCGTTGAGCACGAAGTGGTCCCCCTCGTCCCGGGCGATTGTGGTGGTGCCGAAGAAATCGGAACCGCCGCGCGGCTCGGTGAGGCATTCCGCGGCAAAGGTCTCCCCGCGGAGCAGGGGCTTCACGTACTTTTCCTTCTGTTCATCCGTCCCGTGCTGCACGATGGCGTCGCAGACCAGCTCCGCTCCCACTCCGAAAACACAGGCGAACTCGTACCCCAACACCCCGATTTCCTCCATGATCATGCAAGTAGTGACCCAGTCCATCTCCCGACCGCCCCATTTTTGGGGGTAGCGGCAGCCAAGGAGATTCCGTCTGCCTGCCTCCTGGAGGAATTCCTTGGGGAAAGTGATCTTGTCCTGGTCCATGTCCAGGATCATCTGCCTGGGGACCCAGTTCACCAGGTCCCGGACTTCGTCCCGCAGTTCCATCTGTTCCCGGGTGAGGAGATGGTCGAACATGCTTGCCTCCAGATTAGTTTCTTTTTATATGAAAATGTGGCCAAGCTGTCGAATTATTTGGTGAAATTATCGGGC
>JAZKRN010000036.1:0-19300 GCA_036628655.1 Desulfohalobiaceae bacterium | reverse complement strand
CAATCAGACGCCCTTTTGTCACCTCAAATAGGTGCCGGACAACGCAGCAATTGAAGTATTTTAACGTCCTGTCAAGGGTCCTTCCTGCAGGGCATCGGGGAGCCGGAAAGATCGAATACGCACGGAAGAAAACAGGCAGAAAGCAGGAGGCGACAAGATGACACGCGTGTTTGAGGCAGCGCGGATCGGCGGAATGCAGGTGAAGAACCGGTTCGTGCGGTCCGCTACCTGGGAGGGTATGGCGAGGGACGACGGAAGTTGTCCCCCCGAGCTGGCGCAGAAGATGGCTGAGCTGGCCCGTAACGAGGTGGGCCTCATTCTGAGCAGCCATGCCTTTGTCAGCCTCGAGGGCAAGGCCGGTCCCTGGCAGCTCGGGGCGCACAGCGAGGAGATGCTTCCGGGGCTCAAGGGTATGGCCTCCGCGGTGCACGAAGCGGGAGGCAGGGTACTGCTGCAACTGGCCCACGCCGGCAGCCAAACCAATCCTGATTTGACGGGCCTTGAACCGATAGGTCCTTCCGGGCCGGGAGAAGGGGACGAGTTTTCCTGCCGGGAGATGGGGCCCGAGGATATTCGTCGCGTGACCGAGGCCTTCGGCCGCGGGGCGCTGATGGCAGAGCAGGCCGGTTTTGACGGAGTGCAGATCCATGCCGCCCACGGCTATCTCCTGAGCCAGTTCCTCTCTCCCTGCTTCAACCACAGGACCGACGAATACGGGGGAGCTATCGAAGGCAGGGCCCGGATGGTCCTCGATGTCCTCGACGCCATCCGGAGCCGGACAAGCCCCGGCTTTCCGGTCCTGATCAAGATCAATGCGGCGGACTATCTGGAAGGGGGAATGGGTCCGGAGGACTCGCTGGCCGTGTGCCGCATGCTCCAGGAAAGGGGTCTGCATGCGGTGGAGCTGAGCGGGGGCACCCCTAGGTCCGGCTCTCGGGTTCCGCCCCGCACCACTCCCATTCGCTCCACCGAGGATGAGGTCTATTATCTGGACGTTGCCCGCAGCTACAAGCGGGAGATGGACATCCCTCTGATTCTGGTGGGGGGAATCCGTTCCTTCGAGGTTGCAAGGGATCTCGTGGAACAGGGGGATGCGGATTTCGTTTCCCTGGCCAGGCCCCTGATCCGCGAGCCCGGAATGGTCAAGAGATGGATGGAGGGGGATACGCGGCCATCCGCATGCCAGTCGGACAACAAGTGCTTCAAGCCCGTGCTGGCCGGAGAGGGGCTTTTCTGCTACAGGCTGCGCCAGGAGTCCGGTTAGCTCGCCGGAAAAGATGTCTAGGATTCTGTCACGGGAAAAAGCGGCCCCGCACATTTGGCCGTTATGTGCGGCGATCCGACGGCAATAGGGGGAGTTATGGCTCAAAAGGGACCACAGCTGAACGATCTGGATGAGCTGGAACAAAGGGACAATCCGCAAGCAAGGGACGCACCGGACTGGATGGGGAAATTGCGCAAGCATCTTTTGCCCACCGCGATCGGCGGCGGGGTTATTCTCTTGGTTCTGATCCTGATCCTGTTCGCGACCGGCTCTGGAGACGAACGGAAAGCTGCAGAGAACCAGAACGAAACGGAGAACGTCGAGGCGCGACTGAACAAGCTGGAGTTCCAGCACCGGATGGTCCTGGAGAACGTGAACAAAATGCAGGAATCCTCCGGGGTAAGGCAGAAGGAGCTGGCCAAGCTCAGAAAGGCGGTTTCGGATCTGGAGAAGCGTCTCGCCAGCCTGGAGGACAGGTTGGTCAATCGACAGGATGCGGGCGGAGAGACCCAGGCGGGAGGCGAATCCCGCTCCGGAGCGAGATGGCACACAGTGGAGAAAGGGGAAACCCTCTTTCGGATCAGCCAGCGCTACGATGTTTCCGTGGAGCAGCTCAGGGAATGGAACGACCTCGGTAAGGAGGAATACATCCAACCGGGGCAGGAGCTTCAGGTCGCGCCGTAGCAGAGATTTCGGCGAACGGTTGACGGAGGTGGAACCGCCGTCGCAGTGTATCGTGTGGGAATCTTTGGGGAAGGTCCGCTTGAAAAGGGGATAGCGGGCTGCAAAGGGATGAAAATGATGGGGGCCGTATGGGTCAGAAGGATCAGCTCCGTCAGCGATTGAGCCGCCTGGAGGAGCATCTGCGACAGGAGAATCCTGTCCTGCAGAAAGTCGTCAAGAGTTTTCGCAACCTGGATCGGGTAAGCCACAGGATGGGTTTTTTGCTCCCGGATCAGTCCTATGCCCTGCGCACGCCCTGGTGGCCGCTTGTTTCCATTCTGGGGACCTATTCCTCCGGCAAGTCCACCTTCCTGAACACCTACCTGGGATACAGACTGCAATCCACCGGGAATCAGGCGGTGGACGACAAGTTCACCGTGGTCTGCTACACAGGACAGGAAGAAGTGCGCGATCTTCCCGGCATGGCCCTGGATTCGGATCCGCGCTTTCCGCTCTACCGCATCGGCAAGGCTATTGAGGAGGTAGCTCCCGGAGAGGGCCAACAAGTGGACTCCTATGTCCAGCTCAAGACCTGTCCCAGCCACAAGCTCAGGGGCAAGATCCTTATCGACTCCCCGGGCTTCGACGCGGACGCCCAGCGCACTTCCACCCTCAGGATCACGGACCGTATCGTGGATCTCTCGGACCTGGTGCTCATCTTTTTCGACGCCCGCCACCCCGAATCCGGATCGATGCAGGACACGCTGAGCCATCTGGTGCAGGACACCCTGCAACGCAGGGACGCGAACAAGTTCCTCTTTATCCTGAACCAGGTCGACATGACCGCGGGAGAGGACAATCCGGAGGAGGTCTTTGCCGCCTGGCAGAGGGCCCTGGCCCAGAGCGGGTTAACCGCAGGTCGTACCTTCAGCATCTACGATCCGGAGGCCGCTTTCCCCATAGAGGACGAATACCTGCGCAAGCGATTCAGCAGGAAGGCCGAGGAGGGTCGTCGGGCTATTTATCAGCGCATGGAACAGGTGCAGGTTGAGCGGGCCTATCGCATCGTGGGAATGCTGGAGGAGTCCGCCAACCATCTGGAACAAACGGTCGTCCCGACCATTGCCCGGTTCCAGCAAAGCTGGCGGAGACGCGTGCTCTTCGTGGAAAGCACCGTGATCGTGCTGGTTGTGGCCCTGTTTCTGGGGTTGAGCATCTGGGGCGGGTACTGGGAGGGCCTGCGGCCTCAATTCGGGGCTCCCGGATGGCTGACCCAGCCTCCCTGGCTCTACGTCGTTGCGGGAGTGGTGGTTCTGCTCCTTGGCTGGGGCCACTTTACGGTCCGCCGCAGGGCCGCGAAAAAGATTGCGGAAAAGCTGGCGGCCAAGGTTTCCGATCGGGAACGCCAGAACTATTTGGCAGCCTTTGCCAAGAACAGCAGCTGGTGGCGCAGCCTCTTCCGAAAGAGCCCCGTGGGCTGGGGCAGACGGAGCAAGTCGGCCCTGAACCGCTTGAGGCAGGATGTGAAGCGCTATATTCAGGAGCTCAACGACAGCTATGCCCATCCCTCGGGACAACAGACCGCAGCAGCCACGCAGGGCGAGGGGGAAAGCGCTCGGGAGGAAGAGGAGTCCGGCTCCGCGTAGCCGGGCCGCAACCGTTCCCTGGAGTGCGCCGGGGATGCCTGCGGATTCAGGGTAAACCGCTTTGGTGCACGTGGGGAACCTCGCCACTGGGATGGTAGTGCACGTGCTTGTGCAGGGCCCCCCTGTCCGTCTCCTGCAGGCAGCCTTGGTCCAGGGTGAAGAGCTCGGAGGTGCTTCGGGCCAGGAAATCCCAGTCGTGGGAGACAATGACCAGGCTCTGGGGGAGATCGTTCAGGACACGCATGATGTGCTCCCTGCTGTCGGGATCAAGACCTGTTGAGGGCTCGTCCAGAAGGATGGCCTCGGGTTGCATGGCCAGAATGGTGGCCAGGGAGAGGGTCTTTTTTTCCCCTCCGGAAAGCTTGTGGGTGACTCGGTCCTCGTATCCGGGCATATCCACCAGTTGAAGGGCCCAGCGAGCCCGATCCGCTGCCTCGTCGCGGCGGAAGCCCAGGTTCAGGGGACCGAAGGCCACATCCTCCAGGACCGTGGGACAGAAGAGCTGATCGTCCGGGTTTTGAAAGACCAGCCCCACGCCTTTCCTGAGCTGCAGGAGCTCCTTTTCCCTCCATTCCAGGGACCGACCCTTGAAGGCGATCTGTCCGCTGCGGGGTCGAAGAAGGCCCACGCACAGGTGCAGGAAGGTGGTCTTGCCCCTGCCGTTGGGGCCGATAACGCCTATGCGCCGGTCTGGGCCGAGCTCGAAGTTGAGCCCGTTCAGGATCGGTTCCCTGTTTTCCGGATAGGCGAAAACGATGTTTGTGAGGCGGAGGAGCTCGGGCATGGCGTTGTCCTAGGAGACCGTTGAAAATCTTCCAATTGCGGCGTTGTCCGGCACCTATTTGAGTTGACAAAAGGGCGTCTGATTGACTTGGCTTCACAAATAGGTGCCGGATTCAAACTCTCATGGAGGCTGACTACGCCCCAGTGAAACAGAAGAAGGTTTCACGGGGTAAACTACGACCTTGCCCGGCACTCACTTTTTTTTATGTTTGCTCGTAATATATTGAACTTCGGAAGAAAAAGTGAGTGCCGGGTCGCGCCTTGCACTTGAAATTTTTCAACGGTCTCCCTGAAAAGAAATTTTTCAACAGGCTGTTAGGGGCCGAAATGGCCGCCGGCGTAAATTTCCGTCAAAATGAGCCCCACCCCGGCAAGGACGAGGATCAGGGCCACATAGAGATCTCTACTCTGCATGGCAAAGGGATGCAAGGAGTGGAAGCGTCCCTGGAAGGCACGCAGACGCATGGCCTGATGCACCCGCCTGCCACGTTCGTAGCTCCCCACCAGGAGCATGCCCAGCAAATAGCCGTAGGTGCGATAGGTGTGGCGGTTGGTTCCGGGCCGGAAACAGCGGATGCGCACGGCTGCGGCGAGACGGTTGTATTCCTCGCGGATGACGTGCAGGTAACGGTAGCACAGGATGAACATCACGGTGAACTTGTCCGGCACTCTCAGAGAGGCCAGAGCCTGGCCCATGTCCGCAATGGGTATGGTGGCCGCAAGGGCCGTAATGCTGAGCAGGATGGCGTTGGCCTTGAGGGTGATCAAGGCGGCCAGCTCAATGCCCTGACTGCTGGCCGTGAGCGGGCCGATTTGCAGCAGCGGCGCTCCCGGAGCGGAAAAGGGGAGCATGATCCAGAGAAAGGCGATGAAGCCATTGACCAGGACAAGGCGTCTGGTCACGGCACCGGGGTGCAGGCGGGCGCTGCCGGCAAGGCAGGCTCCCAGGGCCAGGGCGATCGAGGCGGCGGGCAGCGTGTTCAGCCCGGCCATGGCCAGAGCCAGGCCCAGGCAGAGCAGGAGCCTGACCCGGGGGTCCGTGCGATGGATGAGCGATGATCCGCTGCTGAAGTCCGCATCCATTATTGCCGTGACTCCCTTCTGCTCGCCGCGTAGGCCCAGATCCCGACAAGCCCCAGGATGTACCCCAGGCCGCCCAGAGCGTCACGCAGGGTGACCCCAGGCTCGCTGAGCCGGGCAAGCTCCATTCTCAGCGGAGCGAGCTCCTCGTTCACGATTCGCCTGAGCCTCTCTTCCCCGATGCCCTCGACGGATTCCGAATGCCCTGTCGCCTCTTTTCGATCCGCATCGCTCTTTGTGTCCTCTTTGTTGCCGGACACATCGGACAGATAGTCCGCCGCCCGGACCTTCCAGCTGTCCCTGTGACCGGTATCGGCTTCGCACACCACCTTGAGGTCGAGGCGTTCATCCTCGGCTTTTTGGGGCGGAGAGAAGGAAAAGCGTCCCTCGGAGCCCGTGGCGCCCGAGAGGAGCCGATCCCCGGAGGAGGCGTCCAGGACGCGCCAAGTAGCATTGTGCACCGGACGGCCTCCGGAGAACCGGCTTTTGCACTGCACAGTGTCCTGCTTGGTCCAGCAGAAGAGGTTCATTCCGTGACCCAGGCAAACGGACGGCCAGAGGAGAAGCAGGCCCAAAAAGGGAACAAGTTTGTGGATACAGCGAAACATGGAAGCTCCTAGCGCTCGGGGGATGCGAGCATTTCCGGCTTGACCTTGTGCATGAAGCCGACAACGGCGACGGTGATCATCCCCTCGATGACCGCCACCGGAATATGGGCCACAAGGATGGTCTGGGCGGCCGGGAAAAAGGCCTTCCCCGCCAGGGCCAGTGAGGTGGCGGCGAGAACGCCGGCCGCAAGGATGGCTCCGGCCCCCGCGAAGAAGGCGCCTGAAGCGCTTACCCCTTTCCGGGAAGACCGGATCAGGGGCGTGCCGAAGAGATGGGCCAGCAGAGCGGGCAGGGCCATGATGCAGGTGTTGACTCCGAGCACGGTGAGGCCGCCGTACTGGAAGAACAGGGCCTGCAGAAGGAGGGCGATCAGAATGGCCGGGAAGCAGGCCCAGCCTGTCAAAAGGCCCACGAGCCCCAGGAGCAGGAGATGGATGCTCGCCGGTCCCAGGGGGACGTGGACCAGGGAGGCCACGAAGAATGCGGCGGCCATGACACCCACCAAGGGGATCTCTTCCTGCCGGGTTCGCTTGAGCCCAATGGCGGCGCCGAGCAGGCTGAGCCCGGCGCCGACGCCGAGCAGAGGGAGGGGAAGAATGCCTTCCGCGATATGCATGAGAGATCTCGTGCGTATTTTTATATGAAAATGTGTCCAACAGTTTGAATGAACAGGAGATACGGCGCGAGGAGACGGGGATGTGCGCTGAAGCCGTGTTTCATAAACAGGCGAGCCCTTGTAGTCCGCGATATGGGGACCTTGCCGGTAGCGACGGTGAGATCCGCGATGCCAAGGACAAGATAAGAACATACGTTGTCTCGTGCGCAGAAATCGCTCGGTTGAAGCTGTTCCCGGTACTGGACGCCGGGATGAAACACCGGCATCAGCGCAATCCCCGACTCGCCCCGCAATATTTTCATGCTTGGTTGCGCCTGCCTGAGCGCTCCCACAAAGGGTGTTTGGTCCGTAAGAGGAACGGTCCTTGGAAGCGTGGAAATTGCGATTCAAGGCCTCCGGGATGCCGGAGCTTGACAGCTTTTCGACCTCGCGTAATATCTTGTTTTCTTTCCTCGAGCGCGGCGGGGACAGAGTTTGTCCGCCTCCTGAGAACCTCCCTGTCAGGCAGGGCGGTACTGAGGACTGGGCGATGCGAATTTTCGTATCATGGTGATTACGTAGCACTTATTCAATTTGCGTGCTATCGAACGTAGGCCAAGCGAATGGCCCTGTCAACACACCCAGCGCAATGATGTGAATGAGAGGGGCAATTCAGGGACGCTTCGGGTGATGCCTTGCTTCAATGAGCTGCGCTCAGCGGAGATGGATTTTTCAGGGTGCGCTTGCGAGAAGCGGCGAAGATGTGCGGAGCCAAAACGCCAAGCGGAGAGAATGTATGCAGTTTGCTGTAACCGTCCTGGGCACGGATCGCCCGGGGATTGTTTGCGACGTGTCCACATTGCTGGCCGAAATGGGCTGCAACATCGAGAATGTTTCCCAGACGGTGCTGCGTCAGGAATTTGCCGGGATTTTCGTGGTTTCCACATCCGAGAGCTGTGAAACGAACGACGTGGAGGGAAAGCTCAATGAGGCCCTTGGAGACAAGGGGCTCCAGATTTCCGTACAGGTCATCGAGGAGACGGAAAGCCCCGCTCCCGTTCAGACGGAGCCCTTTGTCGTGGTCTCCATCGGCGATGACCGAGTGGGGTTGGTTTCCGCTGTGACCTGCGTCATGAGGGCCTATGGGGTTAATATCGTCAACATGCAGTTTGTGAGTCGCAGCACCTCCTTTCCGGGCAAGACCGTCGCCATCTACGAGGTGGATATCCCCACCGGGCAGAATCTCTCCGAGTTCGTAACGGCGCTGAAGGCCAAGGCGGAAGAGGTGGGTCTGGAAATCAGCGTGCAGCATAAGCGCATATTTGCGGATACGTGTCGGATATGAGTCGGTGTGTCGGTGGATCAGTATGTCAGTGAGTCAGTGAGTCGGTTGGTCAGCTGATCCAGGGAGCTGGTTACAGATCATGGCGGGCCGCCCAGGATCAGTATCCTGCGAGCCCGGCATTTACGCAAACCGTTGAGCGACAGAAAGCGGGGGAGAGTATGCTCTCGGAAAAGGAAGTCCTTTCCACTTTGGAGATGGTGCGCAACGAGAATCTGGATGTGCGCACGGTGACGCTGGGCATCAGCCTCTATGACTGTATAAGCGACGATCTGCAGCGATTCAAGGACAACGTCTACGCCAAGATCATCCGCACTGGACAGAGCTTTGTTTCCATCTGCGACAACGTGGGCCGCACCTACGGGATCGATGTGGTGAACAAGCGCATATCGGTGAGCCCCATTGCCCTTGTGGGAGCCGCCTTCAGCCGGGATGAGCTTGTTGAGGTGGCGCAGACGCTCAATCAGGCCGCCCGGGATCTGGATATTGATTTCATCGGCGGGTTCACCTCCCTGGTGGAAAAGGGCATGACCCATGGTGACGAGGCCCTCATCCGGGCCATACCCAAGGCCCTGCAGACCACGGACAGGGTGTGCGCATCCGTGAATGTGGCCTCGACCAGGGCCGGAATCAATATGGACGCCGTGTCCATGATGGGCAGCTGCATCACGGAGACAGCGGAGCTCTCCTCGGACAGGGACGGCCTTTCCTGTGCCAAGTTGTGCGTCTTCGCCAACATTCCCCAGGATGTTCCCTTTATGGCAGGGGCCTACCTGGGCCCGGGCGAGCCGGAGGCGGTGGTCAATGTCGGGGTCAGCGGACCCGGAGTGGTCAAGATGGCGGTGCAGCGGGTGCTCGGCAAGGACGCCTCGCTGAGCTTCGGCGATCTGTCCGAGGTGATCAAGCGCACGTCCTTCAAGGTGACCAGGGTGGGCGAGCTCATCGGACGCGAAGTGGCCCGGGAGCTGGATGTCACCTTCGGCACGGTGGATTTGTCCCTGGCTCCCACTCCCAATGTAGGGGACAGCGTGGGCGAGATCTTTCAGAGCTTGGGGCTGGAGAGTATCGGCGCCCCGGGGTCCACTGCCCTGCTGGCCCTGCTCAACGACGCGGTCAAGAAGGGCGGGGCCTTTGCCAGCTCGCACGTGGGCGGGCTTTCCGGCTCCTTTATACCGGTCAGCGAGGACCTCAACATCGCCCAGGCCGCTGAAGAGGGTCGGCTGAGTCTGGAAAAGCTCGAGGCCATGACCAGCGTTTGCTCCGTGGGGCTGGACATGGTGGCCCTTCCGGGGGATACCTCTGCGGAGACAGTCGCCGCGATCATCGCCGACGAGACCGCCATCGGGGTGATGAATCACAAGACCACGGCAGCTCGGCTCATACCCGTACCGGGCAAGAAGGCGGGGGACAAGGCCGTATTTGGGGGGTTGCTCGGCGAGTCCGCGATCATGAGCGTGCCCGGCTCCGGATGCTCGGACGGCTTCATGCGGCACGGTGGCCGTATTCCGGCACCGGTGCAGAGCCTGGTCAACTGATCCATGCCACTATCGAACCCCGTAGGGCTAGAAAAGGACCAGCAGGAGGTGCAGGCATAGCAGGCCATAGGCCCCGGCCAGGATGTCGTCCATCATCACGCCCAGGCCTCCGGGGAACCATGTCTCGGAGGGCTTCACCGGCCAGGGTTTGAGGATGTCGAAGAGGCGGAAAAGGATCAGCCCGGCGGCGATCGTGAAAAAATGCGGGTTGGGCACCAGGAGGAAAACGAAAAGCTGCCCTGCGAACTCGTCGATGATAACGGCCTGGGGATCCTTGCTCCGGAAGGAGGCTTCAGCGCTTGCGGCGGCGTAGGTGCCGGCGCCGACGAGCAGGATCAGGACAGCTCCCCTGAGCCAGGGAGCCATCGGGGTGAAGACAAAGGGCGCCAGAAGGGCTGCCGCAATCGAGCCCCATGTTCCGGGGGCGGGATGCAGGTACCCGAGGGGCCCCAGGGTGGCCAGATGCACTGCAGGCTTATACGCTTTCATGCCTCCCCCTCCGAAAGTGTCTCTACGGCCTCCATTCGCTGCAGGCAAAACAGGACTTCCTGCAGAGGAAGCCCCACAACATTGGTGTAGGAGCCGCTGATGCCCCGCACCAGAAAGGACCCCACCCCCTGAATGGCGTACGCGCCGGCCTTGCCCTCGTATTCTCCCGTGTCCACATAGGCCCGGAGCGTGCTCTCCTCAAGGGCGGGCATGGCCACATCAGTGCCGACGACGAAAGTTTCTTCGTGACCGTGCTTGTCCGCAAGACAGCATCCCGTGAGCACTGTGTGGGTCCTGCCGGCGAGTCGCTGCAGTATGGAAAGCGCCTGCTCCCTGCTCTCGGCTTTGCCAAGGACATTTCCGTCCAGGGCGATCACGGTGTCCGCGGCAAGCACCACACCGTGCGGGAGGTCCGGAAGCACGCTTTCCGCCTTGCTGCGCGCGGCGGAAAGGACAAAATTCTCAGGCGATTCGGCGTTTTCCGTCCAGTCCGGTTCGCGGGCGTCACTGATCCGGACCAGAAAATCCAGCCCCAGTCTCTGCAACAGCTCCTGCCGCCTCGGGGAAGCCGAGGCCAGCACAATGTCCTTGCGACTGCGAAAGGGTCCCCGTGGCAACGTTTCCGGCATAGCGGCTCTCCCTTTCTCTCCGAGCATGAGTTCCTCGTAAAATTCGGCCTTTCTTGAAGCGGGGAAGGCTTTCTGCTATTGTCTGAATACATTCATCCACTGTGAGATTCCGCCTTTCGAAAGTGTGTCTGAAGGCGGGGTCGTTGCAACGAGCCGGATAAACAAAATATGGAACGAAAGAAGGTCCAGCTGGGCATCATAGCCCTTGCGCTTTTGCTCGCCTTTGCAGCGGCTTGGCTCTTGTTTTCGCAAGACGCCGAGTTTAATGCTTCGCGGCAAAAAGGGCAAGAGAAGGAAAGGACCTCCCCTGAGCAGGAGGCCACTGCCCGAGAGGGAAGCTCCGGGCCGAATGCCTCGGAAAATGCCTCTACAGGGGGGAGCTTCGCCGGAAGATCGGAGAATGCCTCGAAGAACCGGACGCAAAAGCGAAGTCAAGCCAACGGCACGCCGCAAGAGCGGCGAGTGGTGACCCCGGCATTTGTCCTGGACCTGGCCGATTTCGTGGTGTCCAGTTACCACCCAGAATGGGGTATGGACAATCCCCGGGAGAAAGGGACGCTCCGCATAAGCGTGCGTGCCATCAACGCGCGATACGGCACTGAGCTGACCGGCCTCCGGCATTCCAGTTCCGCCCTGCAAAAGGCCAGACAGGAAGTTCTGGACCATCTTTTAAAGCCCAGAATCCTGGAAAGTGCCTATGACCGCTATTCAGCCAGCTTTGTCCGCGCTTTGATCCGCCAGGCACGGGAAAGTACTCGGCGCGTGGAAGGTCCGGAAGGCGAGGTGCGCGAGAAGGAACTCTCAGACGGGGATATTTCCGAGATGCTTCGGCTGGGGAGCTCCTACCTGCAAAACGTTTCCACCGTCTTTATAACCCTGGGGCAAAACCGGGAGCTGGACCCCCTGATCGCGGATTACCTGGAGGCGGACAACAAGGCAGTGCATTTCAACTACAAGCTGAGTCAGATCGAGGAGAAACTGGGAGAGGGCGGAGAAGACGCTCAAGAGGAAAAAGCCGGGGAGCTGCAGGAGGAGCGGGAAGAGATCGTCCGGCGTTATAGCCAGGCCATCGCCGCTCGAGAGGATGCCAGGCAGATGCTGGTGCAACGGCTCGGGGAGAGGGCCGGACGAGAAATTGAGCTGGATGTGGCCGAAATCCTCTACATTGCGGAATGGGTGCACAGGAGGCTTCAAGGTGATGCCGGCAGTCGGTCGTCAATAGTGAAGGGCGGAGAGCTGCTCCGGGACCTGGGGGACACCCTCGAGAGGCGCGCCCTGTCGCTCGATGGGGATTGAGCCGGGCACGCCGAGCCGTCCAGCCCATTCTCCTCCTGAGGATTTACCCGACGGGAACGTGCTCGTGTTTTTGTCATGCTTTACAAGACGGACAAGTCACTCGTCCCCTTCGAAAAGGTAGCTGTAACGGGTGGAGATCTCGTGGGTTTGGCCCGCCAGTTCCTCCGCAAGGCTCTTTAAGGCTTCCGCGCCCGCAATGCCCGTTCGACTCTGCAGGTAATTGCTCAGGACATCCCCCCCGTAGGAGAAGGCCCAGGTTACTGCGTAGATGGAGCTTATTCCCGGTCTGTCGGGAAATTCGGTCCGGGTTTTCACATGAAGGACGATCTTCTCCTCCTCCTTGTCGCTCAGGCGGAAAAGCCCTGATTCGTTGAATCGTTCCCGCATGTGGAAGACAAGTCGTCGTCCCACCCGATCCGTGTTCTCATGCCTGATCTGGATGGGTGTCCTCCCCGACTCCTTGGCTGTTCTGTCCGCGAGACGTTCCAGTGTTTGGTTGGTTGCATTGTCCTGCCGCGCAGCCGGAGCAGTCGCGTTCTGTGCCTGAAGGTTGCCCGCGGCGAGCACCAACAGGGCCAGCAGGAAAATGGCTGGAACAAGGCGGGTTTTTGTGAGCACGACGATTCTCCTTTGATTTCTTGTCCCCGCAGTCATCCCTTTTCCCCGGACCGGCTGCCGGATCGGAATCCGCTGAACGCAGGACGTGCCATGTACGGCTTCCCTGAACAGTCCAGGGGGGCAGAAATATCCCTGTTCAAGCAGATCCCGTTTCCGGGCTTGATCGTGACGTCCATGCGCGAGCCGCCGAAGCGTCAGCGCCAGCATATGGTTCGCGCCAATTCCGCTCAACGAATCGGGACATTATGGTAACGGGATTGGTTTCTATTGGCAATCTTTTCGGGCAGTGCAAGGCGCTTATCCCTGTGAGGGCTCTCTTCAGATTTTCCCGTGATTGAAGGGCGACGGCTCATTTGCTAGCATTAGTGAAGTGTTCGGCCTGTAAGCTATCGAGATATCTGGACATGCCCGCTACTCGCTCCGGGGCGAAAGATGCCGCTCCATGCGCGGCTCTTTTCGCCTCTCCGAGTTCCGGCAGCGAAAAATCTGTTAAGATGGAACCGGTGTGTCCCGAACCGCAGAGCAGAGGTGGATTCCATGCGCCGGCAAAACGTGCAGGAGGAGCCAATGAAGGAAGACACTTTCCGGCTAAGTGCGGAGAAGATGCATCAGGAAGGCCTTCCCCACCAGCTTGTGGAGCTGTTTCGCAACTATTACCGGGTGCTGGCTGATTCGCAGGAGTCGGTGGGCGTCGTTCCGGAGGAGACGATTGTTCCCGTCGCCGAGGGCGATGTCCCTTCCCGGGAGAATCTGGGCGAGGAACAGGAGCGCATCGGGCGGGACCACCTGCAGCAAACGGTCATGATCAAGCTCAACGGCGGCCTGGGCACGAGCATGGGCATGCCCTACGCCAAATCCCTTTTGATCGCTCGTCCCGGATATACCTTTCTGGATGTTATCCGGCTCCAGGCCCGGGCCAGAAATATCCCCCTCCTGTTCATGGACAGCTTCCACACCCGTCAGGACGTTACGGATTACTGGCAGGCACAGGGAGTTCCGCCTGAAGAGCAGCCCGATTCCTTTGTGCAGCACAAGTTCCCCAAGCTCTATCCCCATCTCGAGCCGGCCAGCTGTCCCGAGCGGCCGGAGCTGGAATGGAATCCTCCGGGGCACGGGGATGTCTTCGCCGCCCTGGAAACGTCCGGCTGTCTGGACAAGTTGCTGGAGCAGGGCAAGCGCTACGCCTTCATCTCCAACTCGGACAACCTGGGAGCGGCAGTGGACCCGCGCATTCTGGGGTACATGGTGCAGCAGGGCACCTTCTTCCTCATGGAGGTGGCCGCCCGTTACCCCCGCGACAAGAAGGGCGGGCACCTGGCCCTGTCCCCGCAGGGACACTTCCTGCTGCGCGAGATCGCCCAGTGTCCGGAAAAGGATCAGGACAGCTTTCAGGATGTCCAGCGCCATCGCTTCTTCAACACGAACAACATCTGGATCGACCTGGAGCGGCTCAAGGCGTTCATCCGGGAGAACGGGCTGCCCCAGCTGCCCCTGATCGTCAATCCCAAACCCCTGGATCCCCGCGATGAATCCACTCCGCGGGTGCTGCAGCTGGAGACGGCCATGGGGGCGGCCATCAACACCTTCCCGGACAGCTCAGCCCTGAAGATCCCCAGGGACCGCTTCATGCCCGTGAAGAAGACGAGCGATCTTTTGGCCATGCGCTCGGACTGCTTTGTGCTGGACGAGTCCTACAAGCTGAATCCCAATCCCGAGAGGGAGCTCCCACCCATCAATATCGAGCTGGATGGAAAATACTACGGCAAAGTGGACCACTTCGAGGCCCGCTTTCCCCACGGTCCCCCATCCCTACTCTTCTGCGAGAGCCTGAGCGTGAGCGGGGATGTCCTTTTCCGGGAGAACGTGCGCTGCACAGGGCGCGTGGAGGCGGTGAACAGCTCCTTGGGCCAGCAGGTCGTGCAAGCGGGCAGTGAGCTGAGCGGGCGCGTGGAGCTGCCCTAGCTGGCCCTGAAAATTTTCCAATTGCTGCGTTGTCCCGCACCTATTTGAGTTGACAAACGAGCGTCAGATTGACTTGGCTTCACAAATAGGTGCGGGATGCAAACTCTCATGGAGGCTATCGACGCCCCATGGAAACAGAAGAAGGTTTCACCCCGGTAGCATCACAAGGCTGAGCTACGGGGCAGGCGGGGTAAACTTCGACCTTGCCCGGCACTCACTTTTTTTATGTTTGCTCGTAATATATTGAACTTCGGGGGGAAAGTGAGTGCCGGGTCGCGCTTGACCCTTGAAATTTTTCAACGTCCTGCCCTGCAAGGTTTTTTAAAGTCTGTCAGGGTCGCGTGCGCCGAAGGAGGTCCAGTGTCATAGAGCGGCGATTGCGCGGATGCGCCCCAAGAGGCCGTCGAGCCCTGCACCCATTCAGCTGAATGGGTGCAGGGCGAGCCGCGCCCGACTATTTCTACCAATAATTCAGCAAATTAAAAATTTTTCATATAAAAAAAAACAGGCAACAGACGAATCGACTGGAGGAATGAATGAGCGATGATTTGTACGGTTTTGAACAGGTGTGGAGTCAGGAGATCAAGGAGCTGCAGAGCCGCGTGACCCTGTACCGCTACCGCAGGAACGGCGCCGAGGTCCTTTCCGTGGAAAACGAGGACGAGAACAAGGTCTTCGGCACCTGTTTCCGCACCCCGCCCAAGGATTCCACCGGGGTGGCGCATATCCTGGAGCACTCCGTGCTCAACGGATCGCGCAAGTATCCGGTCAAGGAGCCCTTTGTGGAGCTCTTGAAGGGCTCGGTGCAGTCCTTCCTCAATGCCCTGACCTTTCCGGATCGGACCTGTTACCCCGTGGCCTCGCAGAACCTCACGGATTTCTACAACCTGATCGAGGTCTATTTGGACTCCGTGTTCCATCCGCTGCTCACCGAGGACACCTTCGCCCAGGAGGGATGGCACCTGGAGGTGCCCGAGCCGAATGGCTCCCCCGAGCTCAAGGGGGTTGTGTACAACGAGATGAAGGGCGCCTATTCCTCGCCGGACGATCTGCTCCAGGAGCGCTCCCAGCAGTCCCTGTTCCCGGGTTCCCCCTTCGGCCTGGAATCCGGCGGGCACCCCCAACAGATTCCGGAGCTGACCTACGAGGCCTTTCTGGATTTCCACAGGCGTTTCTATCATCCCTCCAACGCCCGCTTCTTCTTCTACGGCGACGACGATCCGCAGGAGCGGCTGCGGGTTCTGGACACCTATCTGCGGGAGTTCGACGAGCTCGAGGTGGACTCCGAGGTGAATCTGCAGTCCCGCTTCACCCAGTCGGTGCAGGAGACCGTGTCCTATCCCTCTGAGGCGAGCCAGGACCCCAAGTGCATGATCACCCTGAACTGGCTTCTGGAGAGCGTGACCCAGGCGGAGACCAATCTGGCCCTGCAGATCCTGGAGCAGCTGCTCATCGGCATGCCCTCGTCCCCGTTGCGCAAGGAGCTCATCGAGTCCGGGCTCGGTGAGGACCTGGTCGGCGTGGGGCTGGAGAACGAGCTGCGCCAGATGTTCTTTTCCACCGGCCTGAAGGGGGTGCGCCGCGAGGATCTCCCCAGGGTGGAGGAGCTGATCCTGAATACCCTGGAGCGCCTTTCCCGGGACGGATTCGAGGCGGCAAGCGTGGACGCTGCGGTGAACAGCGTGGAGTTCGCATTGCGGGAAAACAACACCGGGGCCATGCCTCGCGGGCTACTGGTGATGTTCCGCTCTCTGGCCACCTGGATCTACGACAGCGACCCCTGTCTCCTGCTCAGTTTCGAGAAGCCGCTGACCCGGATCAAGGAGCGCCTCGAGGCGGGCGAGCCCGTTTTCGAGCAGCTGGTGCAGCGTTATTTCCTGGACAATCCGCACCGGAGCACCGTCCGTCTCGAACCCGACCCCGAGGAGGGGGAGCGGATCCGACAGCGCGAGCAAGAGACGATCGACAGGCTCGTGCAAGGACTCTCCCGGGAAGAGCGCGAAGGGCTCCACGAGCGGAGCCTTGAGCTGCTGCGCAAGCAGCAGGCCCCGGATAATCCGGAGGACCTGGCCCGGATACCCGGTCTGCGGGTGGCGGATCTGCCCCGCGAGGAACCGGAAATTCCCTGCGAGGAGATTGCCGACGACTCGGGCACCATCCTCTACCACGATCTGGCCTGCAACGACATCGTCTACCTCGATCTGTGCTTCGATATGGCTGCGGTGCCGCAGAAGCTCGTATCCTACGTGCCTCTGCTGGGCCGGGCCCTGACGGAGATGGGCACGGATCTCGAGGACTACGTGGCCCTGGACCGGCGCATCGAAGCCGAAACCGGAGGCATTGATGCGGAAACATTCGTCTCCGGTCTGGAGGACGGCGGTGATGTCTGCGCCAAGTTCCTGGTGCGCGGCAAGGCCATGCGCGGCAAGGTCCCCAATCTGCTGGGCATCATGGGGGATTGCCTGAACAGGGTTGATCTTGGCAACAGGGATCGCTTCCTGCAGATCCTGCAGGAGGAGAAGGCGCAGGTGGAAGAGGCCCTGATCCCCGCGGGCCATCGCTTTGTGGACCGCAGGCTGCGGGCGCGCTTCCATCTGGCGGACTGGATCAGGGAGCACACCGGCGGAGTCAGCTATTTGCTCTTTCTGCGCTACCTCCTGGATAAGCTCCACAGCGACTGGGAGTCCGTCCGCGCGGATCTGCAGAGCGTTTGGAGCAGCCTGATCAATAACCGCGGGATACTGGCCAACCTCACTGCGGACCAGACAGGATGGAAAGAAACCAAGACCGGTATGAAGCAGCTTCTGGCGTCCCTTCCCCGCGAGAAGCAGCCGGAAAAGGCCTGGATGGCCCAGTGCGAGCGCGGCCACGAGGGGATGATCCTTCCCGCACAGGTGAACTACGTGGGCAAGGCCCTGGGCTTTTCCAGAGCGGAGTTCGAGTTCCACGGGTCCCACTACGTGATCAACCGCTATCTGCGGACCACCTGGCTCTGGGACAAGATCCGCGTACAGGGCGGGGCCTACGGGGCCTTCAGCCTGCTGGACCGCTTTTCCAGGGTCCTGAGCTTCGTTTCCTACAGGGATCCTCAACTCGCGGGCACGCTGAGCGTCTTCGACAACACGGCACAGTTCCTGCGCGAGGCGGACATCAACGACTCCGAGCTGAACAAGGCCATTGTCGGCGCAGTCGGCGATCTGGACCGGCCCAGGCTGCCCGACGCCAAGGGAATGCTCTCCCTTATCCGCTATCTCGTGGGCGATGATCACGCCAAGCGGCAGCGCATCCGGGACGAGATCCTCGCTACGAACAAGCAGGACTTCCGCAGCTTTGCGGAGCTTATGGACAGCGTGAAAGAGCGTGGCGAGGTGGCCGTCCTGGGCGGCAAACAGGCCCTGGATCGGGCTCAGGATCAGGGTGTCCCCCTGTCCCACACCTGGCAGGTGCTCTAGCCGAATGCGTTTTTCTATGAAAATGTGTCCAACACTTTGAATTAACTGGAAATACAGCGAGGCTCGTCAGGGAGTGCGCTGAAGCCGTGTTTCATAAACGGGCGAGCCCTTGTTCCGCGCGATATAGGACCTTGCCGGTACCGCCTTTAAAGCCCGCGCTGAAGAGGGCGAGACGAGAACATACGGCGTTTCGTTAGCTGGAGCCGAGCAGCGTGAGCTGATCCAGGCATTGGACGCCGTGATGAAACACAGGCATCAGCGCATCCCATGACTCGCCTCGCATTTTCATACTTCGTTGTGCCCGGGGTGGCCCGGGAATGAGGGTTGTATGTCAATGTGAACAAGCGAATAGCCGAAGATGAGCTCGCTGTGGGGGCAGTGCAAGCCGGAAAGTTCAAACGCAGGAGGTACGGGTCATGCAGCAGGAAGTCGGCTTCATCGGGATGGGCATTATGGGACGGGCCATGGCGGCCAATCTGGTCCGGGCGGGCTATTCCGTGACGGTCTACAACCGAAGCAGGGACAAATGCCGGGATCTGGAGGAGATGGGAGCGCGTGTCGCGGACAGCCCGGCAGAGCTGGGACGGGGCTGCGGCAGGATCATTGCCATGCTCACCGGCCCGGAGGCCCTTGAGGAAACCCTTTTCGGCGAGAATGGGGCCGCGGTTGAGTTCGGACCGAACACCCTCTTTACCAACATGAGCTCGATACAGCCCGCCTTTGCCCGCGAGTTGGGCGAACGTCTCAAGGCTTCGGGGTGCCGCTGCGTGGACGCCCCGGTTTCCGGATCCAAAAAGCCGGCCGAGGAGGGCAACCTCGTTGTCCTGGCCGGCGGCGAGAGCGCGGATGTTGAGGCCATGCGTCCACTCTTCGAGGTAATGGGGAAGAAGGTGGTGCATTGCGGCCCTGTGGGCCAGGGCTCCATGATGAAGATGGCGGTGAACCTGCTCTTGGGGACCATGATGGAAGGGCTGGCGGAGATGATCCATCTGGGCAGGCAGGGCGGCCTGGATACGGACAGCCTTCTGGAGGTGGTCACCTCCGGTCCGCTCAACTGCGGGCTCTTCCAGGTCAAGGAATCCATGCTCCGCGAGGGGGAATACCCCACCCAGTTCCCTCTCAAGCACATGAGCAAGGACCTGGGGTTCGCACTGAACACGGCGTACGAGCTTGGGGCGAGCCTTCCCACGGGTCACGGCGTTTCCCTGGCCTACGCCACGGCCTGCAATCTGGGCCATGGGGACGAGGACTTCGCGGCGGTCATGCGCGCGCTGCAGGAGACGAGCGCGGGGCGCTGATCCCGGCGGTGAGTCGGTGAGTCGGTGAGTCAGTAAGTC
>JAZKRN010000035.1:0-19997 GCA_036628655.1 Desulfohalobiaceae bacterium | reverse complement strand
GGGCCATGACGTGGCACCAGTGGCAGGTGGCGTACCCGATGGAGAGGAAAATGGGGCGGTCCTGCTCCCGGCTCAGGCGAAGGACCTCCTCCCCCCAGGGGTGCCAGTCCACCGGATTTTCCGCGTGCTGGAGAAGATAGGGGCTGTGGGTGTGGGCCAGTTTATTCATAAAGGTCCTCCATGCTACCGGCAGCCAGTCAGTTTTTGTTCAAATTCATGTCCTGATGCCGTGGCAAAAAAACATACACTTGCTATATATATCATCTCACTATTGGTAGGGTATATGTCAATGAAATCAAGATATCCGATCACGTATTGCAACTTTCTTGTTCACTCACGAGCTCCGCCGCTGGGCCAGACGCCAGACGCCAGACGCCAGACGCTAGACGCCGGACCTCGGACCTCGGACATCGGATAACGGTTCACGAGTTACGATAACGAACCCTTTTCAGTGAATAAAAGGAATGAAGCGCTTCCAGTGTGGCTCGGGAAGGGCAGGGGGGACGGGCTCTGGGGTGGTGAAGCTGGTGCTCGAAATGATATGCCCTGGGTTCAGGGAAATCAAGGCCTGGGCCTCCTCTCTCTGTCCAGAATGCGGCAGGCCTTCTCCCTATTTGGAGCTGATCTTAGAAAATCCAGAATCGGAGCCTTCTTGCGAGAAGAAGCCTCGTGAGCGCTCGTTGAGGGCGCAATAAAGTTTTCTTACTGTTCAAGCTGGGCGCCCGGGCCCAGCCGCGAAGCTAGTTTGAAAAAGACGCTTCATCAGGCTGATGCTGAACCGGAGATTTTCCGCACCACAGCCATCAGCTGCTCAAAAAGCCACCCGCCCTTCTGCCGTTGGTTAAGGTGGTTGAGCTCCGTCGCTGCCCGATTCTGACTGATGCGTCCCATCCTTAGATCTCGGTAGATCCGATTGGCTGCTTTTCTCCGCCGAATGCCATCGCCAGCGTCCAGGAAAGATTCCAGAAATTGAAAAACCGGGGCAAGGGCCCAATTTCTTCCGCGCGAGGCGTGAATAATATCCCGTATGCTTTCCAGTCTGTCTTCCATGCTCTTTTCGATCACGGCCAGACCTGCCTGGAAGTGTTCGCTTTGCGCAACCGGACGAGCTCGGGTCTGTTCAATCGTTTCCTTCACATAATCCTCACAGAGCAATCCGTAATCCTGAAATGCCGATAGCTCGCGCAGTCCGGTTCGAACCACGTTTTCATCACTCGATCGCAATTTGTTGCAGGCATGATAGCAGGTTTGCCAGGACTGCCATCGGTAGACGAAACTCAGCCCGGGGTCCTTGATGTTTTGGATTCCCATGACACGATGCAAAAGGCCCGGCGGCGATATGTCGAAAAGCCGGTTCACAATGAATTCTCCGCTGGCATGGGGATCGTCAACGATGTGAATCTTGTTGAAAAAGCATTCCTGCAGAAATGCCTTGATTGATTGTGTCACATCCGCTGTACGGGTCTGGCTGCTGGCTTTAACTTGTTCCGAGATCGCGGCAAATTTCGTGTACTGCTGGCTATATTGTCCTATTTGATCCGCTATTTCCTGGGCAACTGATGAGAGCCCATTACTCTCGAGGCCGCTTTTGAGCTGTTGTGGTTCATGCCAGAGTTCCAGGAGGTTGTCTTGCTCCTCGGCTGCCAGATGGAAAGGGGCAAGCATGGCGCCCAGCCTCCTCCTGACCATGGATGGGTCCGTGGGCAGCCGAAGGTGCCTGGCCGCCCGATGGAGCTCTTCGTAGCTCTCTTTATTGAAGTCGTGTTTTTCCATATAGGCTTGCCAGGCTTCTCGGATATAGCCCATCATTCCGTTCAGGTTTGAACCGATCAGAACGATGTGGTCGACGCATAAGTCCTCGACTATAATGCTGGCAAACATTTTTGATCGCGATACCCTATCGGCCCGGTTGTTCACCAGCACGCTCTGCAATTGTCCTGCGGCATCAGCAGAGTCATCTCCGGCAAATCCCATTCGCTGCCAATTGCTCAAGGTGGCGAAGCGCTCATTTGCTGCCATGCCATTGACGAACTCCATCCGTCGATGCCCTCGAGAGGCTTTTGGGTATGCCTTGAGGGCACCGATATCGGGGACGACTCGATCGGCCATTTCCTTTAATGCAAAATCCTGGTCAACACCGAGCTCCTGGGCCAGCTTGAGCACCAGGGCAATATTGGAGGGATGTTCCTGGTAGGCAAATCGGCTTAGGACATCTGGGGGAATCATCCCGGCATCCAGCCAGTCCACGCTGTGAAAAGCCGTGTTTTTCTGCTTGGCAGCAGCTTCCAGCACAGGCCGCATCTGTTCTTCTGCGGTGACCAGGGTCCGGTTTTCCGGTATAAACTCGTTCATGACCCAGGGAATATTGATGCCGGCCGGCCCCTGGATGTCTTCGTGATCCGGGTAGGCATTGGTGATGGTGGACAGATCGTCCCTACACCAATGACGCTGAAGTATGGAGACATAGGAGGGATTCAGCCCCATGCACTCCCAGAGCAGGACCTGAGTATCCAGACTTGCCGCCCATCGGTTCATGGCGTGCTGCTCCCAGATGGTGGCCTTGTCATAGGGACGGAAAAGCATCATTTCCCGGGTCCTGCCCAAGGGGTGGGCCAGGAGACACATGGACTCCGTGCCGGTGGTTTTGGAAAGGGTCCCGGTTCCCAGGGCTTCAAAGAGCGCCGCTTTCAGCCGCTCGGTTCCGGACTTGCCCCGTGTCCCCCATCCCCCGATGACCAGCGGCAGACGTTTCCTCGCCCGTCGTCCCATAAAGCTCAGGTAGACTTGCCGGCCCGTGAATATCAGCAAAATGGCGGCGGCAAAAATGCCGAGCTCATAGACAGTGTTCCCGTAGACGGAAAAAAAATAGTCCTTGAACGCCTGCCAGGTCTCGGGGTTGAAAAACGGCAGCACGGCCGGAAAGAATCTTTGCACTTCGCTGTCCGTATCTGGTTCTCCATGGGAACCAGTGTAGCCCCTGAAAGAAAGATCAAACCCCAGGGCTGCAAGGCTCGAAGTATAGGCTGACGGAAGGGAGCGGCTACCGGGACTCCAGTTGCGCAAATCTGCATACCGGGCAAAACGGGTGGTTAATTTCCACCAGGCCCGAAACCGCTTGAAAAGCGATTTGGGGGGAACGATTTCGGTAACGCCTTCGCTGGTATAATACCAGACCGGTTTGCCGCGCATCGTTAAAAACAGGCTGGAAAAGGCCTCGTCCACCAGTGGCAGGTAAGGTCGCCAGCCGTCTTCCTCGGGCATATAAAGCGGCTCGCCGGGCACATTGGTCCGGGTTAACTCCGAGATCATTGCCGAGGGAATCCGTACTCGGCCCGGTAGCTTACGCCCGACGGTGTGCTTGTGGCCCTGCCGTTTGTAAGGCGAGGGATGAAAAAACTCGAAAAGCAGGCGCCACAGTCGAAAAACATAGACATCACCCCGCCATATTCTCAGGCCTCCGAGGGCACGGCTTACCGTAACTCCATAATCTTTCTGCGAAATCACCGAAAGAGTACGGTATATGCGGGAGGAATCGGTTTGGGGCAAGGCATGCCAAGACACTTTAGCGCTTTTACCCGGCAGGAGGGCCTGGAGCTTTTGTTGCAATGTTTCATAGAGCTTTGCAAGGTCAGGGTCCGCGAATACGAGGATACATTCCCGGGTTTGGGCGCACTGGCGGCGGATAAATGTATTATCGGCACGTACGTGCAGCTCTTCCAGATCCGGAACCACAGCGTCACGGTATGCTTTTACCCTGGCGGATTCGGTATTCAGGAGCTCCGCTTTCCTGCTGATTGCTTTCAAAACGGTTCGGCGCACAAAGACATTGGTTTCCCAAGAAAGGCTCTGGGTCCACAGTTGGAGGACAGAATGAAAATAATGGTTCGTATCGATCAAGGGAATGCAGGCAAACAAGCTTTTGGCGCGGACTTCCGGGGAGGCATCCTTTTGGGCAAGGGTCTGCAGTGTTTCCCAGATCCTTGAGCTCGTTTCGTTCTGCAACACCACGCCCGCGGATTCAGCCGCACCCTGTCGTACATAAGCACTGCTGTCCTTGGCTGCTGTCCACAAGAGATCGGCTCCGCCAGTCAATTGATCATATACCTGTCCCAACAAAACGGCGCAGTGTCGCCGCACGAAAAGATCATCACCCTCCTTCGCTTGCGTCAACCGTTTTTCCAGCACGGTTTCCAATGATTCCGAAGACAGGTGCTGCAGCAAATTCAATGCTTCCACCTGGATCCAGGTATCCTCCCGGCTTTCCAGAGCGGAACGATAAGTGAATGTCAATGTATTCTGTGCGAGGCTGTTTTGTCGCAGTTGCCTGTCCAGCCCCCGGATCGCCGAAACCAGACACTGAAATGCCTGCACCCGTACCCGGTTGTCCCCGGAATAGGTCAAAAAACCGGTCACGTGCTGCTCCAATTGTAACTGTTGCCAGACTTGCCGCTGGTGACTGTTCTCAGCCCCCTGGAATAGGGCCTTCTTCGATAGCGCTCCCATAAGGAGCAGCACGAATATCAGGTCCGACTCTCTGTCCGCGATTTTCCGCAAACATCGTTCCGTGATTGCGTCATGTCCGAACCAACGGGAGAAGGCGCGGCGATCCCCCCATAACTGCCAGTAGCCGGCCCCGAGCTGTCGAGAAAGCTCCAGAATCTGGGCCTGTTTGTCCCGCCGGGTATAAGCCCGGCTATAGCGATAATTGAAGTCATCAAGCCAATACTGAAGGTTTGCGATCTCAGAAGTAAGCGTTTCCAATCGACCGGCTAGGAACTCCACCAACTCTAGGGCCAGAGCTCCGGGCTCTGTCCAAGTGGGGTCGCGAGCAATGGCCTTGCGGTGCTCCAGGAACTCCCGAGCGTACCGGTTTCGCCTCTTTTCATGAAGCTTGTGAAAGGCAGGGGCAATGCCCGAATCGAGCAGGGCCAAAAGCTGCTTGGGGAGTCGTTTCATAACCTTGAAAGCCGATTTACGGTTTCTGCTGCAGCTGTCTTGTTTTCAATGTTTGAAATGAAGGATCGCCGGGTTTGAAATCCTGCAGGTCCTGGTGCTCGGAAAAATGCCATACCAAGCCGGCCCAAGCGCTGTATTCATTCTCTCTGTCCAGGCCCACTTTTAATCCTGACTTCAGTTCCAGCCTCTCCTGGTTTTTGCGCCACCAGTCAAATTTGAATTCCAGGCTGGCAAAATGCCGCCAGAGAGCGCTGTCTCGATCCTGGTCAGAAAAGTAGTGGATCGTTCTGTATCCGAGTTTGACCTGGAAAGGAGAGAGTAACTGATTCCATTGGCACCACAGATCCACATTGTCCGGATTCAGCGGATCGTGCTTTTCATTGCTCGTCAGCTCCGTTCCCGCCGACCAGATGGTATCGAGCCAGGGTCTGTGGACGAGGCGTTCCGAAACGGACAAACCCGCCTTATGATCCGCTTTATAGGGGGTGTACACATCCTGATCGATGCGTTTGCTTTCATAGGCGGAGTGCTTCCTTAAGCTCAAATACCTTCCGAACAGAGACACCGAAGGCCGGTGATAGGTTTTGGGGTTGAAGTGTCGATTCTGATAGGCTATGGTCTCTGCCCTTCCCAACCACTCCGTCTGGCCCTGCCCGAAGTAACCCAGGCTCTGGGAGGCTGGGTTCTGGGCAAAGGCCTGTCCCTGGAGCCGAAAATGAAAGGGCACGTACCTGGGGTAAAAAGCGACCTCTTCCTCGATCCCCAGCGTGGGTCCTCCAAACTCTCGGCATCGGGTCAGGAGCCGGGTATGGAAATACCGATGTTTAGAGGGTTGATAAAACCTATGGGCCCCGAACACTTCAAAAAAACGTTCCGGCTCGTCGCCGCCCTCAAAATCTTCGAATAGGCTCCGGCGACGGGAAGCCCGCACGCCTGTTGACCAGGTGCCGTCTTCATGACGCCCATAGGAATCATCTCCTTCGCATTCCGGCAGCGGCTGATCAAGATCTCCCGAGATTTGCAAACACGGCGGCGGCAAAAGGGCAAAGTCCACGCTTCTCTCCCGCAATTGCAGTGGCTGCGCCTTTTGGGTCAGGTCTTTTTTCCGCTGATACAGACGATAAAGGGTCTGCTTCCCGGATTTGTCTGCTCCGAGCACAATTTGCTGTCTGCCTTTTTCAACATACTGGTATTCACAGGTGACCTTGCCGTTTATCCACTTGTCGATGCGAAGCCAGGTCGGCCCCTCGATGGTAGCACGGATGGGGGCACGGTCAGTGGCGACAAAATAGCCCCGTTCCTTATAGGGTTTTAACCCGCCGGCAAAAGGCCCTTTCGCTCGCTGCATTGCTGAGGGAACCTCGACCCGCAAGAACTGGTTGACCTTGTTTTCAGACATCGTGACCCGAACTTTATGAGCGCCGCTTGAGAGCCTGAATTTCAGGCTTTCCCGGCTTGTTTCCCCGGGCTTGAAGAAGAGGTTCTTGGCCGGGCGGTCATCGATCTGGTAGGTCGCCTTCAAGGTTGCGGGGGGAAGAAAGGGCAAGTCGCCGTAGGCCAGATCAAGCTTAAGGCTGCCGGGGGCTTCCTTTTGGCGAGATAGGACCAGTCTCTGACCGCCGGACAGAATCTCTTCCGCCTCCGACTTCGGGCCCAGCAGGGCTTTTCGAATCCGTAAAAACGGTGTGACGGAGCTCCATCTGGGAACCTGCACATAGCGGATACCCTGCCCCCCGTAAATACTGTCCACCGGACGCCATCTCATCCCCTGACTCCGGGACAACCGGACTAAAAGGCTATCCAATCCGTTCACATCCGGATGCCGGGCAAACAACGCCCTGGCTCTGGCGTCGGCAAAAGCTGCGGCAGAGGGCCTGGTCTCTGCCATGCGCAGCAGTATGGTCATTTTCTGGAAGACGGACGCGGGGGTTTGTTCACTGCAACGGGAAAGGGCTTGCTTCAATTCGCCTTTTGCCAAGGCATGTTCCGGGCCGGAGGGCTGGGTGTCCCGGCGAGCGGTAAGCTGCCTCCAGCCTCGAGACACCTTGTCTTTTTTCTGGCGGGCATCGGGTATCTGTTCAAAGATGAAGGCTTTGGAGTAGGCCTTGGTCTTTCCGTTGGGATGGATAAAGATGGAGGCGTCTGCATCCCAGTGGGATTTTCGATCTGCGGGCCCCCCCCTAGTCTGATCCAAGGCTCCGGAAAGCACCGTTTGGACATTCTTGCGGGATAATTGCGGCAGTATGTCCAATGAAGACTGCGGTCTGCGGACACTGACCCGGACCAGGCAGCCCCTTTTTCCCGGCTGGACTGAAAACGCATGCGGGCCAGCTTGTACGGAAAATTCAAGCATTTCGGAAGTTCCGGGCCGACGCTCGCTCCCGACAATTCGCAATCCCGGTGCCGGCCGATTGTTGGTCACGGGCATATATCGGCGGGTGTTACTGCCCTCTACTGTTACCCAGCCATTGAACGGCTTGGCCTCCTCCTTGTCCGAATGAAGGGGCCGGCATTTCAACCGCAGTACTGCCGGTCCGTAGACCTCGATTTTGGCCGGCTTGCCTGGCTGGGCCAGGTATCCTTGAAACTCGAGATCTCTTGCCTTGTTGTCCAGGGTGCGCCCCCCGGAGTGCTCAGTGATCAGCCTGGGGCTGTTTTGCCAGTAATACGGACCGGTTTGATTCCCCTGCCAGTTTTCCCAGGCCAAGATCCCTTTCACCCGGGTGTTCAAATCGTCCGAGCCCAGCTGTTCGCGGATGCTCAGTGCCTGGTTGAGCCTGTTCCCCAGTTGCCTGCCCCGGCCCCCGGCACGGTCCAGGAAGCGATTGGCTTTTGGGTAATCGCCTTCCTGGATTCGCTCCAGAGCGCGCCAGAAGGACTGGTCCTCGGTTTCCTCGATTCGGGAAACAAGATCGCTGTAGAGCGTTTTCCAGTTCAGGCGCAGAGCAGACCCCAGCATGACCGGCAGCGGCTGATCCTGCCGGGGAAGGACCAACCCCAAGGATATGGCCATTCTGGGCTGATCCTCAGCTGCCAGTACCCGGCACAGGGATTGGAGTGTTTTCGAGGACGGATCACGCATGGCCTCGGCTGCATAAAGCAGGGACAGCCGATCGTAATCCCTGTCCGCCTCATAGATCGCTTGAAGTCGCTCAAATGCCGTATCCGACATTTGCCTGGGACTGTCTCCGAATGGATACAGGTACAGGCCGCGCAGCATCATTTCCGCCAGATACTGTTCCCCCCTGTTTTCAAGGCAGGACACAATGGAAAACACTGCCGTATGCCTGTGCTGCCCCGTGCTGGCTGCGGCAATCTGGCACCACAGCTCCAGCGCGGGCAGCCAATGGCTATTGGCCTGGAAGGCCTTAGCTTTTTCCCTGAGCCGCTCGAGCTTGTCCGAATTCGGCGCCGGCTCCGGCTGGCTGCGTAAAAAGTGATCGGTCGGCAGAGGGGAAACAGGGGAAGAAAAAAGAGCCGCCCTGGACTGAAGCATCCGGAAAAGGGGGACCCAGTCGTTGACCAGGTCGCGCTGGGCCATAGCTCTGTGCCTTTTCTCAGACGTCTTTTTCGCCACATGAGCGCTCCCCGAGCCTTCCCCGCTTTGAAACGCTTCCAGCAGATCCCTGTACAAGCCCTCCTCTGCTTTCAGGCGCTTTACTTTCTGAAGGTATTGCCGCTCGGTCAGATTATAGGTTCCGGCTTTCCGGTATCGAAGGGCGACCAGCCCGCTTGTCGCAGAGAGCGCATGGAGGGTAACGCGTTCGGCCTCTGCAGGCAGGGGCAAGGTGGTCGTGCTTGCCTGTTCGAGCGATTCCGCCGCCCGATTTCCGGACAAAACGGCGGCGAAGGGGCCTGCCTCGGACCTGGAGGAATTGGTTTGCAGCATGGCCAGCCCGATTTCCGGCAATTGCACCCGCCGGTCCGGTAGGGGTACACCCGTCCCAGGCTTGACCTGGAGGCGCTTCGGCTCTTGATCCCCGATTTTTATCATGAACTCAAAAGGTTCAGAATGTCCGCAGGTAATAACCTGCAGGCGTGTCGGTGCATTTCGCTTGGGCACCGAATAAACCAGGCGATCCTCCTTTGGGGGCAAGGGGGTGAACAAGGCGGAGGACAGTGCGTTTGCCAGGGCCTTTCGGTGCTGCATGGCGGCAACGGTCTGCCTGGGCTCAAGGGGGGCCAGTTGCGGGCTGATAAATTGGTGATACGTCTGCTGCAACTGTCGCCCCTCCGCTCGGGGCAACAGGTCGCGATAAAAGGTGTGACGAAGGTAGATCTGTTCCGCCCGTTCCCGGACCTCCGGGGCATCCGGCCTCTTGCTGGCATAGGATTGCAAGAGCGTGGGGCCCAGAAGGCCGCCCCCCGGTTTCCGATTGTCCCTGGCAAGGCAAAGGGCAGCCTGTTCCCAATATGGAGTTGGCAGGTCATATGGCTGCTCGCAAATGTCTGCGACGGAGAGCTCATCGAACTGGCTGCTCAAAAAGATACTTGGATTCAAATCCGAAGGCATTATATCCGGGGCATTGAGCTTGGGAACAAGATAGTCCGGGCGCTGCTGGGAAAGCACCCGAAACAAAAGATCCCTGGATGAGGACAGCCTCACGGTGTGTTTCCCCTTCGGGATCTCGATATGCCGGCTTTCCAGGCGGCCAAGGGTGATCGGGCTGCCGTTGAGACGAAAGACTTGGTCCATGGCCGGCCGGGTTTCAAACTTCAGGGGGCTCACATTCTGGTCATCAATGCGGCACAGCAGGCGGTAGCGCTGCCGGCGCTGAGGCGCGGTCCCTGGATAGAGCAGACGGGATTCAATCTTGACCCGACTCGGTCCCTGAATCTCGAATGCGGTGGTAGCATTTGCCTCCAGACGGCGAAAACGCCGCTTTCCGGATTTCCCGGTAAGAATTTTCCGATCCGCGTTCTCCACGGCAACAAGGTCCCGGTAGGGAGAAATATCGGAAGCCGCCTGGTCCCGCGATACAAACAGGGCAAGGACGGCGTCACGCTTGGCCCTTTCCGGCCAGTCAATCCGGCAATAGAGTGGATCGGGTGATTCAGGGCATACATAGAGCATCCGGCCGTCTTTGACGGTTTTAAGCGATGTCGCTTGCCACATCCCGGACCCGTTGGACAGAAAAACCTCCGGTCGCGAGCGATGCGTGGCAGGTGTCATCTGCTCCAGGCGCAGGCAGGCATAGGCCGGCATCCGGATCCGAACGGATTGATTCGGTTGGAGCCTGATCTCATGCCAGTTGCGGGAAACATTGTACTCCGGCTCAGGTCCGGTAACCCAGGCCGGGGGACCCTCAATGTTTTGCCAGCTCAAGGTATACGAAAACTGCTGTTTGAGCGCGAGATCCATGGCGTCGATACCGGCTCCAGTGGCGGCGGAAGCCGCCAGCAGCAAGACCAGAAGAGAAATGGCGATCGCGAGCACCCTGGCCATCAGTTTTCAAGCTCCAGGCAATTTGCAAAGGTTTCCAGTAATTGCGGGCTGTCAGCCATTCTTTTGCGCAACAGATAACTCATCTCGAAATGGACGAATCCGCTGTGTCCCATACTTTGTAACACGTTGCCGCTGATATTGGTGGTGCCTCCGAGCTCCTCGACTTCCACAGGGTACAGGGCAATATGGAATGGTGTCCGGCGCAGGCATTGGGTAAGCTCGTACATATCCGGTGGCAGGATGGCGCTGCCGGGGCTGACGATCACATCGGCTGCCCGACCGGCTTGGGTCTCCCGTTTCTCCGTGGCAAAGCCGTGAAGCTGCAGCAGCCGACCCCTGGGAAAGACATCGGCAAAGGCCTTGGTGTAGGCGATAAAATAGGTGCCTTTGGTGTGGGCCATGTCCTGTTTTTGGCTTTGGTCACCGGATTTGGAGTATCTGGGCACGGTATTGAATGCTCCCCCGACGAAATCGCCCTTCCTTAGCAGTTCCATCCCGATTTTTCCGGTCTTCAGGTCTGTTATGCCATGTGGCACCATCAGGGCGCTGCGGCTGTCCGGTACGTCGGCAAACAGGTAAAATCCACGCCCCTTTTTGGTTCCGTCCTCCATGACGACCATATACTCCCGCCCTTGCTGCTTTACCCGAACAGCACGAAAACCCAGGCTCCCCCACCCCGAATTTTCCCTCCCCTTGGTCAAGGAATCGCCTGAAAGCATCCGGCCGAAAAGCCTGCGGGCCCTGGCAAGCTCCGACCCAGTTGGCTGATAAAACGCCTCGCCGCCTCGAGCCTTTTCATAGAGCTCGACGATTGAGTTTGCCTGCTCAGCGCCAAGCCCTAGGGGCGAAAAGATGATCAGCAAGGCGGCCAGTGCACAAAGGGTGATGGATTTACTCGGTTTCATGGCCCAAGTTCGGCTCCATTTGCATGTTCCATTCAGTATGCTTCCCGGGCAGCACCCGATACATCTGGAGATATCCGCCGGGACCGCTGACCAGGTCGATATTGACCCGGTATGTGTCCGGCGGCAGGTCGTCGCCAAGGGGATAGAAAAACGTCTGTCCGCTGGTCACAAAGCCGGTTTCCGACTGCATCACCGGCACCTTGGCACTGTTTTCCGGGGGGTTGACGATGAATTTCCGCTCCAGGAGGCTCAATTGTGTATAAGGGCCTATGGAACGAGCGGCTGAGAGGTCCAGGGAAACCCGAAAAACCGATGGCTCCGATTCGCTGTACGGGGAAAACAGCTTCAGGGACAAGCTTTCTCGGCCTGTGGTCTGCTTGTGAAAATTGAAGGAAAGACCGCTGTCGTCGATGCGATTGGCAAAACGGAGCATGTGCTCCGATCGCCTGGACACCACTTGATTCAGGTAGATCCGGGTTTCCGCGGGTGCCTCAACCCGAATACGGCTCTCACCCGAGGAGAGCGCCGGCAGCGTAACGCGACCTCGCAGCCCGCTCATTTCATGAGTGAAATGCAGACGACCGTTGACGTACACTTTAAGCGGCGTTTCCCTCTCATTCTCTGCAAAATAGACAAGCTCCGGCCGGATGACCTGGAGCGACCGGGGGGATTGGAACACGACTTTGAGTGATCGGTTCAAGGCGATTGGGGCGTAGGCGGCGTTCAAGGCCTGTTTTCGCAGTGGCTGGTCCGCGTCCCGGGGGGCAAACAAAAACGCCCCGCTCCAGTTGCCGGTGGGTCGAAAGGCCTCCCACTTGTAAACGCCTCTCAATAGCCGAGGGTCTCTTTGCGGTGGATGATACTGGAGTGTGAGCAGGACCGAGCGGTGATTCAGATACAGATCGCGGTCGTTTTGCGGGTTGAACAGAAACCAGGTGGGCTGGCTCCCCCTATGCCGGGTATGTGCATAATAATCCTCAGGAACCCGGGTCGTTTTGGGCAGGTTTATAGGACGGTTGTAGCCGTTGACCAGAACTGGGTCAGGGGACGAAAACCGGATGCGGGAGATGTTTTCCGGCAGAAGAAAAAATCTGGATACTGGCTTGCTGACGAAATCCGCCTTTATTTGTCTGGGCAGTCGGTCATACTTGGACAGGGGTGCGGTGATCCGAAATCGCTTTGTGATGTTTTTCCCGGCTGAATCAACCAACTCACAGGTCACGCGGGCCTCGGGCTGCTGGGTTTTGTTCGCAAGGATCCGGAAATCGGCCCGGAAAGGTGTGCGTTGCCCCCTGCCGTGATTAACGGAATAGATAACCGGCTCCTGCACGCCCGCGCGATACGTCCGCAGATACATGTTCGTGGGCTTGATCCGTTTATCCGGTTCTTTTTCGGGCTCCTCCACGGATTCTTCCCCAGCCTGAGACACCTGGATATTGACCCGCGAATCGGCCCACAGCTCGATCAATCCGCCGTCATACTCGGCAGTGTGCTCAACGGGCGATTCCCTCAAGGACAAAGTCTGTTGCCGAGTCTGGCCGATGTCTTTCCCGTACCAGCGAATGCCGACCTGAGAGGTTTTTTCGGATGACTCCTCCATACGCCGGATTGTAAAGCGCAAACGCGCCCCGTCCTGCGGCACCGGTACGGTGGCCCGATGCATCGGGGCAACAACCAGCCCTTCCGGGACGATCGGCTGGTCTCTTTCCGGGATGGCCTCCTCGGTGGTGAGCCGATAGAGACGCTGGCGCTGGTAATCCCGACCTTCAATGCCTTCCGGGGCTTTGGGTTTCCAGAGCTTGCGCACAAGGTTTTGCTTTTCGTTCTGGGACAAAAACTCTGCGGGGTAGACATTGCCTTCGGCCAGTCTCTGGCGCGTTTTCTGAGGTAGCCGGTTCCATAGATAGGAAAGTTCGCGTCCAGAGTGATATTCCGGTGCATAGACGCGTACGACCGCGCTTTGTATCCCCGTTTCCGCTGAATGAAGCTTGATCCGGAGCCGGGAGACATTGCCCTGCTTGAGCACGGGTCTGAGATTGATCCTGATCTGCTTCCCGTCAGCCGGCTTCAGGGGGCTGTCGATGTAGTGATTCAGAGGCGTTTTTCGGTCTTTCCCAGGGATGCGGTAGGAGGTGATCTCTGTTTGGTGATGGTAAGCACCGGATTGGATCGTTTCCCCCTTATCGTCGATCACCTCAAAGGACAGGGCATAGCGACGAGTTGCGTTCTCCGCTGTCCGGAAACCCTTGGCAAATTCTGCGTTGCTCAATATCTTGATCTGATCCGTCCAAGGCGGCAAGGAGAAATCGAGCCACCCCTTGTCCGGTAGACGGTAGCAAAGGCTGGACTCCGATTCGGGCAGCTTTTGCGACTGCTCCGGCGCCTTTTGAAGCCACTCGTCTATGCGATCCCCCCAGTGGGCCCACCCGGCTAAACCGATTGCCGCAAGGAGCACCAAAACCACAAGCCGCCTAAGGACCAACCCGATCATGGCATTTGCCCCCAGATCACCATCTTTCCGCCCTCTTGCACGAATTGCCAGGCAAGCGCCTCGGTGAGGTCGATCTCGGCCACGTCAAGGGTGCGGGGCTGCCTGGGGGCCAGGTTGGCCAGAACAAGCGGTTGACCGCTCTGGTTGCTGACAAGCAGGTACGCCTGTTTGGTGTTCATGTCGATCAATCGCTTGAAACGGCCCTCCGGTAGCATGTGTTGAATCCGGTCCAGTTCCACAATGTCCTGGGTTTCAATATACCGTTCGATGCGTTTGAGAAGAGTATTCGGCACGCTACCCTTCCTGGGTGACGGATTCTTTGCGATAAAGCTGACCATGTCGATATGGCGGGTGGGAATATTCAATGCCTCAAACTGCTTGTTCTGGATTCGATTCTCTGGCTGCTGGCGATAGGTCTTGCGGGCCAAGGGGGACAGCCAAAGCAGGGCGAAACGTTTGTTAATGGTCTGTTCCAGGTATTCAGACTGGGGCAGACCGCCTACTTCATAGCCCATGAGCGAAGGCGACCCGTCCACGAACCTAAAGGAATGCCCCTCGTTTTTCAGGTTGGCAATCAGGTTTTCCCCCAAAGACCCGACTTGTTGAATGGTGTTGATACCGGAGTGAAAGGCCATGACCACACCTGCGTCCGGATACTCGGTTTGGGGCCGGAGGCCGAACCCTCGGCACTGGGCGATAAACATCGGCTTTGCTCCAGCTTCCCGCAGAACGACCTGCTGGAACAAATTGAACATATTCTGCTTGTTCGCTGGGAGGATGAGATCCGAACGGCGATTGGTATTGGCAGTAGGATGAGCCCCGCCAATCATCAGAAAACTGGCATCCAGCCTTTGGAATAGATGAATGCCGAACTCGAAGGTGCGAATCTCGTAAAGGGGGCGCGGGATCTGGACCACAAAGTCTTCACTCTGTCCCAAAAGAAGCACATAGGTCCCCCAGTAGCGGCGGTTTTTCCGATCCTGCCGCTCGACCAAAATCACATAATCGCGATCAGAGATCTGGTGATGGTAGCGAATGACTTCGTAATCCAGAACAGAGGCCGCTGATTGGATCGCCTTGAGCTCTTCTCGTCCCTCGGAGGTCCAGCCGGAGCCAGGCTCATATTCCTTGCGGGCCACGTTGACCAGGGGGGTGAGCACCGCCTCGTCCATGTAAAGCATCTCTTCAAGCGAAGGCGGGGAGTAGTCGTTTGATCCGCTCGCAGCAAGCCATTCTTTACCCTGCAGCAGCCAATCCTGGATATACCCTGCGATGGCTTGCTTGCCTTCAACCGCTTGATTTGCGCCCTCGAACAGGGGCTTGAAGAACAAATCTCGCCGATCGGAACGGCTTAACACTAGCTCGGCAAAACCGGAACGGCTCCGGGCGCGCAATATATTTTCAAAACGGGGCTTTCCCCATAAGATATCGAACTCGTCGATAAAGGATTTCAGTGCCGGAAGATCGAGGCCAGCGGGAAGCGAGGACTTGATGTAAAGCCGACTGGAGATCTCGGGCAGTGTTTGACCCTGTTCCACACGTTTGCCAGTTAACTGCCGCACAGTCTTGGGGGTATATCCCCGAACCTGGAGGGTATCGAGCTGCCTCATGGCCTGGTGAAAGGCAAGAAACAGGGTATTGCTGTTCAGGAGCGCGGCATTTGAGGATCCGGGCTGATCCCGGCCTCCACCGGCGATGGCCAGAGCCCGGGCCTTGAAGGCAGTGAACAGCCGGCTCCCCGCATCCATCGTGCCCCAGGCCTCCCTCGGTGCCGGGATATCCAGAAGCAGATCGTTTTCCGAGTCCAGGTTGAGCACGTAAACTCCCCAGCCCTTGCGCGGGGATCTTTCATGAATCAAGAGATATTGATCTTTCACCAGATCAACTTGGTAGCCGATTTCTGCCAGTAGGGCATTGGCCCGTTTGAGTGCTGTCTTGTCCCGGGTCTGCATGTATTGCCGCAACTGCTTGATGCTGTAGCTAAAGGCTTCGAGCTGCCGAGTCGAAGGGGCTGGGTTCGAGCCTTCCATGCGGGGGCGGTAAAGTTTGACCTTGTTCTTCTGGATCCATTCAGCGATTCCGATATCAGTGATATGACTCACTTGCCGAATTCCCGTTTTTTCCGGTGCCTGCTCTACGCCGATTGCAAACACGTTGGGCAGCATCTGCAGGGAAAATCCGAGAAAACTGGCCACGATGACCGAGACGAGCGAGGTTTGGAGCGTGGCCCGTGTCACCTGCCCCAGCATCTGCTTGTCATACATCTTGATCGCTAGAAGGGTCGCCAGCAGGTAGCCGAAGGCATAATAATCGGTTATCTTGTATTGGGGAAAAAACCACAGGATCAAATAACCGAGCACTAGCTTGTATCCGAAACTAATATTGAAAAAAATCAATAACTTGCGCCCACCTTCCACGGTGACGTTTTTAAAAATCGGCAGGGCAAGTATGAGCATGGCAATGCCCAGGATCACGAATGCCTCGGCAAAGGAGGCGGCCAGCTTGACCGGATTGTACCATTGAAGCGCCAGCAGCGCCGGGATCAAGAGACCGCTGAATTCCCACCCATAGCGTAGGTTCATCCGGGAAGCCGCAAAGGCGGTGGCCAGGAGAATAATATAGGCCTTGGGGCTGGCCAGCATGGAGGCAGCCAGATCCTCGTACATGTATCCGATATTGCCGAGGCTGAAGTTGGTAAAGACCATCAGCCCGTAGCGCACCAAAAGAAAGGTCGTGGCAGTGGTAACCCCGAGTGGCACCAGGCCCCGCATCAACCCCGGTTTCCAGAACTGATTGGCGATCAGGGCAACGATGATCAAACCATAACTGTGCAGCAGGTTCTGGTAGTCGAAATCAATGGCAAAGGCGTCATTAAGGTATTGGCCCAGCGGCGGGAATAAAAAGGTCTCAAAGACCACCCGGACCACGACGCTGACAAGCAGGAGTGCAAAAAACCGATCCCTGCCGAACACATTGTTCCAAAGACCCAGCCGGCTCAGCTTCTCCGAAAAAAGCCACACGATGAAGTAGGTGGCAATGGCCTCAACCACAATCACAGCTGCCGACCAGGGACGTATCAGCAGCAGAGGGACAATGTACCCGGGCACCACCAGCCCGCTGAGGACCCAGCCGAAACGCACATTGAAGAAAACGATGACCCAGACCCCCAGCCAGACAGTGGTGAAAACCGATCCAGCCAGCGCCCCCTGGGGAAATATGGGTAAGATGAAATCCATGGATCAGTTCATTGGCTTTAATTGAGCGTCTTAAGCTTCAGGGTGAAGTTGATGCCCTTGCCTACGGCGCTTGTGCCGGACAACTGACCGTCCCATTGCTCGAGGTAGGGCCGCTTGGTTTTTAACTGGGCAAAGCTTTCTGAGGCCTTGGCCTGGGGCGAATTCAGGTAGTGCTGAAAGGTTTCATCCGGCATGCCGAAGCCCTGGTTTCGAAATTCGAGTTGCAAGTACTTTTCGTGTTTTTCGATTTCTATGGCCACAGTGGTCTGTTGAGCCGCATCTTCGAGCAAAATGGCCAATATGGCGGAAAACAGCTTATACAGTGCCTGGGGCTCGGCAAAAACCGGCCCGATTTTTTCCGCTGACTGAACATCGAATGCGATTTGCCGTTCTTGTGCCCGGGGTTCTAAGCGCTGAATCGCCTGGTTCAGGTATTTCGTGGGAACAATGGGGAATTCCAGTTGGGTATTGGTATAGAGGTTTCGCGAAATATAGGTGTGTATTTTGTCCTTGGCTTGAACAAAATGGTTGATAGACTCCTTTAACTCCGGGGTTCCCTGTTTTATATCCTCCCACCGGATGTCCGCCCTCTCCATTCGGGTTAGATATGTGGCCATGGTTTCCAGCGCCTCCCGTTGCTGCTCGTGGAAATCCTCGAGCAGCTCGTCCTTCATGGTGCAGACATCCTTGAATTCCGTGATCTCATGGAGCTCGAATAGAATACCCTGCATGCTAAACGGCTGAATGGATCCATTGTCAGTTGAACCTGTCACCTCCCCCCGAACGGGTCGGATGGAAAGGAGGTAATCCTGTTCCACCTCCGCCGTCGTAAAAACGGGCATAGTAAACATTTCCTTCGCAGAGACGACCTGGTTGAGTTGTCGCCGGATCTCTGCTTCATCGGTCCGGCTCAATCGTGCGGCAAGTTCGGCTGCAGTGGATTCAAAAGGTTTTAAATCCATATCTCGCAGGGTCCTTTCCATTTCCCGATTGATCTGTATCACTTGACCGAACAAATCATAGACGACAATTGCGGTTTTGAGCTCCTCGAGCACGGATTGAAAAATGACGAGCTTTTTTTCCACGAGGGTATAGGTTTCATGGAGGGATTGGGGGAGAGTCTTGCCCCCTTTCAACGTCAGAAACCGGGTAATCAATCTGTTCTCCATGCGTTGCGTTTCCTGCCACTTTTGTTGCTGATACAGCAGCTCCGCAATCTGGTGGCTGTAGTCATACACCATGGCATCAAAATTGTTCAAAGCCTCGTATTCCTCTGGGTGAATGCTGAAAGCCCAGAATCCCATCACCTGGTCAGCAAAGTATAAAGGCACCAAGTACTGTATTTCCTGTTCATTAAGTGGATCCAAAAAGTTTTCCACCTGAACGGGCTTTTTTTCCGACAATGCCGTAGTATACGGCGTTCTTGTAAAATCCCGGCGTTGCTCCCTGATGTCATCAATAGAACAGTTGTCCGCAGCGATTTCACTCAATGAACAATAGTCCGCCGCGATTTCCCGGATGCGGTGATCCTTTTCAACCGTCTCCAGGAAAATGCTTCTGCTGAGATTCAATGTCTGGCTCACCATGGCGGTGATTTTACTCCAGTGCTGACGGGTATGGGTAAAATCTTCCGGGATGATATGGGCCCTCACCCAAGCAGAAAGACGGTTAAAGACCTTTTTCAGCACTTCCAGGTCCAGCAACTGTCTTCGCCTGAGGATAATGCCGAAAATAAGACCCTGGGCAACAATGATTTCAAATACCGGAGGCCATATCAAAAGGAAGGATAAGAGGATCCAGCTCACCGCAAGATAGACCGCCAGACAGATGCCGGTGAACCAGAGGGCAAGGAAGGGGCCCGTGACTTGATAGGCGATCAACCCGATAACGCCAACAACTGCAATACAAAGCAGATCAATCCATGGACCAGGGTCATGGATGGTGTTCTCTGAGATTAGGGTCTCGAGCGCTCGTCCCTGATAGGTGAGTCGATCCAATCCATGGTTGTTGGGGTTGATCGGCGTGGAAAGGCCGTGCGAGTAATCATTTCCGCTCATACCTATGAGGATGGTTTTATCTTCAATCAGCTCTGGGATCAGCTGATCAGAAAGCGCCTTTTCCAGTGGTAAACGGGGAAGATTTTCCGATTTTCCGTTGAAATTGACGAAGAATCGTCCATTGGGAGCCACCTGCTGACCCAAACGCTGTGTGGCCGCCACATAGACCAAGGTAGGGAGCCTGCTGTCACCGATACGGATGTGCGTCCGCTGAAAGCGGTAGACCCCATAATCCGGTCTTGCGATGGCACTGACCCCAAAGACCAGATCCAGTCCCCGGGCTGCCTTGGGCAAGGGTCTGGGCCGCGGTTGGTCAATTTCTCCCTTGTCAGGCTGCAGACGACGGCCGAAGCAGATGGTTGGAAGATTTTGGGCATGCCGGTAAAATTCTCGGGATGCGCTGCGGGGAACAAAGGAGTACACAATCTGTTTTGCCCCTTCAGCCTGAAGCCTTTGGTTCAGGGAAAGCCAGGGACTGTCGCCGGAGGACACGTCGTCCGGGGATGCTTCAAGGAGCAGGATTTTCTGCGTGGCCAGTTTTTGTTCCGGGACCGCCCGGACGAAATTATCGTACAGGATCAAATCGGGAAACCGAAACCAGCCGGCCGTGCTTGCGCCCCAGAGAGCAAGGAGGATTCCCGCAACCATTACTATGCCGTAATATGATTTATGATTCATGAGCAGACCTGTTTATAGCCTGTCGCAAAACTCATAGATTGAATCTTGCCGAAAATACGATTTATGCTATTTTCCTATGTATTTTTGATTCAACAATGACTGCATTGAGGAGGATAGAATGTATAGAGTCTTTCAGGTCCTCCCCGGGCCCAACCAGGTTCGGATGTAGGCGTCCACGTCGAACTTGCGCCGGCATCCGGCATGGCTCATATAGCGGACGGTGCCGAA
>JAZKRN010000034.1:0-20665 GCA_036628655.1 Desulfohalobiaceae bacterium | reverse complement strand
GTCGATTGAGGACTGCGCTGTGGAAGTGGACTTTTCCCGGATCTGGAAATAGGCAAAAGATACGGAGAGATAAGGGAATGTTCATGCTGAATTGGTTCCAAATCCAATCCCGGACCACGACCCTGTCCTACCAGGGCATCCGGGCCTTCTACGTCGACCGGAGCGGGCTGGAGTGGGGCAAGAACTACCCTGAGCAACGACGTCTGCTTCAATGCGACAACCTTCTCGCCAGTGAACAAGTTTGATGTTATCCTGAACTGCACGAACGAAACATATACCGAGGGCTCAGAAAATATCCAATGGTTCCGCCTTAATGCAACCGCTGAATACGACGTTAGCCCCCAGTCCTGATTACGTCCGCAGGAAAGTGAGTGTGCAGTTGTTCAATGAGATGGACTGATTCAGGCATTGGGGCGAGCCTGAAGGAGAAGTCACGAAGCGAAAGTAAAGAGATTCCTCCGGTGATGAAGCAAACCACTATTCAACTGGCGGAGCCCGATCCCTTTATGGATTTCCTGAAGAACGCATTAACTAGAACCTTCAGTCCCTTCTCCCTCCTCCTTGCGACGTTGCTGGTTGGCCTGTTTCCGGTCCAAATCGCATTCGGAGCTGCTGGTGATACCCTTTTCACAGATGACTTCGACGATGGCACACTTTCTCCCTGGACAGCGTATTATGTTTCTCCCTGGACAACGGATTCTGATCCGGATCGTGCCGGCGTAAGCAGTGCAACATCGCAATCCGGAGCTTACTCCATGTACGTGCGATGGGGATACGCCGCAGGTGTCAGCCCTGAGTTTGACGCAGATGTCCCCGCTGCCGAGCTGAGTGTCTGGATTCGCCGAGGTGACGACGCCTTCAGCGAGGACCCAGATGCTGATGAAGATTTGCACATCCAGTATCAGAATGATTCCGGGAATTGGCAAGACCTCGACATCCTAGCAGGGGGCGGGACTCCGGGCGAAATCTTTACACCAACCTACACCCTGCCATCAAACGCACGACACGGTTCCCTCAAGATACGCTTCTGGCTCGATCAGGGCTCTGGCGAGGATTACGACTATTGGCACATGGACGATGTCCGAGTCACCGAACGCGGACTCGATTCCTTCTGCCGCTCTGGCGCCGCCATCCACGATAGCTTCGAGGATGGAACACTGGATCCCTGGGATGCCCCACCACCAGGCCAAAGTGATGGCATAACAGGAGTGTCCCAGGCTACAGCCGCTTACGGGGAGTATTCCGCCTTTGTTGGAGAAGGCAGCGTTTACGCGGAATCAGAAAAAGTGCAATTACAAAATGTTTCCTCTGCAGAGCTTTCGGTCTGGATTCGCCGAGGCGACGACGCCTTCAGCGAAGACCCTGACAGTGGAGAGGATCTTGTGCTGGAATACAGGGCTCAGCAAGGAAACAACTGGAATGAATTGCAAACTTATAACGGAGAGGGCGATCCCGGAGAGATCTTTACACCTAGTTTCTCATTGCCTGAAGAGGCATTCCACAACAACTTTCGAATACGTTTTCGTCTTACTGGAGGAAGCGGCGAGGGATACGACTACTGGCACTTCGACAATGTCTGCCTGACCACAGTAGGCGGCGGACAGGTCGATCACTATGCCGTGTCCCATGATGAATCAGCTGTAACGTGCTATCGTGAACCTATAACGATCACTGCACATAATCCTGGACACCAACCAGTTAGTGCTGGTACAGCCAAAATAAATATTAGCACAAACACAACTGAAGGGACATGGAGTAAAGTCCTTAAAGGCAATGGAACTCTCAAAGACAACACTGCTGGAGATGGTAGCGCAACCTATCAATTTCCAGGTGAGGAAGAATTCGTGAAATTGGCTTTTAATTACACCAACGTCACAAAGTCGGAAGATCCGGAAACAGTCAACATTGATGTTGAAGACGGTGCTGGCAACACCGAAGATCCTAATGAGGACCCGGACCTTCAAGTCTCGCGCACGGGATTAATTTTCACGAACGAAAGCGACGACAACCAAACTATCCCCAACCAAATCGCTGGAAAACCTAGTGATACTCCTCCTGGAGACAAAACACTTGCTATTCAAGCAGTTCAAGCTTCAAATGAGGATCCGAGTGTTTGTGAACCAGCATTTCCGGATGGTGAAACACGTTCCGTGGAATTTGCCGCTGAATGCCGCAATCCAGGAACCTGCAGTGGCTCACGAGATTTCATTGTCACAAACGATGGCTCTGATACTCAAGTTCCCCCCTACGATAACGATGGCAAAACCGGTGTTCCTTCTGACGATTCGGTTTATACAGAGATCGATCTGCTTTTTAGCAAGAATGCTACTGCGATTGTGGCATATGAATTCGACGATGCCGGAAAAATGCAGCTTCACGCCAGACATGAAATACTCTATACCAATGGCACTGCCTCAGGAAACTACATGCTGGGCAGCAGCAACCAATTTGTCTTTCGGCCTTTTGGATTTCACATAGACATTCCCGGCAACCCCGGTGCTACAAGTGCCAGTGACGACCCTCCTTTCACCACTGCAGGCAAGGATTTCAATGCAACTCTTACCGCAGTTGTCTGGGAATCCGGAGATGATGCCAATAATGACGGAATTCCGGACGGACACAATGACCAAAACGCCACCAACAATACCGATCTAAGCGACAATCAGAGCACCCCCAATTTCGGTCAAGAAAGTGATTCTGAGTCTGTAGAGCTCTCTTCCTATCTCTGGAAACCAGATAATGAAAACGCTGCTGACCCTGGCCTCAGCGGGGATACAACCATTTCTACCTTCACCGACGGCAGCGGCAATTCCACCGGAGTCCAATTCAATGAAGTAGGAATTATTGAGACAAATGCAACTATTAGCGATAATGATTACTTAGGTATTGGCTCCTCTGTAACATCAAAAATAGTTGGTAGTTCAGGCCCAGTAGGCCGCTTTATACCGAATCACTTTAAAGAAGAGAATGCCTCTTTGACCAATCGATCTCATATTACCTCTTGCTACAATAATTTTACTTACTTAGATGAACAGTGGAGTATGAATTTTAACATTATAGCAAAAAACATCAGCAATGTTAAAACACAGAACTACATAGATAATTTTGCGAAACTTCCCATCACAAACAGTACATACAATAAAAATGATGCAAACTCTACGGGATTAAACTTTTCAGCTGTACATAATCCTACCAATAGTTCCATATATGTACCTGCTAAATCCCTTACGGATAGAATGAAAATCTCTGATATTTCTGGGACCTTTACTAATGGTACCGCAAAAGTTCATTTAAATGGAACTATTTATCGTGACTCAACCATCGGTCCGGACGGCCCATTTGATGACTTTTGGTTAGGCTTCAAGCCAATAGATGATGATAATGTAAGATTGACTGGCAACTTAGATCTCAACTCCACTTTGAGTAATGGCAACGACACATACAAGCTTGTAGATACCAATATTCGATATGGACGGCTTGATCTCGAGAACGCCTACGGCAGTGAGTTGCAAAACCTAGAAGTTCCCATTAAAGCTCAGTACTATGATGGCAGTAACTTCGACCTTCATGATAATGATTGGTGCACCGAGCTCACCCTGGGCAACAGCACCGACAAGGTGGAAATGGAGCTGAAGAACGAGGATCCCGGATGGCAATCCGCCAACCAGACTATTCAGCTGATCCCGCTGGAGAGTGAAGAAAATGGTGGTTCCACTGAGGGAATCGCTCTCCAAAATGACGGTTCGAACGCCACCTCTCTGCGTTTGGACAACGGCACGGCCTCCCTGATCCTTGAAGCCCCTGGCGCAAACAACACCGGCTACGTCCACGTCCGGTCCAACCTGGAGAACCACCCCTGGCTCCGCTACGACTGGAACGGTGACAACTCCACGGAATCCCCCAACGCCACTGCCACCTTCGGCATCTACAAGGGCAACGAGCACGTCATCTACCAGCAGGAGACAACCTGGAAGTAGACAGGAGACAAGAGACAGGAGTCAGGAGACAGGAGTCAGAAGTCAGATGGGATGGGAACAGTCCAGAGAGCCAAGTCCCGGGAAGGGCTTGTGGGTGGCTGGTAATATAGAGGCGTGGTAGCCTCTATAAGGCGAATCGTGCACTTTGTCCTCACTCTCGTGGAGAATTTCCACTCGGAAAAAAAGAGATCAAGTGTCATGCAGGTATAATTGCACTTCCCTCTGCGCGAAACATCCTTCTTCTTTCTTTACGCCCCTTCACCCACTCAATGCAAGGATTGTTGTATTTGCGAACAGGTTGCCCAAAAGAAATTCATTGATTCAGGTGACACCATTTGTCTATCGAGTGGGTGAAGGGCCGTTGCGCGAGCCATTCTTCTTCTCTCTACTGTATCAGTTACAGAGCTGTTTCTACGAAACCATTGGATATGAACACCCAGCCAGGAAGGCCTGATTCCGGGATCATTGCATGCCAAGCCAAGCGGAAGCGAGCAGACGGAAAACCCTCGAGAGTGAGCTGGAGCGCATCCGGGAATATGCCCAAATGGAGCCCTCCATTCGGCAGATTCTGGTCTTTGGCTCCTACGCCACCGGCGAAGTTCACGAATGGAGCGATCTCGATCTGGTCGTCATTCAGGAGACTGAAGCCTCCTTTGTGGACCGCAGCCTGAACCTGGTCCGCGCAATCAGGCCCAGGGTGGGCATCCAGTTCCTGGTGTATACGTCTGGGGAAGCAAGGGAACTGATCCAGCGACCTTTCTTCCGACACGAAATTCTGACAAAAGGGAAGGTCCTCCCTATGCACCCACAAGAGGAAGCCACACGTTGGCTGGAATTTGCGGAAGAAGACTTGCGTATGGCCGAGTTGGCGCACTCTGAAAAGATTCACAATCAAGTCTGCTTCCACTCCCAGCAGGCAGCGGAGAAGTGCCTCAAGGCCTCCCTTGCTGCGGAAGGGAATCCAGTGCCCAGATCCCACATGATGGCTGATCTGACTCGAGAAATCCCCGAGGAGCTCCAAAGAAAAATGGGCTCAACACAGGAACAACTCCTTCTGCTGGATCAGTTCTATATCCCCACCCGATATCCTGACGCACTCCCCGGCTCCCTGGAGGATGGCCTCCCAAACGAAAATCACGCAGAAACTGCCAGGAAAACAGCACAGGAGTGCTGCCAAGTAGTCCGAGATTGGATCCAATCCCGTGAATCGGGCTCCAATGGTGAACGAAACGGGTGAAAGAGCTGGGCCATGGGTCATTATTCTCATGCATGAACTCTCTGCTCGCCACACACAAGATCCCGCTCAACCCACAGGAACCTGACAATCATGCGACTGAGCGACGAGGAAATATCGGCCATCAAAAGGGCCGTGGAAGAGCATTTCGGTCCGGACGCCCGGGTCTACCTCTTCGGGTCGAGGACAGACGATCGTGCGCGGGGCGGTGACATCGATCTCTATGTGGAGAGCGGATTGGAGGGAGAGGAGCTCCAGGAGGCCAAGCTGCGGGCTATGAGCCAGATCCAGTTCCGAATCGGCGAGCGCAAAATCGACGTGGTGGCTTCCTCGCCGACAGCGGAGAACGAGGCGCGGTCTGTGGTCCAAAAGGCCAAAGAGACAGGGGTGCCACTCTAATGGATGAGATCCAGTCCAAAATCGATTCCGCCATCCGGGAAAACGACATCCATCTTCAACGACTGGACCGTGCCAAGCGCCTCCTGGCCGAATTCTTTCCTTTGACAGAAGGCACTTTCCAGTCGCTTACGGAAGAGCAAATCGAACACATAGACCAGTTCGTCTACCGCTTCACCAAGCTGCAGGACTCCATGGGAACCCGGCTCCTACCGGCTGTTTACTCTTGGCTCGAAGCCGATTCCCGGCCCGTGCCCTTTCTGGATATCCTCAGCAGACTGGAACAGCTGAGGCTCATTGAGGACGCCAGTCAATGGCAGTTCTTCCGCAACCTCCGCAACAATCTGGCCCATGACTATCCGGAAAGCGTACAGCAAACTGTGGAAACCCTGAACCTCCTGTTCCAGCACTTACAGGAGCTGGAATCCATGTATTCCGGAATACGCGAGGCGTGTATCCGGAGAATGGGCGAAGGCTTTTCCTAATCCTTTTCAGGCCCATCCTTTTCCTTTTCTTGACACTGCGTCTCCGCGCCTCCGCGCGAAAACTCCTTCTTTCTTCTTACGTTGCGCCGTCGCGTCGTCGCGCGAAATAGTCTTTCTCTTCTCTCTTCTTCTTTCTTACGCCGCGTCTCCGCGCCTCCGCGCGAGATATTCTTTTTCTTCTCTTCCCGCCGCGCCCCTGCGCGATCAATCCGACCTACCGCGTCAGATCCACCACGATAACGGTCAGATTGTCCATGCCCATGCGATGGACCAGGGTCTCCTGGGATAAGGCGTCCGCCGCCTCCCTGGCGCTGTCCGTCTGATTCACGATCGCCGCGACCTCCTGATTGTCCATCACGTCGAAGAGGCCGTCGCAGGCCGCCACGAGCCAACGGTCGTCGGCACGCAGCCGCTCTTTAGCCGTATCCGGCGTTGCAATCACCCCCACCGGATCGAAATAGGCGTCGCCCAGGGACCGCGTGGGCATGAGCCCGGCCCCGCCGTGCATGACGTACGCGCCCCGCACCACTCCGCCGCTGGATTCGACGCGCTCTCTCTCGCCTGGCTCGTCCACCCGATGGTCCCGGGTGATCTGCCGCACCGAGCCGGAATCCACGACCACGATCCTGGCGTCTCCGGCATTCGCCGCGACCAGCTCCCGGTCCCGCAAATAGAAGGTCACCGCTGTGGTGCCAGAGCTCTGGGCGGCAAGCTCACCCGACACCTGCTCATAGGCCCGCACAAAGGCCTGTTGCGATTCCACTCCCTGCTCCAGGGAACTCGCGAAGTACACATGGAGGGTGTCCGCGGCGTACTCCGCAGCATAGCTCCCGGAGTGTCCATCGTAGACCCCGCCGAAAAGATCGCCCGCCTGATACAGGTCGCGCCGCAACAGATGGCTGTCCTCCATCCTGCCGCGCATGCCCTGCTCGGAAATAACGGCGGCCTGCGCCATATGAATCTCCTTGTCACTCCTCCAGTCCGAACTGGGACAGTCCCTGCTCCAGCTTGGAGAGCTCCTCCTCGGGCCAGAAGGCATAGATGCAGGCCGAAAGCACCGGGGCATACACGAGCCCGGCAACGGCCACATCTTTTTGGTCCCACTCTTCCTTGTGCGCCGCCGCCTTGGTCAGATCCAGAAAAAAGCGCCACATATTGGGCTCCATTTCCTCCAGAAATCCGGAAAGCTTGTCCCCGAGACCGCCATGGGAAAGCCTCTGCCAGAGGTTCTGCAGCATTCCCTGGGGCAGATCGCGGGCGGTGTCGCCGCTCTCGCGGAAAGCCCACACCGTTACTGCCGTGGCGTAGGTCACCACAGGGCGCGTGTTCCCCATATCCTCATGGCGTTCCTTGAGATAGCGGAACACCTCGGGAAAATAGCCCAGATGCTCTGCAACGCGCTCCGGTCCGAAACTCTCCTGGCTGACTTGATTCAGCACTTCTTCGCTCACCACAGGCATAATCGCTCGTCCGTTCTCCTCAGGATTGCAACCGTTCCTCGACAGCCTCTACCTTGTGCTCGATCTGGCCGTGCTTGCCCTTCTTGTAATCCAGCCTCATGGTCATGTAAATCCGCTCGCAGTCCTGTTGCAGGTCCTCGAAACACGTGTTCACCACATCCATCACCTCGAACCAGCTCCCCTCAACGCAGGTCCCCATGGCGTGCAGGGTATAGTCGAGACCGCTGTCGCGAACAATACGCACCATCCGGGCGACATAGGGACTCAGGCTGTCTCCCTTGTCCAGGGGAAAAATGGACAGCTCCGCCAATACGCTCATACTTCCCTCCTTTGAAAGCGTTGCTTGGTGTCGGATGGAAACCGTTCAGAAACAAACATTTCAGGCCATATACCGAAAATAACCCGTGCGGGGCGGAGATGTCCAGGGCTGGAACCGAAGTCGGCGAACACAGTGTTGTTATCCACGATCGCCGCCGAATGCGCAACAGACAAGTGCAAAACAGGCTTTCGGGATTGGGAATTGGAGCGAGGCACGCGCGCGGAGGGGAAACAATGGCTCAATAGCGGGAACCGCATCGCAAAAAAAGGGGCAGCATCGGACATAGCCGTCACTGCCCCAGAACAGATGCCAGCTCTGTGTGCCGGAAGAAATGCTTCCTCTCCGAGGAGCAAAAAAATCAACCGGCTTTCTGGAGCTCCTCCTGCCTGAGGTCCTTGCGCAGGACCTTGCCCACGGCGGATGTGGGGAGCTCGTCCCGGAACTCCACCGCTCTGGGCCGCTTGTATCCGGCCAGGCGCTCGCGGCAGAACTCAATAATCTCCTCTTCGCTCACCTCTTCCCCCTCCTTGAGCTGGACAAAGGCCTTAACCGCCTCCCCGCTCTTCTTGTCCGGAATGCCGACAACCGCGGCCTGGGCCACGGAGGGATGCTGGTAGATCACCTCCTCCACCTCGCGGGGATAACAGTTAAACCCGCCCACCAGGATCACATCCTTCTTGCGATCCGTAATGCTCAAATACCCGTTCTCGTCGAAGTGGCCGATGTCTCCGGTCAGAAAGAAGCGCTTGCCGTCCAGCTCGCGGAAAACCTCCGCATCCGCCTGGGGGTTGCGCCAGTATCCCTTCATCACCTGGGGGCCGGAAACCGCGATCTCCCCGTCCTGGCCTCGTTCCAGCTCGGTAGTGCCCATTTCCATGTCGGCAATCCGGATATCCGTGCTGGGCATGGGAAAGCCCACGGATCCGAACATGCGTTTTTCCTTGTCCGAGGGATTGGCCGCTATAACCGGAGCTGTCTCGCTCAGACCGTAGCCCTCGAAAATGACCGCGCCTGTTCTGTCCTCGAACTGCTTGGCCATCTCCACGGGCATGGGCGCTCCGCCGGAAGCGCAGCAGATCAGGGAGCTGAGATCGTACTTGGACAGATGGGGATGATTGAGAAAGGCGGAAAAAATGGTGGGGACCGCGATCAGAAGCGTGGGACGGTATTTGTGCACCAGCTTGAGCACTTCCGTGAAAGGCGGATTCCCGGCCCGCGGATCGGGAACGCAGATCAGCCTGCTTGCTGTGTCCACTGATCCCAGAAGACACAGGGTCATCCCGAAGCTGTGATACCAGGGCAGGACTCCCAGATAGCAGTGAAATCCTCCTTCCTCGGGAGTACGCAGCGGCTCTTCTGGGCCGTGGGGCACGCGTGTCCATTCATGCACCATGAGCACGTCGGAAACCAGGTTGGCGTGGGAGAGCAGCGCCCCCTTGGGGAGCCCTGTGGTGCCGCCGGTATAGATGAGGACCGCAGGGTCCTCCTCCGGATCGACCGCCTCGTTCTCGGCAATGGGTTCCGTATCGCGAAGGATCTGGTCCAAATGGAGATGGCCGGGCTCGTACGTGCCGGCCTTGGGGATCTTGCCGGTCAGCGATCCCAGAAAGCCGCTCATCGGGGGCAACCAGTTCTTCACGTTGCACAGAACGGCCGTCTCCGCGCTTGTCTCCTGCATAGCGCTGACCGCTGTGGGATAGAACTTCTCGTGGTCCATGCAGAAGATTAGCTTGGCCTGGGAGTCGCTCAGCTGATGCGCCAACTCGCTTGCGGTGTACATGGGATTGCAGGTTACGCAGACCGCTCCGGCCTTGAGAATGCCGAAATAGATCACCGGATAGTGCGGGAGATTGGGCAGGAAAATGGCCACCCGATCGCCCTTGCCGATGCCGCGAGCCTTCAAGAAGGCTGCCACCTTGTCCGCATCGCGCTTGACCTGGGAGTAGGCCCTCTTGGCCCCGTTGAAAATGGTGTACACCTGATCCGGGTATTTCTCCGCAGCCTCGTCCAGCAGGGAGTAGACGGGCTTGTCGTATCCGGAAACCTCCTTGGGCACACCGTCCGGCCAGTAAGGAAAAGCGCCTTTGGAATGTGTCATGATCAATCCCATTCCTTCACTTGAACGCCCAGTTCCGGAAACGAGGGTTCATTTCGTCTTCCGGAAAAGAAACAACAATCCGGAAAAGCTATACGCTTATTTTTCGTTGTCCTGATGCTGGTGGGCTACATATTTGACCATCTGTCCCACGACAATGGAGATGATCTCACCGGGCAGGAAGTCGTCCGGCATCTTCTGCATGAGCCGATCCGCCACTTCCTTGCTGCAGGCATCCACATCCGGATTGTTCCGGTAGGTTTCCTCCAGGAGGCTGCGGGTCCGGTCCGCGGAAGCCACTGAAGCATCCAGAAAGGCGCGCGCGTCGTCCCCGATCCTGGTTCCGAAGTGCTCAGGCATAACCGCTTGCACCGGATATTCGGCCATTCTGCGCAGGCTTTCCTGGTAGCGGTCGAAGTCCGAGTTCGCCGCGGTGAACACGTCATCGCCCATGGGGATCCCCGCGGAGTCCGAGGTGAACAGGGCCTGCTGCCACGGCTCATAAAGAACGATGGAACAGGAGGAGTGCCCCGGCGCTTCCATGACCTCCAGGGCAAGATCGCCGCATTCCACGCGATCGCCCTCCGCCAGGGGACGGTCCACATGCAGCCCCTCAAAGCAAAATCCGGGCTCGCGGCTCAGATCCTCCTTGCCCTGCCTCTGGAGGAGGACCTCGTTCATGGACTGCACGGCCTGGACCACCTTGTCCTTCTCCAAGAGCTCACCTGAGCGCTGCGAGGCCACAAGCTCCAGCCACGGCCACTGCCTCTTCAGATAGGGCACTGCCCCGCAGTGGTCGAAGTGGCAGTGCTGGATGATATACTTGCTGATCCGTTCCGGGGAAACACCCAGCTCCAGGACCTGTCGCTCCACTTCCGGGCCGGTGGTGACCATGCCTCCGCCGAGAAGACAATAGCTCGTCTCGCCAGAGTCCGGATCCTTTCCCTGGAGAAGGTAGATGCAGCTCTGTTTCTCCCCCAACTGATGGATTCTTTCAGTCACCCTGGCAGGCGGCTCCTGAACAAGCATGGGCTCCTCCGTGCGCTTCATCACACCGGGACTGGCTCCGCGGCACACGCGGGCTCCGGGAAACTCTTCCCAAAGGCGTATTTTGGCTAACCCTACTTCCCATCCCTCGGCCTGTCAATGCGCTCCGGGAAAAACAGCCGCTTCAGGGTGCCGGAATCTGTCTCACACCGCTTTGAAATCCGCCCTCCTGCCAGAGAAAAAGGCTTTTATTGTCCCCACGCTCTGCGTGGGGACATGTCAGGGACGCTCCGCGTCCAGAATTGACCGCGGGAGCGGTCGGAGCACGTTCCCACGCAGAGCGTGGGAACGATAATTTTCAGACCTCTGCTTGATCGGCGCTTCCCAGCCCGTTATCCCGGAGCCACTGCATGATCCGCTCCTGATGGGATCCGGCCCAATAGATCTTGCCGCAGGCGGGGCATTGGCTGAAATCGCGATAATACTTTTTGGTTTTGGGCTCCAGCTGATGGATGATGTCCTCTTTGTCCACCGGCTCCAGCAGCGCATTGCAGTCCAGACAGCGGGTGAGCGTGGCATAGGGGCCCTCGAGCCCGAATACGGAGAGCACCTCCAAGAGCTGCCGCGTGGGCTCCTCAGCACGCAGCCAGCGGCCCCAGACGACGACCCGGCGCTTGAGAAGCGCGATATCCTTGGTCAGGACAATGCGTCCCTCACTGTCCGCCTTCTCCGCGATCGTGGCGTCGTCCAAGCCGGGACGATAGGCGGCGTCAAAACCCAGCAGCCTGAGCTTGCGGGCCAGACGCCCCACGTTGACGTCCACCACGAAGCGGGCCTTTGGCAGGGAGACGGGATGGAGCTGATCCGCCAGCCGCACATCCACGGGGCGCTCAAGGGGGGCTACCCGAATCCGGTCCCCGGCCCGGGGAAGATAGGCGAAATCGCGCAAGGCGCCCTCGGCCTCGATCCGTCCCACCTCTGGGTGGGGTGGCCCCAGGGCCTCGATCAGGTCCTTGATCGACGTTTTGCGCCGCAGGGGGAACCGATGCGTGGTCTCGCCCTTGTCAGAGCCCAAAAAATCGTTTAGCGCTCCCCAAAAGGTAATCTGGACATCGTCCACGGAGCTGCTATGAACGCCCTGACCCTTGCAATCGTCTGTTTTCTCCTGTTTCACTCCCTGCTCCATATACTTGCGCTCTATTGCAATGCGCGAGCCGCCCGCCTGGTCCTGCCGGAGGAACTCCGAGGAGCTTACGATCCCGAGGAATACATCAACAGCCAAAACTACACCCTGGCCAAGTCCCGGCTGGAAATGGCCAGCTCCGCTCTCAACACCCTCGTCCTTGTCTGCCTCATCCTTTTCGGCGCATTCGCCTGGCTGCAGACCACCGCCTCCTGGATCGACGCTCCCTGGCTCGTGCGGGGCCTCGTCTTTCTCGGCGCAGTGGCGGCGTTCATCGAGATCCTCAACCTCCCGCTGGAGCTCGCCTCGGTCTTCGGCCTGGAGGAGCGCTACGGCTTCAACCGCACCACTGCTGGGACCTTTGTCCTGGACAAGATCAAGACCTACGCGCTTTTTGCGATCATCGGCAGTGTGGCTGCCTGCGGGATCCTGATCTTCTTCCGGATCTTTCCCCAGTACGGATGGCTCCTGGCCTGGGCCTTCCTGGCCGCTCTCATGCTGCTTTTGCAGTATGTGGGGCCCAACTGGATCCTGCCCCTGTTCAACCGATTCACTCCCCTTGAGGACGGCCCCTTGCGGGAGACCATCCTGGCCACCGCCAAAAGGGCGGGTTTCGATCTGGAAGGGATCTCGGTCATGGACGGCTCCAAGCGCTCCAACAAATCCAACGCCTTCTTCACCGGTGTGGGACGCAAAAAGCGCATCGTTCTCTTCGACACCCTGATCCATCGCCACACGCCTCAAGAGCTCTCCTCGGTCCTGGCCCACGAGATCGGGCACTTCAAGCTCAGGCATATATGGCGCAGGACCTTTCTCACCCTGGCCCAGACAGGGATCATGCTCTATCTCCTGTCCCTGGTGCTCCATTCCGAGCCCTTGTACGCCGCCTTCGGCCTGGAAACCACCCCGATCTACGCCGGGCTGGTCTTCTTCGCCATTCTCTACGCCCCGATCGATTTCCTGCTCTCCCTGGCCACAAACGCCCTGTCCAGACGCTACGAATACGAGGCTGACGAGTTCGCCGCCAGAACCACACAGCGGCCCCAGGACCTCGCCGCCGCGCTCAAGCGGCTGGCCAGGGACAATCTGAGCAACCTGACCCCGCACTGGCTCTACGTCCTGCTGGAGTACTCCCATCCCCCTGTGCTGGACCGATTGCGTCACCTTCGCGGCCTTGAATCGACCTTGACGGAAGAGGAGCAATAAAGCTAGGTTATATTATTCCGCCCTTAGCTCAACTGGACAGAGCGCCGGACTTCGGATCCGGAGGCTGGAGGTTCGAGTCCTCCAGGGCGGGCTTTTTTTCAGAGCCCCCCGAACATTCGCCTCACCCGCGCAACCCAAGAGAAAACAGGAACGGTGTGGACAATGCCCCAAAAAAAAGAAGGGACGAAAACCTATACAGCTGTTGTCGAACAATGTACTGAAACAGGATTCTATGTGGGCTATGTCCCCGGTTTTCCCGGTGCCCATTCACAAGCGGAAACGCTGGATGAGCTCAACACAAATCTTCAAGAAGTTATTTCCATGCTTCTCGAAGATGGAGAGCCGTCCATGGAGGCACAGTTCGTCGGGACTCAGAATGTGTTGGTTGCCTAGAAATGGGTGCCGTTCCAGCACTAAAGCCGCAAGAAGTGGTAAAGATCCTTGAGCGGCTCGGATTCCATGAAGTACGCCAACGAGGCTCACATAAACAGTTTCGCCATTCCGACGGTCGAGGAACGACAGTTCCCTTTCACCCCGGTCGTGATGTTTCCCCCATCCTGGTTCGCCAGATCGCTCGAGACATAAATATATCCATTGAAGAACTTCTGCGCTATCGTTGATAGCTCCCACCCGCTTTCACTGTTGACAAGACCCAAGGGTGTTCCCCCTTTTTCAGTGAATCCGGATCTCGGCCATGATGTATTCCCCCTTCTCGCCCGAGCCGACCTGCGGATTCTGCCGAAAGAGCCTCTCCGGATCCACAGGGCCGTTTTCCCGGAGGAACTCCAGCACCTTCTTGCCTCTCTCTGAAGCCAGTTGCCGCAGCGCCTCCCCGGAAACGGGAACACTTGCCCGGAGCCTTTCCTCGAGCTCCTCCTGCGGACGCTTCTTGACGGACCCTTGGCCATTTTCCGGCTTTTCCACGAGAGCTTCCTTGTACGCCTGCCAGAGATAGGTGGAATATTCCTCCTGGCTGATCCGCACGTCGGCAACATTCGTATCCGCCTTTTCCGCCTCGCTCATGGCCTGATACTTCTGCTCCCGGAGCAAGCGCCGAAAACGGGCCTCTCGCAGAGCAGCCCCGTCTCTCGATGTGTCCGCCCGCCCCAGGATATCCACATTGAGCTCCGGTCGCTCATACAGGGCCTTGGCCAGGGTCTGCAGTTTCTCCTTGGCATTTTGGTCGAGGCTGCTTTCTCCAGGCGCAAAGGGGATGCGGTTGATATCGTCTCCGCGCCAGTCGAACATGGCCCCCAAAATGGCAAAGGGGGACTTGGCCGCCTTGATCAGGACATTGACAAAAACCCGCATCACCATATCGCCCACAGAAAATTCCGGATCGCTCAGGTCCCCTCCCACTGACTTGTCGATGCGGATTTCGCCCTTGCGGTTCTTGAGCAGGGCAATCCCCAGCTTGACCGGAGCGTTGACCGCCTGGGCGCTATCCACGCTCTCTCCCAGGTTGAACTGGTCCAGGAGGAGGGAGTGGTCGCTCTCCAGCTCGCTCCCCTCGATAACCACCTGCGAATCGAGGAAGAACTTCCCCTTGCTGATGGCGTATCCGATATATTTGCCCGAATAGGCCGTGAACGGGGACAGGGACACATTGGACAGATCGAGGTCCAGATCGGCAAAGAACCGCTCTCCCAAAAAATTCATGCTTCCGTTCACCGCAACCGGGGCGCTCTCGTCGATGTTGGCCTGCACGGAGATATCCGACGGCTGCATGTGTTGATTGGAGAGGTTCTCGATACGGCACTGCATATCCGTGATCGCGGTCTGAAAGGATGGGGAGGCGCTTCTGTCCTCAAATCCCAGCCTGCCCTGGTCGAGTTTTACGGTATCGATCGCCAAACGCATCCTCGAGCCGTCCCCGGATTCCGCATCAACACCCTCTTCAGCCGGAATCTTCGCCGGGAACACCCTGTCCATATTGGAGCCTCCGTCCGGGTAGACGATCATCTGCGTATCCAGCCCCGAGAGCTCGATCTCCTGGATGCGAATGGACGGCAAGGCGCTCTCAAAGGCCAGATTCCGCAGCCAGAGCCCCTTCCAGGCGAGAAACTCACTTCCCTGATCAACCTCTGTGGTTTCCAGGTTCCGTATGGCTGTATCGCCCTCGAAGGAAAAGGACGGACCTTCTTCCGAGCCGGTATCATTGAGGGCCAGCCTTCCGGTGAGATCCAGGGCGCCCTGATTGAGGGAAAGCTCGGCGTAATTGCGGATAACCGGGGCGAAGGGGCGCAGATCGAGATTGCTGAGCCTCATATCCAGGCCTGCCTTCAGCGGGGACAGGCTGAAGTTCCCCTGCGCCCGGAGGCTTCCCTCGTTCTCCAATTGCAAAGTTGCGTTGAGCGCTGCCTCCTCTCCGGGTTCATTGCTCAAGTTCTCGAGCCGACAGGAGATATCCGATATTCCCATTTCCAGATCAGCTGCTCCCATATCGCGGACAAACTCGGCACCGCTCTTGGCAATCACCAGCTCATCCAGGCCGAATCGCCAGGATTGGGACGTTTCCTCCCGGGTTGCATTGTCAGCGGCTGGTTTCGAGGATCCGGCAGCCGCCAGCTGGGTCAGATTCAGCGAGCCGTTTTGGTCCTGTTCGACTCTGACGTCTGCTCCGACAAGACGTATGCTCCCCGCATCGATTGTTTTCTCTGAAGGAAGAACCCGGCCCCGTCGCAGGGAAAATTCCTGCAAAGACAGGACCTGCCCACCCTGAGCGTCGTCCACGGAAAGCTCTTCGAAATCCAGGGCCACATCCCGGATATCCATCCCGAACCCTTCGGCCCACTGCATGGCGATTTCCGCGCCCAGATCGCACGTTCCGCTCTTGATGACTCCCTTGAAATAGGGGCCGTAATAGGGGGCGTATCTCGAAAACAAAAGTTCGGAAAGCCGGACATCGGCCCCAAATCTGCCGCTATTCAGCCCCAAGCTGCCGTTTATGGAGATACGCTCCTTGTTGCGTGTCCGCATATCCAGCTCAAATGCGGCTGCATCGTCGGAGCCGGTGTGCAGGTTTTCCAGGCTCAGCTCAACCGGCTGAAGGGTTGTGGAAAACGCCGGGGACGTGGATGCATCCTCAAAACGGATCCTCCCTGAGGTCAGCTGCAGACGATCCAGTCCCAGAGTAAAGAATCCGTCGCTCTTTTGCTGCGAAGAAGGGGCTTCTTTGTTCTTCGGGGTGGGCGAGTCCCCGCCCAGATTGGGCAGGAAGAGCTGCCCGTTTTCGCGGCGGGCCAGATCCACCCTGGGCTCTTGTATCCGAACGCCGTCCAGCTCAAGGTTCCCGCGCAAAAGGTTCCCTCCACCGAGCTCAATCCCGATCCGCGGAACGGCTAGAAACTCGCGTTTCCGCTCACCCCGCAGAACCATTTCCAGCTCTTCGAGCTCCACTGTTCCGTCGAGTCTCAGATACGGCGCTTTCTGCTCGGGAAGGGCGTAAGCCGCTGTTATATCCGTGGACAGCTTTCCCTGATCCAGATTGAAGTTCCTGTCCACAGGCAGGTAGGCCATGTAGCGCGACAGGGAGAGCTCCTCGAAATCCAGCTCGAACCGGCTCTGTCTGCTCTGGGCAAAGGGTTTGGACTGCCCGCCCAGATCGAAGGCCGTGTCATTGATCCGTCCGGAAATGCTTGGCTCGACGAATGTCTCCGCAGCATAGGGAAAATTGGAAATCGCGGGCAGGCTGAAGCTGAAATCGGCAAGCCTGTGCCGTGTGCTTGCAGGCTGATCGATGAATTCCACTTCCCCGGAACGGATCTCGATATTGCTCACGGAAAAACGAAAGGATTCGCCTTCATTCTCTTCCGGTGCGGATTCAGGGGATTCCCCAAGCAGATCGGAAAAGTTGTAGCTCTTATCCGCGTTCCTGGTGATGGAGAGAGTGGGGCTATCGACCCGGAACCGGCTGAGGATGAGGGCCCGCTTATAGGCGGACGAGGCCTGCAGATTCACCAGGAGGCGCTCGACCTCGACCCAGTTTCCTTCGCCGGACTTTTTTTGGATACGCAATCCACGCATTTCGCAGCTGAACATATAGGGATTGAATTGGACCTGCTCGACACGGGTCTTGCGATCCAGCTGCTCAGTCAGGGTCGATGTGGCCACATGCCGAATCACCTTCGGAACCGCCAGAAATCCGACCAGGGTATAGAGCACGAGTGCTCCCGCCACTATCACCGCCAGTCGCCTCCAGCGACTGGCGGGCCACAGGACCTGCTTGATGCGCATAATCCCGCCGCCTTGGATTCTTTCTTATTCATTCCTGGCCTCTCGGGCTCGCGAAGGCCCCACGTCACCGAATTCTCTCCGAGCCCGAAAGAGGCCTCCCTGTCTCCAGAGACACCAATGGTTACATTCTATATTAGGACATGGGAACATGCGCTGTAAATCGCTTCCTGTTTCAGTTGCTTCCCGTCCTGGCCCGACCCTCCGGAAATGCCCCTTGTCGAAAGCTCTATGGAGTGGCCCGCACTTCAGACCCGGACCGAAACGGATGAACGCTTGTTCCCGCCACACAGAGGGTCGAAAACTGTTCCCAAATTATACACCTTCCTCCCGTCTCTGCTTTCTGTCTATACAGCCCTGCCCGAAGTATCTTCGGCTCCGTTCAAGCAAACACATCATAACACCTCGAAACAACTGTCTTTTTCTCTATGCCACATAATTGGCACATGGATTGCTTTAGTCTTGGAAAAGAAAAGCAGAATACAAATCGAAAGGAGGACAGGTATGAAAAAGGCAGTGATTCTTCTGATCACTCTGGCGGCTGCGGGTCTGTTGGTCACGCAGGCTTCGGCTTGGTGGGGCAGTCCGCATATGGGCTACGGCGGCCCCGCCTACACCGCAAACCAGGCACCGGGGGCCGCAAACAAGGACCTCGCAAAGATCAGGGCCGAAATTGCCTCGATCCAGGCGGATCTCAACAAGGCGCTGGCCCAGGACAAGGTCAACATGGACAAGGTCCGTGAGCTCAATCAGAAGATCGGCCAGAAGCAGCAAGAGCTCCGCTCCGCAGCCGTTCAGGCCCGCGCCAATGGACAGCGCGGCTACGGCGGCCACGGATACCACGCTGGCGGCCACCGCCCCTGCTGGTAAATCCCAATACAGCGAACCGCTCTGCCCACAAAAAAAAGGCGTCCTCGCGCGAGGACGCCTTTTTTCGTGGCCCGGCTTGTGGCGGGAAGAAGCCGTCGAGGGAAAAACCCGGAACAAACCCCGGGAGGCCGGGAGCAGAGCCTATTCCTGACCCTCCTGCTCTCCGGACTCGCCCTGCTGTTGCTGCATGTACTCCTTGTGGACCTCCCTGAGCTTTTCCACGAACTCCTCCTTGGTCAGAACCCCTTTTTCCACCAGGACCCTGAGAAAGGCCTCGCCCTGGATCATGTTGGAATAGGCCACTTCCTCCCAGGACATGGTGCGCTGTTGCGAACCCTGATTCTCGGTCATAATACGCTCCGTTCCATTTTAAAGGTTGGTTGGAAAACAGACGGACACTACCTGCCAGACGCTGTTTTTGACAACACCCGCAAAACAGCCCGTGCCGGAAAATGGCTTTGACACAGGCGCCCGGACAGGGCCATACTTAAGAAAGTACACACTGAATATCCGTCAGCGAGGCAGGGATAGCATGGACAACGTGCACGAGCAGCCGGAGAACCGCGCCAGAAGCGGCATATTTCTGGACCGGAATGATGCTGGGGACCGTTTGGCACGGATGCTTCATCCCTTTTTCGCGGGTGATCAAAGGGGCGTCGTTCTGGCCGTTCCTTCTGGCGGCGTTCCCGTGGGCCTAGTGCTCAGCCGGCATCTCGGGCTCGCCTTCGATATCATCCTGGTACGCAAGGTCCAGATCCCCTGGAACACCGAGGCCGGATTCGGGGCAATCGGCTTCCGCGGAGAGGCTTTGCTCAACAAGCAGATGGTGGATTCCCTGGGACTCTCCGAGGAACAGATCAGGGAACAGATCGAGAAGACCCGGCATGAGCTCGAGGAACGAAACTTCGCCTTTCGGGGCGACAACCCGCCTCCGGATCTGACCGGAAAAACCGCCATTCTCAGCGATGACGGTCTGGCCTCGGGATACACCATGCTCGCGGCCATGCAAACCGTCCGCGAGCTGGGAGCGAGCAGGATCGTCCTGGCCCTGCCCACCGCCCCGCGCAGGTCAGTGGAACACGTGGCTCCTTACGCGGACTCGGTCTACGCCGTACAGATCAAGGAGGGCGGCTCGTTCGCCGTGGCCGAGGCCTATCGCAACTGGCGCGACCTCTCCAGGGACGAGGTAGCGGGGATGCTCAAGGATGTACCGCTCTTTTCCTCGAGACACGGCGCATGACTTCTCCGCCTGCTGCCAACGCTCTCTCGGACTTGCAAACAGCGATGTCCGTACCGGAGGACAGCGGGGAAAGACGGGCCACAAAAATCCCGCAGCGGGATTTGACCCGATTCAGTCCAAGAGTTTACAAAAACCTGGTTCCTCGCGAGGGGCCAGCGCTGCAATCAACCCTGACCCTGAGCTCCCGCCCGCGAGACAGGGACCCAGTCGGGCAACCGGAGAAGTCCATCCCAGCTCCCGGACCCGAGGCGTATAACCGGAACCAGGACGGCTGTCATATATGCTTTTGTTCTTTGCCGACCCCCTCGGAGAGTTCGAGGAGCTCTTCGCCTTTGTCGAGGCCAACGGTTTAATCAATATCGAGGGTATCTTCCTCCTGGGCGACATATGCGCCCCATTACCCGCGGAAGAGCTCCTGGGCGCGGAGATAGCGGAAAAGACCTGGTTCATTCCGGGGGATCGCGATTCCGAGCGGCAAAACTGGATGGAGAACCTGGTGACCATGTGGGACCGCAACCTCCACGCGCGCATCACCGAGGCGGGTGAATACAGCGTGGCCGGACTGGGCGGCGTCTTCCGGGAAGATGTCTGGCATCCCAAGAAGGGCACCCACTGGGACACGCGCAACCAGCTGGCGGAAAACACGCCGCCGCGCTCCAAGTTCCGGAACTGGCTCCCGCTCAGGCACTGGAGCTCCATCTTTCTGGAAGACTACGAGGGCCTTCTCAACCCCGCGCGCGCGGACATCCTCATTACCCACGAAGCCCCGAGCTGTCATTCCCGGGGATTCGCTGAGGTGGACGAGCTCGCCTCCCTGCTTGGCGTAAAATGGGTCCTGCACGGCCACCAGGACACGAGCTACGTGGACCACATTTTTCCGGACAGCGAGACCGAGGTCCAGGTTGTGGGCCTGGCTAAGCGGGATATTCATATTATCGTGTAGGCTCTAGGCGACGGATCAGTGAGTCGGTGATTCGGTG
>JAZKRN010000033.1:0-20760 GCA_036628655.1 Desulfohalobiaceae bacterium | reverse complement strand
AGTTCAAGGTCGAAGTTTACCCCGCCTGCCCCGTAGCTCAGCCTTGTGATGCTACTGGGGTGAAACCTTCTTTTGTTTCACTGGGGCGTAGTGAGCCTCCATGAGAGTTTGAATCCGGCACCTATTTGTGAAGCCAAGTCAATCAGACGCCCTTTTGTCACCTCAAATAGGTGCCGGACAACGCAGCAATTGAAAGATTGGGGGCGCCCTGTTAACCTACGAAGCGGTATTTCCCGAGAAGCCATGTACGAGACGAATCCAACAGGGGACGGGCATCATGGTCCCGGATGAGCTTTCCAGCTATCTGGAAGAGTACCTCCAGGCCAGGCTCAAGGAGATCCCTGCCACCATGCCCGGTACGGGTAATCCCGGTACCGGCAAGAGCGCGGGTGACGGCGACGGCAAGACCAATACTTCCAACGAGGCGTCGCGCAAGCGGCTGGAGCGCTACCAGTACGCCATATGGCGCATGAAGGACAGGCTGTCCTACGGGTTTTTCGGCTCCTCCTCGGAAAAACTGGCTGACGATTTTCTGAGCCGCTTCGGCATCGAAGTGGAAAAGCACTCCGAGGACTACTACTCCATCTTAAAGCGCGTGCTGCAAACGGAGATGGACTGCTATTCCATCCTCATGCAGCAGGAGCGCGAAAGCCCGGAGATGATCCTGGACTACTACCGCAAAATGATCACGGGCCGCAAACCGCCGAGCTCCTGACTCTATCATCGCCTCGACGAGCTCATATGCCGATCAGCCGACACTTAACCTGAACCTCCCCGCCTTTGAGCTCGATGATCGAGCCCTCGCAGAGGAACCCCTTCCGCAGGTGATCCGCAACACTTTCCACCTCCTCCACCGGGACATCACCCACAGGGGCCTCGGATCCCTGCCCCACCTTGTGGAAGACGAGCACCCTGTCTGCTTCAGTGGGGTGAAGACGAAAGGTCAGCGGTTCCCGCTTGCGGCACCTTTCCAGCTCCTCGCTATACGTATGCACGAGGGAGAAGCGGAGCACGCTGCTCTTGTCGCTTTTGTCGAATAATGCGTCTAAGAAGCCCATACAAGCCCTCTTTCAACAGGAGGCCTCAAGGATGGCCCCCATCTGAATTCTCTTGTCCCATAAGGGAAAGAAGCATTTCAGCATCATCGCTCATAATTCCGTCTACTCCGATATCCAGCAATGAACGGGCATATTGCTCATCGTTTACAGTCCAGATATGGACTTCAACTCCCAGACTGTGCGCCCCCCGAATGACATCCGGTGTGGCCAGCTTCCTGCCCTCGCGTTGCGGAGGGATCTGCAGGGCGGGCGCCGGCGGTATGTATCCGGTGAGCTCGCCGCTGGATGCGCGCAGGATGAGGTCCCGCGCCTCTTTATATCCGAAATTGGTGGGTATCTCCGGGTCCTTTTCCCGTACCTGCTGCACGATATGGTCCTCCTGGCTTGCGAGGAGGATACGGTCCAGGGCCCCACTGTGCTCCACGATCTCAAGCAGCCGCTGACACAGCCGCTCCGAGTCCTGCTTGATCTCCACGGTGATCTGGGTCTGGGGGAAGGCATCCAGGACCTCTTCCAGAGTCGGAATGAACACCCCCTGTCCATACCAGGGCCTCTCGCCGCTGGAATCCACAAAGCCCCAGCCCGGGTCGAGCTCCCGGATCTTCGCGAAGCTCGTTTGCGAAATCTCCTCCTTGCGGCCGCAGGTTCGGGCCGTAGTGCGGTCGTGGTGTACCACCACCTCCTTGTCCCGCGTCATCCATACATCCAGCTCCAGACAGGGGATGCCACCATACACTGCGGCCCGGAAGGCGGGCAGCGTGTTTTCGGGATAGCGGACATTGTCCCCTCTGTGGGCGAACAACCTGGGCGGCTCCGGAAGAAAGAATCGTGTCATCGCTGTGCTCGTTTTGGGTAAAAAGTTCCAAGTTGAAAGTGGAAAAGTTCAAAGAAAAAAAGAAAAGGTGCGCAACCACAGGAAAACTGTCTTTGTTGTTCTAAACGGAAGAACCTCAGTTGACTGAGTTTTTAAACTGTTGCTTACACTTCACTTGTAACCTTTTTCCTTTTACGAGTCACCAGTTGCAAGCCACGGGTTACGCACTCGGCACTTGGCCCTCGGCACTTGAAACGTCCTCTCTGGCCCGGCTCCTCCCCTGGAAAACGTCGACCTTGAACAGGAGCCCGATCCCGATCAGAAAGAGGATGTTCAGGACCAGGATGGAGGCCCGCTCCGAGCCGGTGGCATCCGCGATCAGGGCGAAGAGGAAGGGCCCCATGATGGAGGAGAACTTGTGGCTCAGGGTGTAGAACCCGAAGAACTCGGCGTACTTGCCGCGCGGGACCATGCTCCCGAACAGGGAGCGGCTCGCGGTCTGGCTCCCGCCGAGCACCAGGGCCACGGCAAAGCCCATGATCCAGAACTCCAGGGCGGAGTCGATGAAGAAGGCGTACACCGTGATGCCCATGAACACGATGAGGCTCGCCACGATGGCCCGCTTGGTGCCGAGCCTCTCGGCAATGAAGGCGAATAGCAGGGAGCCGGGCATGGCCACGAACTGGACCATGAGAAAACAGCCCAGCACCGTCCCGGTGGAAAGGCCCAGCACGTCCCTGGCGAAGACCGCGGACACGGTGATGATGGTCTGGACCCCGTCGTTGTAGATCAAGAAAGCCACCAGGAACAGGAGAAGATCCGGATAGCGCTTGAGATCCGCAAAGAGCCGGGCGTATCGGACCAGGCCGTGGGGGACGGCCTTGGAGGGGGGCATGCTCAGCGCGCCGCGCATGAGGTAAAAGGAGAGCATACCGAACCCGGCCCACCACAGGGCGGCCAGGACGAAACCCGCCCTTGTTCCGGCCCCGCGTCCGGCTAGGCCGACAAGCTCGGGATAGTAGATCAGGATCACCGCCAGGAGCAGGGCGATGCCCCCGCCGATATAGCCCAGACCGAAGCCGTACGCTGAGAGGCGGTCGATGTCCTCGTCTCCGGAGAGCGCGGGAAGATAGGCGTTGGTGAAGATGTTGCCCGCGGCGAAGGCCCAGTTGGCGAGGATGAACAGGCCCGCGGCGAGGAAATAGTCCCCGTATCCGGCCAGGGCCAGGAGGCCCGTGGCAAGCGAGCCCAGCAGGCAGAATCCTGCCCAGAGCTCGGGGTGCCTTCCGCTGCGGTCGCCGAGGGCGCCTACGTACGGCGCGGCCACTGCCACGAGGAACATGGACAGGGAGACGGAATAGCTCCAGAGCACGCTTGCCTTGAGGGTATGGTCCACGAAGGGCAGCTGCGCACCGGTCTCGGGGACGATGCGCACGAAGTACACCGGTAGGATGCCGGCCAGAACGATCGTGGCGAACGCGGAGTTCGCCCAGTCGTAGAGGCACCACCCCACTCGCGCGCGCACGCCGGCAGGACCGTGGCTCCCGGGCTGCCCCATCGTCCGCCTCCTTTCCCCTGCTCCGCCGCTTGCAGGCCGGATCGCTTTTGTTTATGCTCTTTGGCTTCGAGTCACGGGGCCGCACATGGCGGCAGTGAACCCTTTTCCAACAACCCCCGTGCCTGCGCAGACGCAGGCACAACGAAGCACACAACCATCATTCCCGGGACCACCCGGACACAACGAAACATGAAAATGTTGCGAGGCGGGTCATGGGATGCGCTGATGCCGGTGTTTCATCATGGCGTCCAATGCCTGGACCAGCACACTCTGTACGCTTCCAGCTAACGAGACGCCGTATGTTCTCGTCTCGCCCTCTCCAACGCGTGCTTTAAAGGCTGTATCGGCAAGGTCCCCATATCGCGCGGAACAAGGGCTCGCACGCTTATGAAACACGGCTTCAGCGCACTCCCTGACGAGCCTCGCTGTTGATTCCTCAACAATTCAACATGTTGAACCCTTTTTCATACATACGGCAGTTTTATACCCCAATTGCGCCGAGGTGACAATGCACGGCATAGATACCCAGGCCTTACTCCGCTACGCCGACCTGGTGGACGACGTGCCCGCCTTTCTGGAGGCAGCGGCGCGTCCGCTTCCACGCGTGGTCTGGCCCAACCCCCTCAAGGGCGATCCGGATAGCATCGCCTCCCGGATTCGGCAGCGCTGCCCCCATGCCCAACCAATGGACTGGCCCAGCGGCGCCTATCTGGTGCCTACCGAGGAAAATCCGGGCAAGTGGCTGGAATTCCATCTGGGCCTCATCCACTGCCAGGAGGAGGTCACCCTCTACCCTGTTTACGCCCTGGCCCCCCGTCCCGGAGAGACCATCCTGGACATGTGCGCCGCCCCGGGGAACAAGACCGTGCGCATTGGCCTGGCAACCGGGGACAGTGCCCGCATCGTGGCCAACGACCTGAACTGGCAGCGGCTCCGGGCCCTGCGGGACATGAACGACCGCATGGGCCTGACCTGCATCGGTGTGCGCCGCGGCAACGGGCTGCAGATTCCCGGGGAGGAGCGCTTCGACAGGGTCCTTCTGGACGCCCCCTGCACCGGAGAGGGGACCATCCGCAAATCCCAGGGATGGCTCCGGCACCAGAAGGAGGGGGACTGGCACAAGATGAGCACCACGCAGCGCGGGCTGCTACGGAGGGCCCTCAACCTGACCCGGCCCGGCGGCCTGGTCATCTACTGCACCTGCACCTTCGCCCCGGAGGAGAACGAGTGGGTCCTCTCCGGCATCTACGAGAGCGTGGCCCGGATCGAGCCGCTGCAGCTGCCCCGTGGCGTGCGGACCGCGCCAGGGATTACCTCCTGGGACGGCAAGCGGTTCCGCGACGACGTGGTCAACGCCGCCCGCTTCTGGCCCCATCAGAACAACACCGGAGGATTCTTCATTGCCCTCCTGCGAAAACTTTGAGCCCTATTCCGGCGCGGAGGAAATCTGGAGCTACCTCCTGCGCCAATTCGGCATGGATCCGGAAGCATTCCGGGGATATCACCTCTGGCACTATCCCGGCCGCCCCACGGTCTGGCTCGCGGCGCAAGAGTTTGTTCCCCAGCAAGAGGACGGCCTGGAGACCATGGGCCTTCCAGTGCTGCGCCGACCGCTTCCCAGGGGGCTGCCCACGACCGCCTTCCTGCAGCGTTTCGGCCATTTGGCGGAAAAAAACATGATCCGGGTGGACACAGAGGCGATCATCCTTCTGATGCAGGGCAAAAGCCTGCCCTGGGACGTGGAGACCGCCAAGGCCGGCCCCTGCGTCGTCGCCTCGGACCTCGGAATCGTGGGCAGGGGCTGGATCAAGCAGGGCAGGCTTGTTCTGGACGCGCCCAAAGAGTGGGCCAAGTGCCTGGAGGACGGGAGTTAGGACGCAGGAGTCAGGAGACAGGAGCTGTTGACTGGATATCCCCGACCTCGGAAAAGCCTTTCCTCTTCGTCTCACACTTTCAACCTTGAAACCAAGAACCCAGAGAGGGAACCCGGAACGAGGAACGGGTATTAGAATAGATCCTTCACACCCTCTTCCAGCTCCTGCACCCCCTTCTCCACAGTGCTTCCCTCGCCGGAGTCTTCAGAGCTCTCCTCCGGGCTTTCTTTCTTGGCAGGCCGCTTTTCAACAGCCTTTTTCTCGCCCCGGGCCACGGCGATGGCTTCGCTGCAGGAAACGGACTCCTCTTCCGACCCGGAAAGCAAGGACTCGGCAGCGCCGGACAGGCCGCCCTTGGATGTTCCGCCGAGCATTTTTCCCAGGCTGAGAGCCGCCTTTTGTACATCCAGGGCCAGGGAAGGCTCGGCCAGGGTTCCGGAGAGCCTGAACGGCTTGCTCAGCTCGGAAAGGCTCAGGCTCGCCTGTCCCAGGGCCCCGGAATCCAGCCCCTCCTTGGGCGAAGGATCGAAGCTGAAGTCCAGCTTTTCCGTGCCCAGATCCACATTGCCGTCCGCAAGGATCTGCATCCGCTTGGTATCCACGAGGATCACCCTGCTCTCGGCGAGCCCCTTGTTCAGGTCCAGGGCGGAGACGAGGCAGTTGATCCGGGTTTCCTCCCCAGACTTCCTCTTCGGATCCACATACCTGAGCAGCGTGGCGAGCACGTCCCCTGCCTTTTTCTCCAGATAGGCACTGTCCAGCATCCCCTCGCCGACAATCAGCACCGCCTCGCCGCTCATCGCGCCCATGAGGTCGGCGACGCTTCCGCCGCTCGCTGCGAGGTCCAGATTGGCCTGCAGATCGCCCTGCAGGAACTCCTCCTGTCCCATCCCGGCCAGGAGTTTGCTGATCCGCATATCCGCGATCTTCATCTGCGTGGACATCGCCACGCCCCGCTTCAGGTCGCGCAGGCCCAACTCGCCCTCCAAACTGCCGCCGGCCGTGTCCAGCCGCAGGGGGTCCATCCGGAGCCTGCCGTTGGCTAGGGCCAGATCCATTCGTAGATTCTCGCCTTGCCACTGCGGCAGGAGGAGGCGTCCGACCTCGGTCCGCACCGAAGCCTTGACCCCGTGCAGGAATTCCGCCGCGATCGGGGTATCCGGAAATACGCGCCCGCCCTTTTTGGCATCCTTCTCCTCGGGAGAGGCCTCTTTGTCCCCGGAGGAACCGTCCTGGGGCATAAACGGTCTCAGGTCCAGCTCTTCCGACTGGAGGGAAACTTGCGCTGCTGGGACCGATCCGCCCAGATCCAGCTCCGCCTCACCGCTTATCGTACTTTTCCCCAGGCCGAGCTCCAGGCTCGTTACGCTGATCGACTGCATATCCGGGGAAGACACCGCGGTCCTCAAGGCGACGGGTACATCTCGCGGCAGATCCGTGCCCGCCAGCTTGTTCACCCCCTTCAGGCTGTCCGCGCGCAGATCCACCCGGGCGGAGAAGCCGTTTTTGTCTCCGGAAACCGTCCGGTTGCCGGCGATATCCGCTTTTGCTCCGGCAAGCCCGGCCTGTAGGCTGAAGGGCATGTCCTCGCCCTGCATGAGGCTCTGCAGGGAGCCTATCTCTCCGGACAGGGAAAAGGGGATGTCCTTGAAGGCGCCCTTGAGGTCAAAGTCGAGCGGCGCGTCCACGGCCTCGGCCGAGGCGCGCATCCGGTCCAGGGTCGCTGTAAAGCTGCTGTCCGCGGCATGGTCCTTGTACATCAGCTCAGCCCCGTCGATGCGGATTTTGTTCACCTCCAGACCGGGCAGGGCCCGCTCCTCAGGCTTGCCTTCCCCGTCTTCCGGGGCCTTTTTCTTTCCCTTTTTCGGGCCAGTGTCGAAGACGTAATTGAAATTTTCCTGTGCGCTCCTCTCCACAAGCATGGTAGGCCGGATCAGAATCAGGCGCTTGATGCGGATATCGCCGGTAATCAGGGGCAAAAGGGCCACCTCCAGTTCGAATCGCTCACATGCGGCCATTTCCGGCTCGGACCCCCACTCCGCGTTCTGCAGGGCCACTTGCTGCACCACCAGCGCGGGGGAAAAGCCGAAGTCGAGCTCGATATCCCCGGCCATGGTCAGCTCCCGTCCTGTTGCATTCTGCACCGCGCTCTCGATGCGGGGCTTGAGGCGATTGAAGTCATAGGTGTGCACCACGATGATCAAGGCGATGATCACCAGAACCGGCACTGCGGCGCAGACAGCCGCGATTTTCCATTTTTTGCTCATACCAGCGCTCCTTACTGTTACTGACAATCCTGTCCCGATTTCTCAATTATATGTTATCTCGCATTCCGGGCATCAAGACAAGGGCCGAAGAAATCATGCTTGCACCGAGATATCCACTTGCTCCAATGGGCGAAAGGTTGGGGTGTCCATCACTCCATAACTCTGGCGGGTACACCTTCTTCCTGCACGAGACAGCTTCAGTCCGGTTCGCAACAGATCTATTGACAAAAAACCCGAAATTGCTCATGGTTATATTTTCCCAGTTCCCTCATTGTGCTGCCCGGAACAGTGTTTGATCCTTCCCTTTTCTGCTGGACAGCTCCATTCATTTCCTTATTCGCTCCGGGACTCTCTTTCTCTGCTGCGCAGGCCTGTTCCGCAGACGCACCAGCATGGGCGGCCCCGGACGCGGACCTCATGGAAGCCGCCGCGCATTCGGGCGATAGCGTGCGGCAGGACTCCGTAACCTCGTTATTCAAGCGGATAGCGCCAAAGGAAAAACGCAAGCCGCAAGGAAGGAGCCATGCCAGGCACCGCGAGCAAGGCACAGGATCATATGGCCGACAGATCCCGCCGGCGCCCGGAGGACTTCCCGGGACGCTGTCGCGTCATCATCGAGGCGGTGGACCCGGAAATCGAAGAGGGAGCCTATGCCCTCAAGGCCGTCCCCGGAGAGAGGATCACCGTGCGGGCGGATATCTTCGCGGACGGGCACGAGCGCCTGAGTGCGTGGCTGATGTACGCCCGCGAGGACGACGCGGAATACGGCTGGTCCTGGATGGACCCCCTGGTCAACGACCGCTGGGAGGGCCGTTTCAGCGTCGGCGGTCCGGGACGGTGCTCCTACGCGATTGCCGGCGCGGTGAACCGCTTCGCCACCTGGCAGCACGATCTGGACACCAAGCACCGATTCGGCGGCGCGGACATGTCCACGGAAATCAGGGCCGGCCTTCAGCTCATGGATGAGGGCCTGCGCCTTGCCCAGGGTCAGGACCGGGAGCTGATCGCCTCCTGGATGGAACGGATCCGCAACGAAGCGGATATTGAAGCCTGCGTCCGGCTCTGCCTCCGTCCGGAGCTCCTGGAGCTCCTCTCCCGCTACCCCGATCCGGAGAACGTGAGCCGGATGAACCACTGGCTCCCGCTGGACGTTGATCGGGAGCGGGCCGGTTTCAGCGCTTGGTACGAGCTTTTTCCGCGTTCCTGCACCGACGATCCGGCCAGGCACGGCACCTTTGCCGACTGCGAAAAGATTCTTCCGGACATCGCCCGCATGGGCTTCGACGTGATCTATCTGCCCCCTGTGCACCCCATAGGGACCACCGACCGCAAGGGCCCGAACAACAGTCCCCGGGCCGGTCCGGAGGATCCGGGCAGCCCCTGGGCCATCGGAAGCTCCGAGGGCGGTCACAGGGCGGTGCATCCCGAGCTCGGAGGGCTAGAGGGCCTGCGGCGATTCAACTCCCGCGCCGCGGAGCACGGCCTGGAAATTGCCCTGGACCTGGCCTTGCAGTGCTCCAAGGATCACCCCTATATCCGGGAGCATCCGGACTGGTTCCATTGGCGGCCGGACGGGAGCATCCAGTATGCGGAAAATCCGCCCAAGAAGTACGAGGACGTGGTCCCCCTCAACTTCGAGACCCCGGACTGGCAAAATCTCTGGCGGGAGCTGCGGGATGTGGTCCTCTTCTGGATCGGCGAGGGCGTGCGCATATTTCGGGTGGACAACCCCCACACCAAGCCCTTCCTCTTCTGGGAGTGGCTTATCGGCGAGATCAAGGCGGAGCACCCTGAGGTCATCTTCCTGGCCGAGGCCTTCACCCGGCCCAAGGTCATGTACAGGCTGGCCAAGCTGGGATTCACCCAGTCCTACACCTACTTCACCTGGCGCAACTCCAAGCAGGAGCTGACCCGGTACATGCAGGAGTTGACCGCGCCTCCGGTGCGCCACTTCTTCCGGCCCAACTTCTGGCCCAACACGCCGGACATCCTGCCGGAATTCCTCCAGCACGGTGGGAGGCCGGCCTTTGTCATCCGCCTGGTTCTTGCGGCCACCCTGTCCTCGAACTACGGCATCTACGGCCCGGCCTTGGAGATCTGTGAGAACCGGGCCGTTCCCGGGCGCGAGGAATATCAGGACTCGGAGAAGTACGCGATCAGGGCCTGGGACCGGGACCGGGAGGGCAACCTTAAGGACCTCATCGCCCGGGTGAACAGCGTGCGCCGCGAAAATCCGGCTTTGCAGCGCACGGACAACATCCTCTTCCTGGACACGGACAGTGAATACGTGCTCGGCTATCTCAAGTGGAGCCCGGACCGGGAGAATGTCCTGTTCATCGTGGTCAACCTGGACCCCTTCCACTACCATGGGGCGGGCCTCCGCCTGCCTCTCGGGGATCTTAAGCTCTCCCCGGAGAGGCCGTATATGCTCCACGACCTGCTGGGTGACGAAAAGTACGTCTGGACCGGGGAGTGGAACCGTATCGGGCTCGACCCCCACGTGATCCCGGCTCGCATCATGCGCCTGCACCTGCGGATGCACCGGGAGCAGGACTTTGACTACTTTATGTAGAGAAGGCGATGGGCGAGTCAGTGACTGGTGACTGACTGATGAAGAGTGATTTGATGGGTCGGATGATCAAGCGGTGTGTCCATTTGTTTCATTATCCCGTTGCCAAATTCCGGTTCTCGAATCCTGGACATTGGAGCCAAACGAGAAATCATCAGACACTCATCACTTATTCCTTTCAACTTTTAACTCGTTGCTCATTGCTCATTACTTTCGGAAAGTTCCCATATTCATCGCGACATGATAAAATTATGAATACAATAGCCAGAACAGTATCTGCGATCATTGCGGACAAAGCTCATGATCCTGACTGGTGAGTGGTTGTTCTTGGTGCGTGACAGCTCATTCGAGAACGGAAGAGCTCCCAGCGGTAAGACTCGCATTACCAATCGTCCATCGCCCATAGCCTCTAATCCATAGCCTGAGCCGGAACTCGTATCGGATTACAAGGAGCGCTCTATGGACTCGCGTGCCATTCAGCTCAGTGACGACCCGGAGTGGTTCAAGGACGCGATCTTCTATCAACTTCACGTGAAAACCTTCATGGATGCCGACGGCAACGGCATCGGCGACTTCAAGGGACTGCTCAAGAAACTGGATTACCTCCAGGACCTGGGGGTCACCGCGATCTGGCTGCTGCCCTTCTATCCCTCGCCCCAGAAGGACGACGGGTACGATATATCCGACTACTTCGACATCCATCCGGACTACGGGAGTCTGAAGGACTTCCGGGAATTCGTGAAGTCCGCCCACTACCGCGGAATTCGGGTCATCACCGAGCTCGTGCTCAACCACACCTCGGACCAGCACCGCTGGTTCCAGCTGGCCCGGCGCTCCGATCCGGGCTCCCCCTTCAGGGATTTCTACGTCTGGAGCGATACTCCGGAATGGTTCCAGGAGGCCCGAATCATCTTCCAGGACTTCGAGTCTTCCAACTGGAGCTGGGACCATGCGGCAAAAGCCTACTACTGGCATCGCTTCTACTCGCACCAGCCGGATCTCAACTTCGACAATCCGAAAGTGCGCAAGACCATGCGCAAGGTCATCGACTTCTGGATGGACATGGGGGTGGACGGTTTGCGCCTGGACGCCGTTCCCTATCTCTTGGAGCGGGAGGGCACCAACTGCGAGAACCTCCCCGAAACCCATGAGTATCTCAAGGAGCTGCGCAACCACGTGGACACCCACTATAAAAGCCGCATGCTCCTGGCGGAGGCCAACCAGTGGCCGGAGAACGCGGTGGACTACTTCGGCGACGGGGACGAGTGCCACATGGCTTTCCACTTCCCCATCATGCCCAGGCTCTACATGGCCCTGTGGATGGAGGACCGCTTTCCCCTTATCGACATCCTGGAGCAGACCCCGAGCATCCCGGAGAGCAGCCAGTGGGCCATTTTCCTGCGCAACCACGACGAGCTCACCCTGGAGATGGTCACCGACGAGGAGCGGGACTACATGTACCGCGTGTACGCCCGCGACCCCCAGGCCCGGATCAATCTGGGCATCCGCCGCAGGCTGGCCCCGCTTTTGAACAACAACCGGCGCAAGATCGAGCTGATGAACTTCCTTCTCTTCTCCCTGCCCGGGACGCCGGTGGTCTATTACGGGGACGAGATCGGCATGGGGGACAATTACTACCTGGGCGACCGCAATGGCGTGCGCACCCCCATGCAGTGGAGCCCGGACCGCAATGCGGGATTTTCCATGGTCAATCCCCAGCAGCTCTATCTCCCGGTGATCATGGACCCGGAATACCACTTCGAGTCCCTGAACGTGGAGAACCAGACCCAGAACCCCTCCTCCCTGCTGTGGTGGACGCGGCGCGTCATCGCCACGCGCAGGCGCTTCCAGGCCTTCGGGCGGGGGGACATCGAATATCTCCTCCCGGACAACCACAAGGTGCTGGCCTTCATCCGCAAATACGGAGAGGAGCGCATCCTGGTGGTCATCAACCTCTCCCGCTTCCCCCAGGTTGCGGAGCTCGATCTCTCCGCGTACGCCGGATACATCCCGGTGGAGGTCTTCAGCGGAAATCGCTTCCCCAAAATCCGGGAGAGCGCCTATGTCTTCACCCTGGGAGTGCACGACTACTTCTGGTTCTCCCTGCAGTCCGAAACGGAGCTGGAACCGGACAGCGCACAGGTCTGGGAGCCGCCGCGCATGATCCTGCGCAGGGACTGGAGGGAGGTCTTCGACGGCGCGAACAAGATGCGGCTGGAGGAGCGGATCCTGCCCGGATTTCTGAGACAGAAGCGCTGGTTCCGCTCCAAGTCCAAGAAGATCCGCAAGATCCTCATCGCGGAAAATATCCCTCTTGACGCCGGGGATCAGGATTTTCACCTTCTGCAGCTCGAGGTGAGCTACACCGAGGGCGAGGCGGAAATCTATCTCCTGCCGGTGGGCTACGCCAGTGACACAGAAGTGAGTAAGACGGAGCAGGCAAGCCAGGAGGCCAAGTCCGAAGTGCTGGCCTGGATCAAGACCGGGGATGATTCGGGCCGCCTGTACGATGCCCTGCAGTCCCCAGGATGCCGCGAAGCCCTCTTTTCCCTGATCACCAAGAGCCACAGCATCACGGGCACACGGGGCCATCTGGTGGGGCTTCCCGGCAAGCAGGCCTCGGAACACCTGAGCTCTCTGGAACGACCCCAGGGCTCCCGCCTGCTTCGTGCGGAACAAAGCAACACATCTGTGTTTTACGAGGATGGATACATTCTCAAGTTCTACCGCAGCGTGGATGAGGGGATCAATCCGGACACGGAAATCACCTCCTTCCTGACGGACAAGGCGGAGTTCCCGCATATCCCCTCCTACGCGGGGCAGATCCGCTACTCCCACGTGTCCCGCAGGCAGTACGTCCTGGGCATGCTCCAGGAATACGTGCCCAATCAGGGAGACGCGTGGACCTTCACCCAGGACCACCTGCACAAGTTCTTCGAGAACGCCATGATCACCAAGCAGACCCAGCAGCAGGTGCCCGGGATTCCCCTCTCCCCGCTCCACGTGGGGTACAACAACATTCCCCAGCTCCTGCACGACTGTATCGGTGGATACTTCCTGGAGGTGGTCCATTTGCTCGGCCGCATCACCGGACAGCTCCATCTGTCCCTGTCCCTGGGATCGGACGATCCGGCGTTCAAGCCGGAGCCCTTTTCCTGGCATTATCAGCGCTCCATGTACCAGTCCATGCGCAATCTGTGCCGCAGGACCATCACCACACTCAAGCGGAGCCTTCCCCAGCTGACCGGAGATATCAGGCAGCAGGCCCAGGACGTTGTCGATGCCGAGGACGACCTTCTCGCCGAGTTCGCCGAGCTGACCCGGGAGCGGCTCGACACCATCAAGATCCGCAACCACGGGGACTATCACCTGGGTCAGGTGCTTTACACTGGCAACAGCTTCGTCATCGTGGACTTCGAGGGCGAGCCCGCCCGTCCCCTGAGTGAGCGGCGCCTCAAGCGCTCCTGCCTGCGGGATGTGGCCGGGATGGTCCGCTCCTTTCACTACGCGGCCCACCACGCCCTGCACCAGCATCTTACCTCCAGCGAGGACGACCTCGCCTATCTCGCCTCCTGGATCGATCCCTGGTTCCGGGCTGTGAGCGGAATGTTCCTGTCCGGATACCAGAACACGATCAGGCCCAGCTCTTTGCTCCCCTCGAACAAGAAGTCCCTGGAGCTCTTGTTCCGCTGTCTCATGCTGGAAAAGGCGATCTACGAGGTGGGATACGAGCTGAACAACCGCCCGGATTGGCTGAGCATCCCCGTGCATGGCGTCAAGCAGCTGCTGGCCCGGGAGATTTAGCTACGGAGGTCGGAAGTCGGAGATCGGAGGTCGGGGATCGGAAGTCGGAGGTCGGACGTCGGACGTCAGACGTCGGATGTCGGATGTCGGATGTCGGAAGACCAGAGGACGGAAAAACGCTTCAGCGAAACGCTGATGCACCCCCTACCTCTCTCCGAACGAAGAACGAAGAACGGGGAACGAAGAACGGGGAACACTCTCCCGGAGATCGGTGAATCGGTGGGTCAGTGAGTCGGTTGTCGGACGTCGGACGTCGGACGTCGGAGGTTGTGATCCATAACTGGTGACCGACCTCCGACAACCCAGAACCCGAAACGGGGAACCCGAAACCCTGAATAAGGAATCCCATATGCCAAGCAGCATCCGCTACGACGTCAGTCTCTTCCAGGAAATGGACTCCTACCTCTTCAAGCAGGGAAACCACTACCGACTCTACGACAAGCTGGGCTGCCATCTCACAAGCTCGGATGGTGAAACAGGGGCGTACTTCGCGGTCTGGGCCCCCAACGCCAAGCGCGTGAGCCTGGTGGGCGACTTCAACAATTGGGACGGCTCCAATCATCCCCTGCAGATGCGCGGTGACGGATCCGGGGTCTGGGAGGGATTCGTCCCCGGACTCGCTGCGGGCCATCTGTATAAGTATCGCGTGGAATCCGCTGTCACGGACTACTGGGCGGACAGGACCGATCCTTTCGGCTTTTATTGCGAGAGCGCGACGAGCCTCGCCTCGGTGGTCTGGGACCTGGACTACACCTGGCAGGACAGTGACTGGATGGAGAACCGCCAGGGCCCCAACGGCCATCGCGCCCCGCAATCCGTGTACGAGTGCCATCTGGGCTCCTGGGCCCGGATCTACGAAGAGGGGGACCGTTTTCTCACCTACCGCGAGATCGCCCACAAGCTGGCGGATTACCTGGTAGAGGCGGGGTTCACCCATGTGGAGCTCATGCCGGTCATGGAGCACCCTTTCTACGGCTCCTGGGGCTATCAAATCCTGGGCTACTTCGCGCCCACCTCTCGTTACGGGACTCCCCAGGACTTCATGTACTTCGTGGATCATCTGCACAGCCGCGGCATCGGGGTCATCCTGGACTGGGTCCCTTCCCACTTTCCGGGAGACGAAACCGGCCTGGTCTACTTCGATGGCACGCACCTCTATGAGCATGAGGACTCGCGCCTTGGGTTCCACCCGGATTGGCAGAGCTACATCTTCAACTACGGCCGCAACGAGGTGCACTCCTTCCTGGTCAGCAACGCCCTGTTCTGGCTGGCCAAATACCACATGGACGGCCTGCGGGTGGATGCGGTGGCCTCCATGCTCTATCTGGACTACGGCCGGACCGGAGGGGACTGGATCCCCAACCGCTACGGGGGCAACGAGAACCTGGACGCCATCGCCTTCCTGCGCAACGTGAACAGCGCGGTGTACGAGAACTTTCCCGGAGCGCAGACCATCGCCGAGGAGTCCACCTCCTGGCCCATGGTTTCCAGGCCGGTGTACGCCGGTGGGCTCGGCTTCGGCATGAAGTGGAACATGGGCTGGATGCACGATACGCTCAACTATTTCGCCCAGGATCCCATCCACCGCAAGTATCACCAGAACGAGCTCACCTTCAGCATCTGGTACGCCTTTACGGAGAACTTTGTCCTGCCGCTGTCCCACGACGAGGTGGTCTACGGCAAGGGCTCGCTCCTGGACAAGATGCCCGGGGACACCTGGCAGCAGTTCGCCAATCTGCGCCTGATGCTGGGGTATATGTACACCCATCCGGGCAAGAAGCTTTTGTTCATGGGGGACGAGTTCGGTCAGCGCCAGGAGTGGTACCACGAGGAGAGCCTGCACTGGCACCTCCTCGAGGACCCCATGCACGCAGGACTGGCTAGATGGGTGCGTGAGCTCAACCTGATCTATCGCCATGAGCCCTCCCTGCACACCGGAGACTTCGAGCAGAACGGCTTCTCCTGGATCGACTCCTCCGACTCGGAGAACAGCGTGATCAGCTATCAGCGCCGCGTGCCGGAACAGCAAAGCTTTGACATCGTCGTGGTGTGCAACAATACTCCCTTGCCGCGGGCAAACTACCGCATCGGGGCTCCCCGGTCCGGTTTCTGGCGGGAGGCGCTGAACAGCGACGCCAGCGAGTACGGCGGCAGCGCCCACGGGAACATGGGGGGCGTGAACACCTCACCCGTGCCCTGCCACGGCTATTCCCAGTCCCTGGTGCTGCATCTGCCCCCCCTGGCCATGCTCATTCTCAAGCACGGGGAGCAGTGATGCGCAAGCGGGTCGGAGCGCGATACCTGGGAAACGGAACAACGCGGTTCAGGGTCTGGGCCCCCTTCCGAAGCGGCGTGGAGGTTCGCCTGGACGGCTCGAATCTGCGGGAAACCCGGGCTCTGACCCTTGAGGTGAACGGCTATTGGAGCGCGGATATCCCCGGCGCGTGGCCGGGGGACCGCTATGCCTTCGTCCTGGACGGCGAGATCGTCCGTCCGGATCCGGCCTCCCGCTACCAGCCTGAGAGCGTGCACGGCCCCTCGGAAGTGGTGGACACCGCCTTTCCCTGGTCCGACGGGACCTGGGCTAATTTGCCCCTGAAGGATCTCATTTTCTACGAGCTCCATCCGGGCACCTTCACTCCGGAAGGAACCCTTCGGGCCATTATTCCTCGCTTGGATGAGCTCGCGGCAATGGGGATCACCTGCCTGAGCCTCATGCCCGTCGCCCAATTCCCCGGGTGGCGCAACTGGGGCTACGACGGGGTCCTGCCTTTTGCGGTGCAGAACACCTACGGCGGGCCGCGCGCCCTGCGCGAGCTCGTGGATGCCTGTCACGCGCGGGGCCTGGCCGTGGTCCTGGACGTGGTGTACAATCATCTGGGACCCGAGGGGAACTATGTGGCGGACTTCGGGCCCTACTTCACGGAGCAGTACGCCACCCCGTGGGGCCCGGCGCTCAACTTCGACAGCGCCCACAGCGACGAGGTGCGCAACTTCTTCATCGACAACGCCCTGACCTGGATCGAGGACTTTCATCTGGACGGACTGCGCCTGGATGCCGTCCACGCCATATTCGACATGAGCGCCCGCCCCTTCCTCCAGGAGCTGGCCACTGAGGTGCGGCGTCTGGCCCGAAGGCTGGGCAAGCCGGTCCACCTCCTGCCGGAGAGCGACGCGAATGACGCGCGCCTCATCCGGGAGCAGTCCCTGGGCGGCCTGGGGCACTCCGGCCAGTGGGCGGACGACTTCCACCACAGCGTGCACGCCCTGCTCACCGGGGAGCGGCAGGGATACTATCTGGATTTCGGCAGGGCCTGGCACCTGAAAAAGGCCCTGGCCCAGGGATACGTCTACGACGGAATCCATTCCGCCTACCGCCGCCGCAGGCACGGAAACTCTCCCAGGGACCGAGCGGGAAAGCAGTTCGTGGTCTCCACCCAGAACCACGACCAGGTGGGCAACCGCATGCAGGGGGACCGCCTCTCCGCGCTCGTGTCCTTCGAGGCGGACAAGCTGGCCGCCGGGCTCCTGCTCACCAGCCCCTTTCTGCCGCTGATCTTCATGGGCCAGGAATACGGGGAATCAGCGCCCTTTCGCTTCTTCGTCAGCCACGGCGACGACTGGCTCATCGAGGCCGTCCGCGAGGGGAGAAAGCGGGAGTTCGCCGCCTTCGACTGGCCCGGGGAGCCGCCCGATCCGCAGGATCCGGAGACCTTCGCCGGTTGCGTTCTCAACTGGCACAAGCGCTACGAGGCGAGACACCGGAGCATGGTCGGGCTCTACACCGCGCTGATCCGGATGCGCAAGAGCCTTCGAGCCCTGCGGGAGCTGCACCTGGACCGTCTCGCGGTTTGGGGGGCGAACAATGACGCTGTGCTCACCCTTCTTCGCTGGAGCTCCGAGGACCGCGTCGCAGCGGTGTGCAACCTGACCCCGGACGAGGAGGAAGTCCGGCTGGATCTGCCCGGAAGGGGCTGGACCAGGCTCCTGCATACGGCGGACCGGGAATGGGACGGTCCCGGCAGCCCGGTGCCGCACCATCCTGAGTCTGACGGCCGAATCAGGCTCGCGGGATACAGCCTGGCCCTGCTCCGGTCGGTGAGTCGGTGAGTCGGTGTGTCAGTGAGTCAGTATGTCAGTGAGTCAGTATGTCAGTGAGTCGGTGAACCGTCCTCATACAGCAGGGTTCACGGGACACGAATGACAATCCATGAATACCACATCACAGATAACCGATAACAGATAACAGATCACGGATAACGCATCCCCAACAACAGATAACCCACGGAAAGTCCTATGCAACGCTATGTCTGTGTCCATGGACACTTTTATCAGCCCCCGAGGGAGAATCCATGGCTGGAGGAGGTGGAGCTGGAGGAATCCGCCTCTCCCTTCCACGACTGGAACGAGCGGATCACCATGCAGTGCTACGCCCCGAACACCGCCTCCCGCCTCCTGGACCACAAGCGCCGCATCGTGGACATCGTGAACAACTACTCCAAAATCAGCTTCAACTTCGGCCCCACCCTTCTCTCCTGGATGGAGCGCCACAAGCCGGATGTGTACGAGCAGATCCTGGAGGCGGACCGGTTGAGCCAGGAGCGCTTCTCCGGGCACGGCTCCGCCCTGGCCCAGGTGTACAATCACATGATCCTTCCCCTGGCCCGGGAGCGGGACAAGATTACCCAGGTCCTGTGGGGTATCCGCGACTTTCGGAACCGTTTCCACCGCATGCCCGAAGGCATGTGGCTGCCGGAAACAGCTGTGGACACAGCCAGCCTGGAGGTGCTCGCCGATCAGGGGATCGCCTTCACCCTCCTGGCCCAGAGCCAGGCCGCGCGCATTAAGCCCGTCGACGGGAGGGAATGGGTCGAGCTGACTCCCGAGGACCGGATCGATCCCACCCGGCCCTATCTCTGCCGGCTTCCCTCGGGCAACAGCATCGCCGTTTTCTTCTACGACGGTCCCATCTCCCAGGATATCGCCTTCGGAGGCCTGCTCCGGAACGGGGAGTTTCTTGCGGATCGTCTGAATCAGGCCTTCTCCGAGGAGCGAGAATGGCCGCAGCTCGTCCACATCGCCACAGACGGCGAGACCTACGGCCATCACCACCGCATGGGGGACATGGCCCTGGCCTACTGCCTGCACCACATCGAAAAGAAGGAAATGGCCCGGATCACCATCTACGGGGAATACCTGGAAAGGCATCCCCCGGAGATGGAGGTGGAGATCGTGGAGGAGTCCTCCTGGAGCTGCTTTCACGGAGTGGAGCGCTGGCGGGACGACTGCGGCTGCCACATCGGGATGAACCCCGGCTGGACCCAGGCCTGGCGCAAACATCTCCGCGACGGCATCGATCGATTGCGGGACATCGTGGACCCCCTCTTCGAGAAGCACGCGGCGGAGCTCGTGAGCCATCCCTGGGCCTCGCGGGAGGAATATATCGAAGTCCTTTTGGACCGAGATCCCGAGCGAATGGACGATTTCCTGGCCAGACAGACGAGCCGCAGGCTCACCCATGAGGAGAAGATTAGGCTGCTCAAGCTCTTCGAGATCCAGCGCAACGGCATGCTCGCCTACACCAGCTGCGGTTGGTTCTTCGACGAGATATCGGGCATCGAGACCACTCAGGTCATGAAATACTCCGCCCGCATGATCCAGCTTGCTGAAGAGATCTTCGAAACCCCGCTGGAAGAGGAATTCCTCGGCTACCTGGAGCAGGCGCCGAGCAACATCCCCGAGCACGGCAACGGACGCCGCGTGTACGATAAATTCGTCAAGCCGGCGAGCGTGGACTTCCTCTTCGTGGGCAGCCACTACGCCCTGTCCTCCCTGTTCGAGGAGGACCTGGAGAACATCCGCATCTACTGCTACAACGCGGAGAACAGATTCTACGAACAGCACACAGCGGGCCAGATGAAGCTGGGGCTTGGCACCACGCGCATCGTCTCCAACCTTACCTGGGACGAAACCGAAGTCTGTTTCGCTGCGGCCTATCTGGGAGAGCACAATGCCAACTGCGGCATTCTGGAATATATGAGCCCCGAGGCTTTCCAGGCCATGCGCGAAGAGATCGAGGATGTATTCTCCAAGGGCGACATTCCCGAGCTCATACGGAGCATGGACAGCCACTTCGGCGGCCACAACTACAGCCTGTGGCATCTGTTCAAGGACGAGCAGCAGAAAGTGCTGCAGGATATTATCCAATCCAATCTGGAGGACGCCGAAAGCACGCTGCGAAGCATTGTGGATCAGCACTACACCCTGATGAACTTCCTCACCGAGATCAACACCCCTATCCCCAGGCCCCTGCACACGGCAGCGGACACCGTGGTCCAGTCCGATCTCCTGCGTCTCTTCGAGAAGGGCGAACCGGATCTGGACCAGCTGGAGCGCCTCATCAGGCAGGCCCAGGACTGGCATATCCATCTGAATACAAACGAGTTGGGGTACAAGGCCGGCTGGAAAATCGACCACCTCATGGGGCACCTGGATCAGGATCCGGAAAACAGGGATCTTCTGCAATGGATCATCGCAATCCTGGACACCCTGCAGCCGCTGTCCCTTGATCTCAATCTGTGGCAGTCCCAGAACATCTTCTTCCATTTGGTCCAGAACACCTACGAGGAGATGTGGGACAAGGCGAACAAGGGGGAAGATGCGGCGAAAGAATGGATCGGCCTCCTGCAGAAACTGGCCGGACACCTGAATGTGATGTGTCCCGGGTATGAGGAGAAGGATGAATAAGTGAGAAGTGTCAAGTGCTTTAGTGATTAAGTTGCAACCTTCAACCTAAAAACATAACCACATAATCAC
>JAZKRN010000032.1:0-20836 GCA_036628655.1 Desulfohalobiaceae bacterium | reverse complement strand
ATTGAACTTCGGGGGGAAAGTGAGTGCCGGGTCGCGCTTGACCCTTGAAATTTTTAAACGCCCTGCCTGATAAGGACTTTTTCAACAAGCTCTTGCTTGCCTGCACTGCTGCGGACCGTTATCCCTTTCCGGGTATTCATGAACCGGAGTTGCTCTGCGAAATTCGCTCCTATTCTGCTATCGGGCCCTTATTACAGCCCACACGGGCGAGGTCGTTGCCAAGGCTGTCAGCCTTTTCCGTTCGTTTTTTCGCCCCGAAGCCATGCGGCCTGGGCCCTCTGGTACTCCGCTTCGGTCTCGGTCCAGCCGAAATCGCTGGGAACGCCTCCGCTTCGCTCTTCGGGATCCGTCCTTTCGCCGTCCAGAGAGCAGAAAAGCTCTTTCAGACGCCGGACAAAGCGTTCGCGCTCCCCGCTGTCATGCCCGTTGGTCATAAGGCCTTCCCTTTTCCCGTATGCTCGGGGTATCCTTGTTCGTGGACTGCATTCCTCTCCGGACCGCACAGTTCTTCCCGGTTCGCGTTTCGCGGTCTATTCCCTGTATAAAACAAAGACAAGGATAGTAGGACATATAGCATATTCCGGGCTCTGGCTCAATTCAAAGCTTTGTTTCTGGCAAAATCCCGGTCGCGCCAAGAGTGCCGAAGCCTCTACAGGGCGGATTCCGTGGAAACAAAGCTCTTTGTTCACCTTGTCCCGGGTGCGGCGGCAGAGCTCGTGTGAATGCATTCAGACGGTCTTGAATGCCGTGGACGTTTTGCTTTCCCCCTCATTGTATAGTACAAGAACATTTTTCTGCGACCGGCGGGGAAGTGGAACGGGACCCCTATCCTTGCCGGATAATGGAACAAGGAGGTGCCATGCCCTCGGATCTTGGGCACACTGTTGAACAGGCGCTTTTGGCCGGCTCGAGCGGATTGGATGAATCGGAGAGCAAGGCCTTCCTGCACGAATACACCATCCCCGTGGTCACCGAGCACACGGTATATTCCGCAGATGAGGCGGAACAGGCGGCTGAGGCGATCGGCTATCCGGTGGTGCTCAAGGGGCTGGTGCGCGATATCGGGCACAAGAGCGACGCCGGTCTGGTTCGGCTCGGTCTGGAACAGGCCGATGCCGTGCGCGGTGCGTATGCGGACATGGAACGGACCCCGGGGCTGAAGGGCGTGCTCGTCCAGCCGCAGATCAAGGCCCAGCGCGAATTCCTTGCCGGATTTTTCCGGGATCCGCAGTTCGGGCCTGTGCTCATGTTCGGCCTGGGCGGCATTTTCACCGAGGCCCTGTCCGATTTCAGCCTGAGGCTCGCTCCGATCACCGAGCAGGAAGCCCTGGGCATGCTCCGGGAAATCCGGGGATACAGTCTGTTGCAGGGTTTTCGCAATCAGATGGCTGCGGACGAAACAGCCCTGGTCCGCACCTTGACCGGACTCGGGGCCATGGCCCGGGACTATCCGAGTCTCGGCGAGCTGGACATCAACCCCCTTCTGGTCACTGGCCAGGGTCAGGTGCTCGCCGCGGACGCCCTTGCCGTGCTCAAGCGGGATGCTGGCGTTTCGCGCCGGCGTCCGGCGATCCCCCCAGATATCACCGAACAGTTCTTCAAGCCGGACAGTGTCGCCTTTGTCGGCGCCTCCGCCCGGATGGGCAAATGGGGGCACCTCCTGGTCACCAACGCGATCAGCGGCGGCTTTTCCGGCCCCGTCTATCTGGTCAACCCCAAGGGCGGGATCATCGCCGGGCGAGAGGCATACACCTCGCTCGCCTCCCTGCCGGAGACTCCGGATCTGGCCGTGGTCACCATTCCGGCGGCCCAGATACCCGGGCTCCTGGACGATCTCCGGCAGAAAGGCATCAGGCGCATGGTGCTCATCGCCTCCGGCTTCGGCGAAACCGGCGCGGAAGGCCGCGAGCTTGAAGATCATCTTGTGGACAAGGCCAACAGGCTGGGCATCACCATTCTCGGCCCCAACACCATGGGGCTGTGCAATCCGCACCACAGCTTCTACTGCACCGGTTCCATCGTCCAGCCCCGTGCGGGGTCCACAGCCATGGTCTCCCAGTCCGGCAACATGGGCGTCCAGCTCCTCTCCTTCGCCGAGCAGCAGGGCATCGGGATCCGTTCCTTCTGCGGGTCGGGCAATGAGGCCATGCTGAGCGTGGAGGACTACCTGGACTATTTCGCGGAGGAGGAAAAAACCCGCACGGTGATGCTCTATCTGGAAAGCCCCAAGGACGGGCCCCGCTTTCTGGAGGCCGCGCGCAGGACCTCCGGCAAAAAGCCCATCGTCCTGCTCAAGGGCGGTAACACCAAGGAGGGGAGCAAGGCCGCGGCAAGCCACACCGGAGCGATGAGCTCGGACAGCGCCGTCTTCAACGGCCTCTGCCGGCAGGCGGGCATCATCCAGGTGGACGGGCCCATGGATCTCCTCGACCTCACCGCCGCCTTTTCCTCCCTCCCCCTGCCGCGGGGCAGACGGGTCGCAGTGGTCACCCTCGGCGGCGGCTGGGGCGTGATCACCGCGGACATGTGCGCCCAGTACGGACTCGAGCTGCCCGAGCTGAGCCAGGACATCCTCGACTTTCTGGACGCGGAGCTGCCGCCCTACTGGAGCCGCTCCAATCCTGTCGATCTGGTTGGGGAAAGCGATCTCTCCCTGCCCGTGAAGACCATGGAAAAGCTCGCCGCCTGGGACGGGTGCGACGCGATCATCAATCTGGGCATCCTGGGCAGGCGCGCCTTTGTCCGGGAATACCTGGATGCCGTGGGCCGCATTGACCCCGGCTATTCCGGAAGTTATCTGCAAGAGGTGGATCGGGAGCTGGCACGCTTCGAGCAGGAGTACGTGGAGACCACGGCCCGCCTCATGGAGATCCATGAGAAGCCCATTTACGGAGTCCGCCTGCAGTCCGGGGAGTCGGACAGGACCATCGAGGAGGCCTCCTGCCCGCGCTATCAGAGCGTTTTCTATCACACCCCGGAAAAAGCGGTGAAGGCCTGCGCCATGATGTACCGCTACAACTGCTTCCTGGCCGGAACTTGCGATCACTGAAAACGGGAACAAGCTCGGAGAACACAGTCATGCCCAGCTTTGAACAGGGCCCCATCAGACCGCCCAGCGAGGCGGGGAGCCTCCTGCTTCGCTTTACCCGGAATTGTCCCTGGAACAAATGCACCTTTTGCCCGGTGTACAAAAGGCGCAGCTTCAGCCGCAGGAGCCTGGAGGAGATCCTGGAGGACATCCGTGCCGTAGCCCGAATGCTGGAGGAGATGCGCGAATATGCCCAAAGCCTGATCGGGAGTGGAGATCTTGACGCCGGTGTGATGCAGCACATTCTCAAAAGCGGGGACTGGAGCGAGCAGTACAAACAGCTTGCCTTTTGGGCGATCCACGGTGAGGGAACGGTTTTCATCCAGGACGCAAACAGCCTTATCCTCAAGACGGATGTGCTGGAACAGGCCCTGACAACGCTGCGCAGCGAGGTGCCCCAGGTGCGGCGGGTGACCATGTACGCCCGCAGCAGCACGGTCGTCCGCAAGAGCGAACAGGAGCTCCAGCGGCTGCGCATGGCCGGCCTGGACCGCCTGCACATCGGCATGGAGAGCGGATCCGACGAGGTGCTGCGCCTGATCAACAAGGGCGCGAGCTCCTCACAGCATATCGAGGCGGGCCGAATGGCCGTACGGACCGGATTCACCCTGTCCGAGTACATTATGCCCGGCCTGGGAGGCAGGGAGCTGTCCCGCGAGCACGCCCTGGAAACCGCGCGCGTGCTCGATGCCATCGATCCGCACTTCATCCGTCTGCGCACCCTGCAGATCATGCCCGGCACCGAGCTGGACGCCATGCGCAAACAGGGCGAGTTCACCCCCCTGGACGACGACGAGGTGGTTTCCGAAATCCGGCTCCTTGTGGAATCCCTGCGGGAAACCACCGCCGAGCTCGCCTCGGATCACGTCATGAACCTGCTCCAGGAGGTCCAGGGCCGCCTCCCCGGGGACAAGGAGGTCATGCTCCGCGTGATCGACGAATATCTCGATCGCTCCCGGGAAGAGAGGCTGCTTTACCGGCTCGGCCGCCGGGCCGGAGGCCTGAGCTCGCCGTCGCAGCTCGACGAGCCCGGCACCCGGCAACAGCTGGAGCGGGCCCGCAAGTCCCTGGAAGCCCAGGAAGGCAAGGATCTGGAGGCCATCATATCGGACATGGGCAAAAACCACCTCTGATTCATCAAACACCCCATAACAGGTGAACACAATTTATGATCAATCTGGCCGCAGCCCTGGAAGGGGCACTGGGGAGCTCCCTGCTCTTTTCCGCCGGAATCTGCTTTGGAGGCGGCGTTTTGGCCAGCCTCTCCCCCTGCGTTTATCCCCTGCTCCCCATAGTCGCCACCTATGTCGGCTCGCGCAGCATCGGGGAGCAGACCCGCACTAAAGCCTTTTTCATGTCCCTGGCCTATGTCCTGGGGCTGGCGATAGTCTATACAGCGCTGGGCATGGCCGCCGCCCTGACCGGGAGCCTTTTCGGCGGAATCGCCAGCTCTCCCTGGGCCCGGATCGCCGTAGCCAACGTCTTCATTTTCCTGGGGCTGAACATTCTCGAGGTTATCCCCCTTCCCCTTTTATCCGGGCAGGGCGGCACCAGCGGCAGGGACAGGCAGGGATTTCTGGGCGCCCTCACCCTCGGTGCGGCCTCGGGCATCGTCGCCTCGCCCTGCACCGCTCCGGTGCTGGGTGTGGTGCTCACCTACGTGGCCACGACCCAGGACGTGCTCTGGGGAGGGTCGCTCCTTTTCGCCTTTTCCCTGGGGCTGGGACTGCTCCTCTTGATCGTGGGCACCTTTTCCGGAGTTCTCACAGCCCTGCCCAGGCCGGGAAACTGGATGAACAATCTCAAAAAGGGCCTGGGGCTGATCATGATCCTGCTGGGCGAATACTATCTTGTCCTTGCGGGACAGGTCATGCTCTAACAACCGGCAACCCGGCTCACTGACCTTGTCTGCTGCGTCCGGTCTCTATTCGTTTTTCTGAAACACCAACAAGGACAAACAACCATGCTCCAAAAGGCATTTCCCCTATTCTGTTGTCTCCTTCTCCTCGTGGCGGCGGTGCTTCCGGTCTCTAGCGCCGCGGCGAAGGCTCCCTCCTTCGAGCTGAGCACCCTGGAGGGAGACCAGGTGAGCCTGCAGGAGCTGACAGCAGATGGACGTCACTTGCTCCTTATCTTCTGGACCACGTGGTGCCCCAGCTGCAGGCAGACCATGCCCGAAGTGGACCAGCTCCGCTCGGACTATAGCCCAAGCGATCTCTCGGTGCTGGGGATCAACGCGGGATGGAACGACACCCGCTCGCGAGCAGCCAGTTTCCGGGACAAGCACGGGCTCGACTTCCCCATCGGGTTCGATCGGGAAAGCAGTATTTCCAAGAAATACAGCATTCGCGGCGTTCCCACCCTGTTTCTCATCGATCCGCGGGGTGAGATCCGCTACCAGGGCTACAGCGTTAACATGCAGCTCCTCGAGCTCCTGGAGAAAATCAGCTCCGAGTAAGATACCGCGTTTCTCCACTCCCCTGACCGTTATGGGCCCGGGTTGTGCCACTGGCCAGCCCGGGCACACCGACGGTGCCGTCATTCCACGCATTCCGTAACAGGGGCACGGCCCCGACCTTCCTTTCACGCCCCATATTCGGTCATATTTCTCATACCCTGACCATATTCTTGCGCTTGAGGGTTGTTGCGGCACAAACTGTGCGCCGATGATTTGGATAGGCCTTGCCTGTTCCGATTCCTGAATCCTGATTCTCGACTTTTTGGCCTTATCGCCCATCGCCTATCGCCTGACCCTTCATACGACGGGTCCCGGAAACAACTTCATTCTGCATATTGAAAACGCTTCTTGACAGTGCAAAGAAATCCGCATATGTTTATATTTATATCTAAAAACCAGGTAACTATTCACTACTCCACTGATCGTTGTAAGTCGACACGGGGTATTTTGAATCATTTCAGCGGAGACTATGCCAGATTTTCTTCGTCCGGCACTCACTTTTCTGGATGCTTGCCCAAATACTCCATGCCCCTGAAAAAGTGAGTGCCGGACGTTAGAAAATCCAGAGTCGGAGCTGCATGAGACAAAATGCCCAGTGTCGGCTTACGGTTCGGCAAAGTGGTGAATAGTACAAAACCAGTTTAGTTGCTCTTTCTCTCCTTGTCTGAGGACGGGAGGGAAATCCGGTTCTTCCCCTGTCCGGTGGATCCAAGGCCTCGCGGGTCAAGGGATGCGCCCCGCATCAGGGGAAATCGGACAACCTTAAAGACAGGAGGAGCTATGAACCTACTGAAAACCACATGCAAGCTCATTCTCGCGTCTTTTCTGCTCCTGGGGCTTCTCTGCGGAAGCGCGTCCGCCAAGGATTTCCAGGTCGAATTCGCCAACCAGTTCCAGAGCTTCCCCGGCGAGGGCCTGAGCGTGAAGCCCGCCCGCGCCACCTGGACCACGGGGTTCATTCTGGAGGCCCTCTACAGCCGGGGGTTGGAGCACCTTGGCTACGAGGTGGAAAAATTCAAGGATCTTTCCAATCCCATTTTCTACGAATCCGTGATCCAGGGAGACATCGACTATTGGGCCAACGGCTGGTTTCCTCTGCACAACGAGCAGGTTCCGGATAACTTCGAGGAGAAGGCGAGCAAGGTGGGCTATGTGGTCAAGCAGGGGGCAATCCAGGGCTATCTCGCCTCCAAGTCCGCTGTGGAGAAATACGACATCACCTCTCTGGAAGACTTCAAGCGCGATGAGGTGAGAAAGGCCTTCGACTCCGACGACGACGGCAAGGCCGAGCTGGTCTCCTGCCCTCCGGGATGGGGCTGCGAAGTGGTTACCAGCCACCACATGGACTACTACGATCTCCACGAGTATATGGACACCATCAATGCCGCCTATTCCGCGAGCATGGCCGACGCCGTGTCCAAGCACAGGAATGGCCAGCCCGTCGTCTATCACACCTGGACCCCGAACTGGACCGTGAACGAGCTGGTTCCGGGCGAGGACGTGATGTGGATCAACGTGCCCTTCACCAAGCCCACTCCCGGTCAGGAGGGCCTGGAGGAAGCCATGGTGGCAAGCGGCCTGGAGGGGTTGGTCACCGATCCCTGCAAGATGGGCTTTCCGGCTAATGACATCCGTGTCGTGGGCAACGACGATTTCCTGGAGGCCAATCCCGCGGCCAAGAAGCTCTTCGAGATCATGTCCATCCCCATGGACGACATCTCCGCGCAGAACGACAAGATGTACAAGGGCGAGGATGACCAGGAGGACATCGAGCGCCACGCCACCCAGTGGATCCGCGACCACAAGGAGCAGTGGATGGAGTGGCAGCGAAAGGCCAGGCAGGCCGCCGAGTAAAGCGCTATAGGCTTTTCCCAAGGCTTCGCCCCGGCTTCCGTAAAGGAGGCCGGGGCTTTTTGTGTGCTTCTTTCAGCTGTTGCCCCCTCTCGAGCCGGCTGATAGTCTCAGATGACAGACTCGTTGAGGCTATTCATTGGATAAGATCCATCACCACTGAACCAGGATCGCGGTTATGCGCGTCCTCCCCGCGGACAAACGCAGCGGCCCTCTGAAGCGGGCGGACTTCGGCTGCCTGCGCCGGCACCAGGTACTCAACCTCACCCGAGGCTGCCTGCACTCCTGCGTCTACTGCTACGCCCGCGGGTACGCGACCGCGCCGGAAAAAGACACCGTCTTCTTCTACCGCAACATACCCTTTGCCCTGCGGCGCGATCTGGACAACCCCAACAGACGCAGGCGGATCCCGGCGGTGGCCTACAACACCGCCTCGGACTGCTTCCAGCCCCATCCGGACATCCAGGAGATCACCTTTGAAAGCATGCGGATCCTCCTCTCCCGCGGGGTGGTCCTTTCCTTTCTGACCAAGGGAAGCATTCCCGCGTCCTTCTTCCGCCTCTTCGCGAAGTATCCCGGACAGGTCCGGGCGCGGATGGGTCTGGTCAGCCCCTTCGAGGAGTTCCGACAACGCTTCGAGCCCGGCACCGCCCCCATCCCCGAGCGCCTAAAGGCCATCCGGGAGCTGCGGCGAACCGGGGCCTCGGTGAGCGTCCGGGTGGATCCGGTGATCCCCTTCGTGAGCGACGACGCGGACACCGTTTCCCACTTGATGCACCTGCTCCGGGAACACGGCGTCTCCCGCATCTCCCTGAGCTATCTCCAGCTCCGGCCCGGAGTGCTGGAGCGCCTGCGCGAGGAGCTGCCGGACACGCAGTTTCAGCTCCTGTCCGGCTGCTTCCGGAGCGGGGAGTGGCATCGTCCGGACGGCAACGCCTGGAGCAAGCTGGTCCCGCTTTCTCTGCGCCGGAAGGGGCACGAGCGCTTTCTGGAACAGGCCCGTTGCCGCGGCATGAGTGTCGCGATCTGTGCCTGCAAGAATCCGGATCTGCCCGGGGACCTCTGCGACGCCAACCCAGAGGAGACGCGGACACGCCAGACAAAAACACAGACCCCGAAGAAGAAGCTGAGCCTTTTCGATTGCTGACCCCCTTCAACAGACAAAGTGACGCCCTTATGAGCCGCCCTGCGATCTCAGTGGTACTTCCCTGCTACAACGCCGCCGCCACTCTTCCGCAGGCAATGGAGAGCCTGCTCAACCAGACTTGCGAGGACTTCGAGGTCCTTGCCGTGGACGATGGCTCCACGGACGAAACACCGCGCATCCTCCAGCGCTTTGCTGGAGCGGACCGGCGGATCATTCCCCTTCTCCTGCCCCACGGGGGCATCGCCTCGGCGCTTAACGCCGGGCTCGAGCGGGCCCGCGGCCGCTACATCGCTCGCATGGACGCCGACGACGAGAGCCTTCCCCAACGGCTGGAGCAGCAGGCCCGCTACCTCGAGGAGCACCCCGGCATCGGCCTGGTCGGCTGCCGGGTGATCTACGGCGGGGAGCGCGAGGCAAACAGGGGCTACGCCCTGCACGTGGACTGGCTGAACGAGCTGCTGGAGCCTGAGTCCATCCGCGCCAACCGTTTCGTGGAATCCCCCTTCGCCCATCCCTCCATCATGTTCCGGGCCGAGCTTCCCATCCGCCTGGGTGGATACAGGCAGGGCCCCTTTCCCGAGGACTACGAGCTCCTGTTGCGCTGGATGGAGCACGGGGTGGCCATGGCCAAGCTGGACCGCGAGCTCCTGGTCTGGAACGATCCCCCGGACCGCCTTTCCCGGACGGACCGGCGCCTTGACCGCTGGGCCTTCCACGCGGTCAAGGCCCCCTACCTGGCCCGCTGGCTGCGGGAGAACAACCCCTTCCACCCCTTTGTCCACATCCTCGGCGCCGGCCGCCTGGCCCGCAGACGCATTGCCCTTCTGGAGCGGCAGGGCATCCGCGTTCAGGCCTTTCTGGACAGCGATCCGAAAAAGGCAGGACGCCTGGTCCGGGGCAGGCCCGTGCTGTCCTCCGAGGACCTGCCTCCTCCCGGCCGGTGCTTCTGTCTCTCCTACGTGGGGGCCAGACACGACCGCGAGGCCACCCTGGCCTATCTGCACCACCGGGGCCATAGACCGGAACGGGACTTTCTCTCTGCGGCCTGAGGCGCAGGGTGAGATCCATAGCCCTTGAGCGCCTCTACTGTTGAGAAGTAACCACTTAAGGGACAAGAACGTTGAACCGGGGCGTCTTGAGTCACACCATAGGTGAACGGGCGGTTAACCCTCTGAATACTCACCGGCGTTCCTGGTAGCCTTCCCCTGCCGGTAATCCTGGAAAGCAGGCTGCGCACCCAGAGCCGGACGCTCCCCGTATCATGACCTGTTGCGAGGCTGACTGCTGTGGCTAACAGGGCATTGAAATTCTCTCAATTGCTGCGTTGTCCGGCACCTATTTGAGGTGACAAAAGGGCGTCTGATTGACTTGGCTTCACAAATAGGTGCCGGATTCAAACTCTCATGGAGGCTCACTACGCCCCAGTGAAACAAAAGAAGGTTTCACCCCGGTAGCATCACAAGGCTGAGCTACGGGGCAGGCGGGGTAAACTACGAGCTTGCCCGGCACTCACTTTTTTATGTTTGCTCGTGTAATATATTGAACTTCGGGAAAAAGTGAGTGCCGGGTCGCGCGCACCCATGAAATTTGTGAATGCCCTGCCGGATAAGGACTTTTTCAACAGGCTGCTAAGACAAAATGGATCTTTCCTTCAGCCAGGCCTCCATGACCGGATCCGTGACGCGCCAGACGCCGTCTTCCTTAGCGATGAGATCGTTTTTGGTGAGGGTGTTCACGTTTTGCTGAACACCTCCCACCGATCCCAGGTTGTGCCTCTTGATATACTCGTTGGCATAGATGCTGGAGGTCCTCTCCTTGGCCAGGGCGGTGATCAAGCTCCTCTGCTTCGGGGCGAGGTGGTTGATGGTGGTCTCGAGGTAGCCCCGCTCCGACTCCAGCAGCTGGTGGAAGGCGCTGTACACGTTCTCCTCGCCGCCAACTCTGTCTCCAATCTCGTCAAAGAGGATGTGGCAGAGCTTCTGCATGTAATAGGGGGTGCCCGAAAGGAGTCGGCAGATCAGGCCGGCGTCCTCTTTTGAGATGGATTTCCCCCCTTGGCGGAATCGATCCATGACGTAGGCTGTGCATTCCTCGCCCGGCAGGCCGGCCAGCTCGTAATCAAAGGTGCTTTGAAAGAAGGGCTTTCCCCGGTCGTGGAACATCTCGCTCAGGAACCCGAAAGGAACTATCTGCCGGTGGATTGAAGGCGACGGATTTGATCCCTGGCCGCAAAGCGCATATACTTCTTAGTGTGGGATTTTCGCGACAGCCTCCTCGATCGTGAAAGCGTTGAAAGACAAAAGATAATTAGACAGGATCAACAGGATGAACATGATCTTTTTTTGGCTTGCCCCGGTTGTAATAACTTCGCTTTGCTGCGAAATTACACAGGGCAAGAAGGAAGCCCGCCAAAAAGGAACCAATCCCCTGGATGCAAGAATAAACCTGTCCCCATGTGTTCGATAAATTTGTCCCCATCTGCTCAATAAAACTGTTTCAATCGAAGAAATGATAAAAATTGGACTGAGCTGCATATGGCATGGCTCTTTTCAAATTTGACACATTCACTGCGAAAAGTTATTAATATTTATAGTAAGCTCTGGACAGCGCTCGCCTTCAATTGCTCTCCACCCGGAAATCAGGCACGTCTTCAGTTCCCAGCTTCTCGCTGAATCTGTCGCGAATAGTCGCTCCCTTGCTTGCTTGATCCTCCTGTCCATCCTCCTGTCCCCATTTCATTTCCGGAGCTATGTGTGGAAAATCAATGCTTTTGAGGGGGTTGATAAAAGACGGCAAATATCTATATTCGACAAGCTGATGCATGAACAAGATAAAGTGGAAAGCTGTGCACATTCTGTAAAGTGAGGTGCAAAATATGTAACTGTTTGTCGAATGAACGCCTTGGAAAAACAGAAATATATTTTGAGAATAAATAAATCATAAGTCAGCAGGTTATAACTTAAAAAAAATGACATTCAGATCAAGTCGGAATGGCTTGTATGGAACTGACCTTGCATAAGCCATCTCGAATCAGGTCAAAGAGACATGAAGATACACAGTATATGAGGCCATGATAATTTGTAAAAGATAAGCGAATTGAGTAATCCTTTTTCTTTTATTCAATGAAAAAAAGGGCATGACAATGAATTATTCATCAGAAAATGAAACAAATCATGAACATAAATATACTGGTTATTATGACAGGCGACGCACTATTCGAATAAAGCGTTCCGGGTTGAGGCGTTCTGAATTGGAGCAGCTTGATAGGCCTGCATTGAAGTTTGCTGAAACAAATGATGAGTTGGAACAATTATTTCGACTCGTGTATGAGGTATATAGGCAAAAAAATTTAGTTTCTCACAATGAAAATGGGATGCTTTACAACATATATTCATTGTTACCAAGTACAACACATGTTATTGCTAAATCATATCAAGATGTTATATCTAACTTGACTGAGATATTTGATAACAAATATTTTGGGTTGCCAATGGATGAATTGTACAAGGAAGAACTGGATGTTTTGCGAAATGAGGGGAGAAATGTTACCGAGCTCTCAGCACTTGCGACACCAAAAGAGCATCGTTGGAAAAATATATTTCATTATTTGGTACAAGTCGTCTATTGGTATTCATTCTATACAAATGTAGATGACATATGTATTTCGATAAACCCTCGGCATGTACGTTATTACATGTACCTTTTTCCTTTTGAAAGATTTGGTCCTGAACGTTATTATGAACGTGTTGGAGCTCCAGCTATCGGTTTGCGTGTAAAAGTGAAAGAGATAGTAGATCGGATGCAGGAAATTTGTAATGATCTCAATTTTGATACATCATTACTTGATTACTTTAAACGTATAAATGATGGTGTATCACAGCATGATATTTCTGAAGTGGAAACAAACAACCAGGAAATAGTGTTTCATAAAAGATTAAATACTCAAATTGTCAAATATTTCGTACAATTAAACCCACAGATTCTATCTGAGCTAGATAAACAACAGAAGGACAAATTTTCAGAGTATTATCCAGGGTTGCATCTACCAGACTTTTGAAGAATAAGTATCGAGTTTATCAAGTTCAAAAAACAAAGCCATGTTCGGAGCGACTTGAAAGGAGAATTTGTGATTCTATTTGCTCTGATCAGTGTCATTTGATCCTGACTTACCAAGAATGGTCTTTGTCCAGGCGCCTCAAGGCTGATATCTCCCTGGGGCAATAATTCCTTGAGGGTCCAGAACTTGCTTAATATCTCTGTTTACGTCCCAGAAAATTTCTGAACCTTCAGCCAATCTGTGCATGGAATGAATACTGCTTCGATACGGCACGTATCCTGAGCTCATCAGGGCATCGAATAATTCCGAATAACAGTTTTGAGCATTTTGAGCCTCCACAGGGTCTTCCTTGTTGTAGGAAATGGACATTACGCTGACCATTGCCCTCTCCGTGATCAAAGATAATGTTACCAGGGGTTCGAAACCATACTTAGAGAATACAGGATTGACCTGATCCATCAGATTCCGTGCTGCCTCTCCGGTACTGGGAAGGATGGGGGATATCCAGATCAGGCCAACGTTGTTGTCCAGGGGATCCTGGAAATGAGCTTCCCGATCTTCCGGAGTGCGCCACAGGGTGCCTTTCATAAAGGCCTCAGTGGGCCTTCCGTTGAGCAGTCCATAAACCTTTTCCAGGGACCTGATTTTCAGCAAGAGCCCCTGTTCTTTGCCCATCTTTTCCATCATGTTGCCCAGCCGCCCCGCTAGAGCGACCGATTTTTTTCCCATAAATCGGACCCGGCCCAGATCGCGCATCTGTTTTTTGATAATATTCTGATAGACGCGGACTTGTTTGGAGGTCCCGTAAATGGCGCCGCTTATATTCCAGGCTCCTATTTTCATTTCCTGCCTGAGACTCCGGCGCAGGTCATCAGGCAAAGGCGTCCTTCCGCCGGCTCTTTCCCAGGGATATCCTTGAAAGGAGGAGATTACCCTCAAGTCGTTGGCGATATGCACGATACTCTTGATAATGCCCTGCAGTCTCAAGGGCCTGAGTGTTTCCACTATATCCGGTAAGGCATATTCGCCGGGCAGAGTGAGGTAGAACATCTTAACGCTTTCCGGCCTGGGCATGAGCCAGATGCCCATCTTGGTCACTATGCCCATGTTGGACTGAGTGAACAGCCCGTCTAGGTAGGGCCCGATACCCCACTTGAATACATGGCTTGTCCGGGCATTCCTATAGTGCCCGAATCCGGTGTTCAATATCTTCCCGTCACTCAGCACGACTTCCATTCCACATGAATAGAGAAAGTGATCGCCATAAGGGGTATGCCCAAAACCCCTTTCCAGTGTGTTGCCCACAATGCTTGCTTCGGGGCCTGAGCCGGTACAGTCAAACATAAGCCCGGGATGGCTCTCCTCCAGATACCTGTAGAGCTGCTCTTGTGTGACTCCGGATTCAATCACTGCATAGGCAAGATCTTCGTTGACCTCTATGATTCCATTCATGTGGGACAAATCGACTATAACCTGTCCTTCAGTGACCGGGCAGGCGTCACCATATCCCCAGTTTTTGCCCCGACTGATGGGATAGATGCTTATACCTGCTTGAGCGGCAATGCGCACTATCTCCTGCACCTCATAGGTGGTGGAGGGGAAAACAACCCCCAGGGGGGTAGTTGCACCGGGCAGGGTTGTGCGGCCATATTGATTTATAGTCGCCTCATCGGGTCTGACCCTTTCCTCCCCCAGCAGTGTCTTCCACTCTTCAAAGGCTTGTTGAATTGATTCTTTCAAGAGTCCTCCCTGATTATGGAGACTGATGTCGGCGAGTGAATTGCATAGGTAATTCCCCGCCAGGTGATTCTCTTGCTAAACAGCAACAATAAGCCTGTCCCCTTGTGCTCTCTTTTTTAAAGAAATTGTAGACAACCAGTATTTAAATATTTTTTGGAGTCACATTTTAATAAGAGTTCAATACTGTAGTCGCACCTTTTCCATAGTCTAGCAATTCAGCTGTAAAAGCATTGCTCCCTCTGATTGGATCAGATTGTATTTGACTACACCGCCGGGAACATCTTTGTTCATCCAGATATTTATTTTGCCCTGAGTGGAAGGAGTGCCGTATCTGATATGCTTGGTCTTGAATGTGCCTGCAGGGACATCTATTTTTTCATTTCCCACAATAGCTGCTTGTATTGATTCTTCAGTCAGTTCCATGGGACGGTTGTATACGTGGGTGTTTTCGCGCACAGGAAGTTCCCGGGGCTGTTGATCATTTATATTTGACCTTAATCTTCGAATTGTATAATTATCTGAGTGGATTAGAGCTTCGTATATAAAAGTGTCTCCCTTGTCGGTTTCTGTTTTTATTCTCCACCATTTTTTGTTATCTTTCGCTTGTTTCAAAGAGGCCAACTCTGTAATGTATTTTTGTTCTTCACCTGGAGTGATCTTCCATTTTGTCCATTCTCCTGGAGCAAAATCTTTTGCCAAGGCCAGATTCCGCCAGTTGAAAACATGTAACTGAACATTTGCCTGGACATTTGCCTTTAATACTTTGATCCATAATTGTACTTTGTCTTATCTTGTTTCGTCTGTTCTCCAGAAGTATCTGTTTTTAATTCCGGAGATAGATCCACATTGGGAACATTCGTATAACCGCAACCGGCAAAGATGTATTATTAACATTAATAAGCATTTCTGTTTCATAACCTCCACCTTTTTTAATAATTTTATATTTGATTTAAGAACTGGTATATTCTACCAATTGCACATTAGTAATTGTATTCATTTTAGATTGATTGAGGGAGTACTGGCATTTCATAGTCGTGTTGTTCATTCTTTAAAATGAACAAAAGCCAGGGCCGAACCCTGGCTTAATTGTATTTAACTCTTCATAAATTTTCTTCTTATTATAAAAGCTGGAACTATCAATAAAAACAACCAAGCATAGTCAAATGAGGCAGATGGTGCCATTACACATCCACTGATTTGTGGAGCGAGAAAATCTGGGACATCTATTTCTTGAAAATTTGGCGAATCTTCGGTCTTAGTCGCATTTTGTCTAAAGTAAATTTGCGTATTCTTGCTTACCGGTTCGAAAACAATGCTTTGTTGTGTTCTTTTATTGAATATATCACCTTCATTTAGTGGTCCCACTTCTCCGTCTGAACCTTTATAAGTAAGCAGATTTTTAATTTCATTTTTATCGACATTTCCATCATTTGTAAATTCACTCATTTTTTGTGTTATATATTCCCAACGTATAGTGTTACTCGGTACGCTGCTGAAATTTTCGAAATTGCCTGATAAAAGAAAGGCGTTTACTGAGGCTACGCTATCGTTGAAAATCCATTCTATTCCATCTTTTAATGTTGAATCAGGTGTTCTCAGTTCTCTGTTGTTATCAAGATCGTTTTCCAATACACCACTTTTTTGTATATCACCAAGAAATATATTGTGATTAAATGTGTAGTCATGAGAAGTCATGTTACTGACTATATCTTCTATCGATGAGGCTTGTTCTAAAGCTCTTCGCAGATCATAAGTATAGGCATATTTATTTTCAGCTGAAAAAGTTTCTTTGGTAGGAGAATCAAGAATAGATGCAAAAACTCCTTTGTCATTAAATCCAGAAATAGTGAACAAAGTGCCGACATACCCAATTCTGGCTACAGAATTGCTTTTCCTATGCTTGGAGAAGGTTATGGAATTGTATTTTACCAACTTTCCGGAATACCAATCCAAGTTGCGACCTATGATATTTTCACCTGTTGCTGATATTGAGCCAAACACTGATATAGCACTGCATTGAGTCAATCTACCAATATCTGGAAGAAGATTTAACAGATATATTTCATCTTTAGAAAGTTCTCCATCGTTAAGCACATTGTTATTTGCATTGCTTAGAGATGAGGCAAATCCTTGCAACTCGTTTCGATATTTTTCTGGAATGCGCGGCCAAATCTTAGGTATACGCGATAAGAACAAGTTGTATAATTGAATAGTCGAGGAAGAAGTACTTTGTTGAGCATATAATTTACAATAATTATTTATATACTGATCTATATCCTCTTCAAAATTCGTAAAATTCTTTTTGATTGCCTCTCCGTAGGATTTGCCGACTTCAGTACTATTGGCCTCGGTTGTATAATCAATAATAATTTTCGAGTAGGTCTCTTTTTGTTCGATAGTAACTAAGGATTGCGAAAATACAAGAGATGAAGATAGCAAAAAAAACATTGCAAAAAATATAAATAATCTCAAAATACAATACATAAAACACCTCCTTAGTGATCTTTTTTGTCAAAAGAATCTTTTATAGTTTGCAACTTAACTCTCTTAAATTATGATTAAATTTCTTCGTAAGTATCGACTTGATATCCTCACTTTCTGATAACTCTCTTTTCATCTAACAAAATAGAAATCATAACTGAACTACGTGCCAGTCTTATTAGTAGTCCTGAAATCCTAACAATAGCAACATAGAAACGGTATTCCGGAAATCAAGTCCCTCTCCCCTGCCAATCAACTCCAATCCCGGACCTGGCCCGAATTAATCCCTTCCATGACTAAGAGGGCCCGGGACTTCTTCCTTGCTTCGTGGTGTTCACTTCGGCAAAGTCAAGCGGACCAAGCAAGGGGTTACAGTCACTCTGAGCGCTCTTCCGCGTCCTGCTCTGAGGAATCCTGTATGGTATCCAGATGTATAGGGCCTTCCTCATGATGCCCGGACTGCGGAGCCTCCTCCTTCCGGAGGCTGAATTTCCCCTGGGGCCCGCTGTCATTGATTTTTTCCTCTGCCGACATCCGGCATTGGCCGTCGAGATACCCCCCAGTGCTTATGGTCAACGACGGGGCCTCCACACCGCCGTTTACCCGACCGGAGTCACTGATATTTATCTCCTCCTTGGAGAAGATATTTCCATTGACCTCCCCGTGTACCATCACGATTTTGGCATGGATATCGGCGTTTACCTGAGCCCCTTTGTGGACATAGACATTGTCGGCACCTTCGATGGTGCCAGTAAACCTCCCCTCAATGCAGATGCTTCCCTTGCTCTTATAGGTGCCTTCAAAAGAGCTGCCAGCACTGATCAATGTAAGAGCATCCGAGGAATCGGGCGCAGGCTTGCTCTTCTTCTTCATTGGGTAATCACCTAAGGATAGGGTTCCACCTTAGTTTGATTCAATCAGTGGACTGCGTGCTAGGCTTATCAGTAGTCCCAAAATCTAGGTCATTGCACTGTGAATATGGTATTCTTAACTGCATTTCCACTTGTAAGGGCTGGACCTGGTTACAGTCTCATTGGGCACAGATCTGCGAGACTGACATCAAGTCGCTCCCATTAAAAAGGCCGAGCTACTAATTCGTTATTAACTAACTGGCAGCCCGGCCATCTCTGAGAGACCCGTCGGCTTTCCGCCCCTATCTTGCGATAGGTTTGGCTTTTTCAGTATTATTTTCTTCTCTCAAACAATAAATAAGGTCAAGTATAAGTTAAAAGTATAGTTTGTTACTCGAATATTGAACAAAAATCCCCATACCATTATCAAGGTGCAAAGTTTCTTAGGTTGAACAGTTCTTTGCTTTATGCAAAGAGGATTACTTACAAGACCTATCAATAGTCTTGAAATACTGGTTATTGTACCATGGGAATGGTATTCCTAGCTACTCGAGAACAGGACTACTGACAAAACAGAGCCGTATGATGCATAGTCGAACCGGTGTCGGAGAACTCTGATAAGAGGGTTGCCCCATAGAGGGCGCTTCTCAGATGAGAGTTCCGGCGACGAGCCTCTCCTAATCAGGGCCCGAGCCGAAAAGGTTCACAAAGAGGTCGGATATAAACGTACAAGTCGGGCCTCCCTTTCCGGAACCAAGGGCGTCTGGCCAACGAGGGGATCCATATAAACCCTTTGTTATATAAGGGAAGGAAAGGTTGTAGAATTTCAAAATAAGTCTATCAAAACAATCGGAAACGAGAAACCTCATTTAATGGGTTTGACTCATACGCAGCCTAATTCGCTGGGGTACATAAATTCCTGGCCAGTGGTGGGGTCCCTCGGGCCCCCCTGAGACCACCGAGTAAGGCTGGTCCCTAACATAAATAAGGGGGCAGGAGGTCATTATAATCAATAATAAGCCTGTCCCATTGTGCTCGCTGATTCTTGTACAGATCATTCATGGAACTGGTGGCATCGTATACAATGAGAAGCTTGTCCACTTGAGGCTGTTGTTTTTGCGGAGAGGTCTCAGATCAAGGAGCACAAATGCTCGTAACACCTGGACCCAACTGAATTTATTCCAGGATCTACAATGCACGGTTACCTCCTTTACCGCCGTTCCCGGGTCCAAAGTTTCCCGTTCACGGACAGGTCTACGTCCTCTCTTTCCAAGCTCTCCAGAGTAAAAAAGCCCCCCATCCAATGGCCATGAGCATTACCAAACGGCCGCAATTCAAGGATAGGGCGCCAAAAGTTTTATCGTAAGCGAGCAAGCCGGTCTCGCCCAGGATAAACTCCCAGTCGTGGAAACCATAAGGAGAGGTACTCCCTGTATTCCCACCGAGCAAAGGTAATTTTCCAGCCCGGGCATCGGCTATATAGGGCGCAATATCAATCAAATTCTGGCCGAACCACCACAAGCAAACACTTGTTCCGAAAGTGTCGGCACGTTTCCATAAAAGGGTAATGCCGCAAACAAGAGGTATAAGGAGTTGGGCAAGCGTTCCGCCCAGAGATTCTAAGAGTTCGCCATCGAATCCAAACAGGATATGTCCGGCTTCATGAAAAGGGAGGTTAATGAGGTGCATGAAGCCCCTTTCTTGCACAAGATCTGGAATACCGGAACTGATATAGCTATATCCCCAGAGGGTGAACAAGATCCACAAGATCAAGTAACCCCACCATAAAGAGTGCATATTATCAGAAGGTGTTAAAAAGAAATCACTCCCGGCTGGCCCGGAATATATTATATTTGCCATTGCCATTCAGCCCTTCACAGGTTCATGGTGCCAGGTTCACGGTTCACAGTTCCGGGTTAAAAAGATACACCAGCTAACAAGTCCACAATGAACCTGTCCCCTAGTGCTCGTTATAGCTTCTTGAATCCGTGCAAAAACAATTTAGTTTTCAACTTTGGAAAATGAAACTCTGGAAGTACTTATGCAATGCCGGGAACAACTTTGGAAAAAGTTGCGATCCATAAATTATAGTTATCATATAATTCGTTGTAACGGAATTGACATATTGGGATTTGAAAAATGGGTTTTGCAAAGGGGGATGCTTTTTAATTCGCCTGAAAAATGGTGGCCTTCGGAAGGCACGCGTCCAACAGGACACGAAGGGCTGGATATATGCCTCTTCCTAGACGATAACAACAACTTGCATGAGCTTGTTGCACCCATTCAGGTTCCGGCTGCTATGGACGGAAGGATAGTGAAAATCATGCAAGATTTCCTGGATTTGTCCATTGTGGTGTACCACGAAAAATTTTCAGATGCAGAATGGGGCTTTTACACTATTTATGCCCATACCACCCCCGAAGACCATATAATCGAGGGCAAAAACATTGAGGAAGGAAATCTGATAGCAACTATTCAAAAAACGAAAACCAATAAAAAATTGGAGATGCTGCCACACCTGCATATCAGCCTAGGCTGGATTCATAAGTCTTTACCTCTCCAAGAGCTAAGCTGGCCAGCTATCAACAAAAGAAAATATATGTATCTTTTGGATCCTCTACCTCTGTTGCAGGAGGAATATATTATTCAAAAAAATGTATCTGGGTCCTGAATAAAATATTCTCCCAACAATGAGCCTGTCCATCTGGCTCAATTTTGATAATGCCTGTCATGGATATCCATTGTGCTCCTTTCCATTGGACTTTGAGGTCATTCGCTTCCAAATGTACTTGCCTGAACTTCTATCCAGGTAGCCCTGGCTATGGCTACTGTATGCCCTGTAGCTGAGAGGATCGCGGAGCCGGCATAACGCTTCCGCCCTTCTTGGCCCAGCGACCAGCCGGTCACCACGTAACTCGCATTCGGCTCAACCGCGGCATCGATCCGGGCGCACAGCTCTCCCAGCACTGCCGCCCTTCCCGATTCAAGCATGGGCATGACCGCAAAATACCCCGGACAGTCGAGTGCCGCCCAGAGATACTCCGCTTGAATGCTTTCCGAGCCGTTTGCCAGCGACATGTCCGGGAGCCATGGGGCCGCGACGCCCGGCTCCGACCCGATTGGACCGGGGAAGATCCGCAGGCCGTCGCCCGTCGCCCGTTCT
>JAZKRN010000031.1:0-21013 GCA_036628655.1 Desulfohalobiaceae bacterium | reverse complement strand
TTGACTTGGCTTCACAAATAGGTGCCGGATTCAAACTCTCATGGAGGCTGACTACTCCCAAGTGAAACAAAAGAAGGTTTCACGGGGTAAACGACGACCTTGAACTTTTTTTGCGCTTGACCCTTGAAATTTTTGAACGCCCTGCCTGATATGGACTTTTTCAACAGGCTGCTAGGCCCTATTGCTCGTCCGCGATCTGAAGCGGCGGCATTTGGGTGGTCTCGCCGGTGTGGTAGGAGAACTCCTCCTCCATGATCTGACCCACTTTCTTGTACAGGCTCCGCAGCGGGATCTGCGCAGGGCAGGCCTGCTCGCAGAGGCCACAGTCGATGCATCTGCCCGCCATATGGGTTGCCCGGGTCAGATGAAAGATGGGATTCTCCGGCGGAAGGTTCCGTGTTCGGACCAGGTGCTGGTCCTCCAGGCTACACTCGCGACAGAAGCAGACAGGGCAAACGTCCCGGCAACCGTAGCACTTGACGCACTTGTCGAACTCCCGCAACCAGTAGCGCATTCTCTCGGAGGGCTCCAGCTCCTGCAGCCTTGCGACGGAGGCGAAAGCGACCGGCTCGGTCTTTTCCCCGCCAACCGGGTCTTTGGCATAGGGGCGCTCGCACTCGCATTCCTCGGCCAGCTCCCGGGGGCAGGCGATGCCCACGGGGACTACCTTGTCCCGGTCCAGCTGGTTCCAGGCGGCAAGGGATTCCACCGCCCGCTCGTCGCAGCCCCGCACCAGAATGCCCAGGGTGGCCTGGGGGTAGTTCCTGGCCAGGGTGAGCAGGAGCTTGCTCAAGGGATATCGCGCGTCACCCGGACGCTCTCTGTCGCCCAGGGACATGCCCTCCAGGTTATTGGGATCCTGGAAGAGGTAGGGGGCGATGTGGCCGTTCTGCTCGCGGAGCCCGAGAAAGCCCTGGATCGTTCCCGCTTCCAGGAGCTCCCGCACTTTCTGCTGCACTTGTTCGATCATGGTCTTATCCGCGTTCCTGGTATTGCTTTCGGATTGTCCTCATCCCGAGGCGGCTGGACTCAGGCCGCTGCCTCGATACGCTGCGTCTTCATGGGCGAGGGCCCCAGTTCCTTCAGCACAGAAATGAAGTCCCTGATTTCCGATGCGAATTCCGCCGCCTCCGCGGAAGAGACCCAGGCGGTGCGCAGGCGCCGCTCGTCCAGGCCGTAGAAGGCAAGCAGCTGCTGAAGGAAGCGGACGCGTTTCCGGGCGGAGTAATTACCGTACAGGTAATTGCAGTCCCCGATGTGTCAGCCGCCCACAAGCAGGCCGTCCACCCCCTCCTGGAAGGTGAGCAGCATGTGGTGCATGGAGACGCTTCCGCTGCACATTATCCGCACAACCCGAATGTTGGCGGGATACTGGAACCGACTGACCCCGGCCAGGTCAGCAGCGGCGTAGGCTCACCAGGTGCAGAGGAAACAAAGGACCTTGGGCTCGAAATCGGCTTGGCTCATGGCTCATTACCTCGTTTGCTGTATGGGATTTTGGACCGGGCAGCGCCGGAGCCGCTATCCCTTCGTTTTTTATGTATGAAAATGTGTCAAGCTTGTTGAATGGTATCGATGAATTCCAGGGCGAGGCTCGCCGGGCAGTGCGCGGAAGCCGTGTTTCATAAACGGGCGAGCCTTTGTTGTCCGCGATATGAAGACCTTGCCAGTATCATCCTTAAAGCCCGCGCTGCAATGGATGAGATGAGAATATACAGTGTTTCGTTCGCTTGAACCGATCAGCTTGAGCTGTTCCCGGCATTGGACGCCTAGATGAAACACTGGCATCAGCGCACTGCCCCGACTCGCCTCGCGACATTTTCATGTTTTACAGTGCCCAGGGTTGGCCCGGCATGCATGATATTGAATTGCTTCAACCTGTGCCCCAAAAGCTACAGGCCCTGCTCCTCTTCCTCTCCCAGGGCCCGGATCTGGGCGAAGAGCTGATCCGGCTTGTATCCCCGCAGCTGAATGCTGTGCGATGGACAGCTCGAGGCGCAGTTGCCGCAGCCCTTGCACAGGATCTCGTTGACCCGGGAGACGCCCAGCTGGGGGTCAAAGGTGATCGCCTGATAGGGGCAGACCCGGATACAGCCCAGACAGCCCACGCAGCTCTCCTGGTCGACTTCCGCGACAATGGCGCTGGAGATGAGCTTCTCCTTGAACAGGATGGTCCCGATGCGGGCGGCGACTCCTATTCCCTGGGATCTGGCCTCGTCCACGGTCGCCGGATAGCGGGCGGAGCCGCAGACGAAAATGCCGTCCGCGGCGAAGTCCAGGGGCCGAAGCTTGGCGTGGGCCTCGAGGAAGAAGCTGTTCTGGTCTGTGGGCACCCGCATCATCTGGGAGATCTTTTTGGCATTGTCCCGGGCCACCAGAGGAGTGGACAACACGGCCAGATCGAAGGGGATCTCCCGGTCCTCGCCCCGCAAATGGTCGTGATAGGCGATCCTGTCGGACTGCACGTCCAGCCCCTGATCGGGATCGTAGACATGGAAGGAGATCCCCATGCCCCGGGCGTCCCAGAGCATGCTCTCCTTGTCCGTGCCGTACATCTGCATGTCCCGGTAGAGGATGTGGACCTCCGTTTCCGGGCTCATCTCCTTGATGAGCATGGCATTCTTGACCCCGGTGAGACAGCAGATGCGGGAGCAGTAGGCACGCTCCTCGCAGCGCGCGCCCGCGCATTGCAGTATCGCCACGCGATCCGGCGGTGTGAAGGATCCTTCGGCCAATGAGCGCTCCAGCTCCATCTGGGTGATGACTTTGTCCTGGCCGTAGCCGTACTGGCCGCTCGGCGGTGTCCAGGGCACGGCACCCGTGGCCACGACGATGCACCCCGCGGTGATCTGCTCGGCTTCGCCTGAGGCGGGCTGCACAGTGAGCTGGTAGTTGCCGATGTATCCCCCCACACTGGCGACCTCGGATTCCAGGTGCAGCGTGATATTGTCCTTCTCCTCCACGGAGCGCACCAGCTCCTCGACCCGCTGGGAGGCGGGGATTCCCCCCGGCCCAAGCTGGTTCAGGGACCGGAGCAGCCCGCCCAGGCGGGTGGCCTTCTCCACCAGGACCACCTGCATGCCCATCCCGGCCATAGCCTCAGCAGCCGACATTCCGGCCACTCCGCCACCTATGACCACAGCCCGTCGATCCAGAGAGGATTCGATGTCCTGCTGGGGCTCCAGATACCCGCTCTTGGCCACGGCCATGCGCACCAGCTCCTTGGCCTTTTCCGTGGCCTTGTCCGTCTCCTGCATATGGACCCAGGAGCACTGGTCGCGGATGTTGACCATTTCGAAGAGATAGGGGTTGAGCCCCGCCTCGGCGCAGGAGGAGGAGAACAGGGGCTGATGGGTCCGCGGGGAGCAGGAGGCCACCACCACGCGGTTCAGGTCGTGGTCCCGGATGGCCCTCTGGATCTCCAGGACTCCGGATTCGGAGCAGGTATAGAGGTTTTCCTTGGCCAGGGCCACCTCGGGCAGGGATGCGGCGTATTCCGTGACCGCGCCGCAGTCCAGGTGGCCGGCTATATTGGAGCCGCAGTCGCAGATAAAGACACCGACTCGCGGTTCCTGCTGTGTGCTGTCCCGGCTTGCTTTGCTCATGGTACCACCGATCGATTAGGCGTTCCGCGTTCAGGGTTCCCCGTTCAAGGTTGTTGAGGTGTTCGGCGACGTGTCAGTGAGTCGGTCAATCGGTGAGTCGGTTGGTCAGTGAATCAGTGAATCAGTGAGTCAGTAAGTCAGTAAGTCAGTAGTTCACTGAATCAGTGGGTCAGTAGGTCAGGAGTTGTTGATCACTGTATCCGATCTCCGACCTCCGACCTCCGACTTCCGATCTCCGACCTCTGCTACGACGCCTTGCCTATGGCGCGGCCGGAATCCTCCTTGTCCAGTCCGGTGAGCACCTGCACCGTCCGGGCAGCCGCGCTTGAGGCCTGGGCCACGGATTCGGGAATGTCCATGGGGCTGTTGGCGCAGCCGCAGACGAAGACGCCGGGGCGGCTCGAATCCAGGGGATGCGCGGCCTGTGTCTGGAAAAAGCCGTACTGGTCCAGCTCCAGGCCCAGGGTGTGCCCCAGGTCCTTGATGCCGGCGCTCGGAGCGCAGGCGGTGGCCAGGATGATCAGATCGAACTCCTCGCGCTTTACCTTCTGCTCCAGGGTGTCCTCGTACACCACCACCGGATTGTTCTGCTTTCCGGAGTCGATCTCCGCAACTCGGGCCCGCCGGTAGGTGATGTTCGCATTGCTCTGTCCGCGCAGCTTGTATTCCTCGAAGCCCTTGCCCACGGCCCGGATGTCCATTCCGAAGATGGTGGACTGGGTGCTCGGCTCGTGCTCGTGGGCGATAATGGCCTCCTTGATGGAGTGCATGCAGCAGTATCCGGAACAGAAGGGGTAGAAGCGAAGATCACGGGAGCCCACGCACTGGATGAAGGCGAGCTTCTTCGCGTCCTCGAACTCCTCGGCTCTGGCCTTCAGGCTCTCCAGACGGCGGCTGATGGCCTGGTACTCCTCGTATTTCCTGGCCCACTTGGTCAGCTCTTCGTCCTCGGCGAGCTCGCCGCTGGTGAACTGGCGATGGACCTCAGCGGAGTCCATTTCCCGGTCCTTTTCGTACTTGTCCAGGGCCTTGCGGGCCTTGTTCAGCTGCTTCTCCAGGTCACCGATCTCGTTCTTGACCGCCCTGTCCGAGGGCCGCTCAAGATGCCCGGCAGTGGGGCCGCTTGCGGAGAGCATGCGCTCGAACTCCATGGCGGTGACCACGTTGGGCAGATCGCGATAGCGGTATTCCGGGATGCGGGCGGGATCGAAGACCGTGTACCCGGTGGCTACGATGACCGCGCCGACTTTGCGCTCCAGGAGCTGGTCCGTCTGCTCGAAGTTGATCGCCTCGGCCTTGCACGTCTTCTCGCAGACCCCGCATTTCTTGCCCTGAAACTGGCGGCAGTGCTCCGGATCGATGGTGTGGGTTGAGGGAATGCCCTGGGCGAACCAGCTGTAGATGGCCTTGCGGCTGGCCAGCCCCTCGTTGAAGGCGTCCGGGACCGTGGAGGGACACTTCTGGCTGCACTCACCGCAACCGGTGCACTTGTCCGCGTCCACATAGCGGGCCTTCTTGCGGATGGTGGCGGTGAAGTCGCCGGCCTCGCCCTCGACGCCGTCCACCTCGCTGTAGGCCAAGAGCTCTATGTTGGGATGTCGACCGACATCCAGCATCTTGGGCGAAAGGATTCAGATGGAGCAGTCGTTCGTGGGGAAGGTCTTGTCCAACTGGGCCATCTTGCCCCCGATGCTGGGCAGCTTCTCCACAAGATGGACCTGGAAGTTCATCTCCGCCAGGTCCAGGGCGGCCTGGATACCGGCGATCCCTCCGCCTACAATGAGTACTTCCTTGTTCATGATCCTTCCTCGCCGCGCGGTTTGCCCGCTCTGTCAACAAGCGCGCAGCCTCCTGACGCGGGATTGTGTATCCATGATCGGGCTATGTTGCCTGGCTCGTCAGAGGAGCAGGGCTCAGGTTCGCAGGCCCGAGGGACTGGATGGTCCGGGTGAACTCCTGGGCCACCTCGGCGAACCGGTTGGCCTCCGCAGAAGAGACCCAGGCCAAACGGATCCGCTCTGGGGCGATGCCTAAAGTCTGTACCATGTCCCGGGTCTGCTCGAACATCCGTTCCGCCTTCATATTACCGTCCAGGTAATGGCAGTCCCCGATGTGTCACCCCGCCACAAGGACGCCGTCCGCGCCCTGCTCCAGGGACTTGAGGATGAAATTGGGGTTGACCTGTCCGGAGCACATGACCCGAATGATACGCATGTTTGGCGGATACTGGAATCGGCTCACACCGGCCAGGTCCGCGGCTGCGTAGGCGCACCAGTTGCAGGCGAAGGCTATGATGTTGGGGCTGAACTCTTCGTTCATGATCGTCCGTCCGTGCGTATTAGGGGTTGCCTCGTATCAGCGCAGGGCCGCCTGCACCATGTCCAGGATGGTTTGCTCCTCGAAGTTGTATACCGACGCCGCGCCGGTGGGGCAGGACACGGCGCAGGCCCCGCAGCCCTTGCACATCGCGGCGCGGACCCTGGCCCTGAATTGTCCCGGCTCGACCTCTTCCACAGCGATGGCATTGTAGGGGCAGGCCTGCTCACATTCGCCGCAGCCGCGGCAGAGGGCCTCGTCCACCCGGCTGACCATCCCTTCCACGGTGTAGTGTTCCCGGGACAGGACGGTTGCCGCCCTGGACGCTGCGGCCTGGGCCTGGGCGATGCTCTCCTCAAGGGGTTTGGGGTAGTGGGCCAGGCCGGCCAGGAAGATCCCGTCCGTGGCGAATTCCACCGGCCGGAGCTTGGCGTGGGCCTCCATGAAGAAGTTGTCCTCGTTTACGGGCAGTTTGTACATCTGGGCCAAAGGCTCTTCCGCAGGCCGGGTGATGGCGGAGGCGAGGACCACCAGGTCCGATTCCAGGATCAGCTCGCGCTGCAGGATGTGGTCCCTGACCCGTACGTCCAGCCCATTCTCGCCCTGTTCCACCACTGGCTTGGTGTCCAGGTCGAAGTGGATGAAGATGACGCCCTTCTGCCGGGCCTCGTGGTAGAGGTTCTCCCGCTGGCCGTAGGTCCGGATGTCTCGGTGGAGCACATAGACCTGCGTCTCGGGATTCATTTCCTTGAAGCGCAGCGCGGCCTTGATGCTGTGGGTACAGCACACTTTGGAGCAATAGGGGCGCTCCGGCTCTCGGGAGCCGACGCACTGCACGAAGGTGACGCTTCCCGCCTGGGTGACCCTGGGATCACTCTCGGCGAAGGCGCGATCCAGCTCCAGGTGGGTGAGCACACGATCATTCTGTCCGTATTCGTATTCCTGGGGCGTATGCTCCGAGGCCCCCACAGCGATGATCACCGCGCCGTGCTCCAGATCCCTCTCCGTGCCGGCGTGGTTGACACGGGTCTGGAAGTTGCCCACGAATCCGCTGGCTTCGCTGATCTCCGCTTGGGTGAAGACCTCGATATTCCCGTGGCTCTGGACCTGCTCGCTCATGGCCTCCAGTCCCTCCGGAATGGTCTCGCCCTGCCGGGTGGAGGCGAGTTCGCGGGCGTTGCCACCGAGATTGTCCTGCTTTTCCAGGAGATAGGTGAAGAAACCCTGCTCCGCCAGTCCGAGCGCGGCGGTCATCCCCGCGGCCCCGCCGCCGATGACAAGGGCGCGACTGTCCACCGGGACCGTGGGCTGGGGCAGGGGCTGCAGATTCCGGGCCCGTGTAATTCCCATTTCCGCAAGGTCCCTGGCCTTTGCCGTGGCCCGGTCCTTTTCCTGGCTGTGGACCCAGGAGCACTGGTTGCGGATGTTGGCCATCTCGAAGAGATACTTGTTCAGGCCCGCGTCCAAGAGGGTCTCCTGGAAGAGGGCCTCGTGGGTCCTGGGGCTGCAGGCCGCGACCACCACGCGGTTGAGTCCCTGCTCGGCGATGGTTTGCTTCATCTGATCCTGGGTGTCCTGGCTGCAGCTGAAGAGGTTCTCCTGGACGTAGGCCACGTTGGGAAGCGAGCGGAGGTATTCCGCCACTTGGGGCACATCCACGATGCCGCCGATGTTCACCCCGCAGTTGCAGACAAAGACGCCGATACGCGGGGGCTCTCCCGAGACGTCGCGTTCATCGGGAAAGACCTTGCTCTGGGCCTGGGTTCCCCTGGCGCGGGAGAGCTCTACCTCAGCGGCGCATGCCGCTGCGCTGGCCTCCATGATCGAGGTGGGGATGTCCTTGGGCTCCTGCAGGGCCCCGCAAACGAAGACACCAGAGCGGGAGGTCTGCACCGGGGTGAAATCCTTGGTCTTGACCAGTTGCTCCGCGTCGAGCTCCACACCCAGATCCTCGCTCAGTCGCTGGAATTCCGGGGTGGTTTCCATGCCCACGGACAGGACCACCATGTCGAACTCCTCGGTCCGGAGCTCGCCGTCCTCATCGAGATAGGAGAGGTGGAGGTTCTTCGTCTCCGGATCCTCCAGGACGGAGTGGATGCGGGAGCGAATGAAGCGCACGCCCTCTTCCTCGCGGGCCCGGTCGTAGTAGCGCTCGAAGTCCTTGCCGTAGGTGCGCATGTCCATGTAGAAAATGGCGGTGTCCAACCCGGGGGTGTGCTCCTTGGCCACCACCGCCTCCTTGACCGCATACATGCAGCACACCGCGGAGCAGTAGGGCCGCTGGCAGCGATTGATGTCGCGGGAGCCGACGCACTGCAGCCAGGCGATCTTTTTGGGCTCCTCCTGATCCGAGGGCCGGACCAGATGGCCCTGAAAGGGGCCGTTTGCGGAAAGAATCCGTTCCAGCTCCATTCCGGTGATCACGTTTTGGCTCTGGCTGTATTGATACAGATCCAGAGAGGAGGGATCGAAGGTCTGATATCCCGCGGACAGGATCATCGCGCCCGCGTTCAGGGTCACTTCCCGCGCGGTGTCGCCGAAGTCCACGGCGTCGGTGGGGCAGTATTTCTCGCAGGCCCGGCACTTGCCCTTCTTGAAATAGATGCACCGGTCCTCGTCGATGGTGTATTTCAAGGGCACGGCCTGGGCGTAGGGCACATAGATGGCCTTGCGCTTGGCAAGCCCCTGGTTGAACCCGTCCACTGCCTTGGCAGGACACTTTTCCGCGCATGTGCCGCAGGCGATGCACTTGTCCGGGTCCACGTAGCGTGGGCGCTTGTTCAGGGTGATCTGGAAGTCTCCCGCCTCGCCCTGTACGGAAGTCACATCCGCCAGGGTGTGCAGCTCGATGTTGATGTGCCGGCCGACCTCGACCAGTTTGGGCGAGAGAATTCACATGGTGCAGTCGTTGGTGGGGAAGGTCTTGTCCAGCTGGGCCATGGCCCCGCCGATAGCTGATGTCTTCTCCACCAGATGCACGTAGTATCCGGAATCCGCCAGATCCAGGGCGGACTGCATTCCGCTGATACCGCCGCCGACCACGACAACAGAGCCCTGCACGGCAGCTGGCGCTTGCTGGTTCATCGTCGCAAACCTCCTCTCCGGGCGCGCGCCACCCGAAGCGTGTCTTCACGGCCTCGGCCTCAGTCCGTTAAATGCCGGGCCAGATAGCTGTAGATATCCTCCACGGGCATTTCCATGCCCGTGTTTTCCTGGGCGCAGGTAAAATGGAGCCTGCATTTGGGGCATGCGGTAATCAGCCGCCCGGCCCCCGTCTCGATTGCCTCGTTGAGCCGCTCCAGCTGAACCCCCTTGGAGCAGGAGGAGCACTCGATCCAGGCTGTGGTTCCGCAGCACATGGCATTGGTCCGTGTGCGGTCCATTTCCCGGAGGCGGCCCTGCGCCGGGAGATCGATGAGTCTCCGGGGTGCCTCGAAGATTCCCCCTTGCCGTCCCAGCCGGCAGGGATCGTGATAGGTCAGCGCCTCCTCGGAGGGAGGACGGAATTCAAGACCGGCAGAGGGGATCTCGCTGTCCAGGAATTCGGTGAGGTGCCGTACCTGGAAGGGGAGCTCTCCGAAGTAGCGGGGATATTGTTCCTTGAAGGTGAGATAGCCCTCGGGGCAGCTGAAGAGGACGGTGTGCGCCCCGGAGGCGCGGATGGCCTCGAGGTTTTGTTCCGCAAGCTGCCGGAAGAGATCCTCATCCCCGGTCCAGAGGGCGTCGTGACCGCAGCAGCACTCCGCGTTGCTGATAACCGGCTCGATCCCCAAGCGATTCAGGAGCTTGAGAGAGCCCTTGGCCGGATCCAGAGCGTCCAGGTCCAGATAGCGGAAGAGGATTTCGTAGTAGGGCTGGCAACCGACAAAATAAAAAAAATCGCCCTGATCGCGAAAGGTGCCCGCCTCTTCAGCCCAGGCAGTACGATTTTGCTGTAATCCGGCAGTCTGCAGACGGGTGAGTGTTTGCAGGGTCCCGTGGTGGCTCTCTCGGGGAGGATTATCCCGGGCTCGAGCCTCCCTGCGGTAGTTGCGGATGAACTCCGGAAAGTCAATGCCCACTGGGCAGCGCTCGCTACAGCGGGCGCAGGTCAGGCAGGCCCAGACCTCGCGGGTTTGACTCAATGGGGCTTCATGGTCGAGGCTGCGCCGAATCATCCGTCTGGGTGAGAAGTCCTCCCATTCGTAGCTGACAGGGCAGCTCCCGGTGCACACCCCGCACTCCATACAGTAGTTGATCTGCTGCTGTGTGAGTTGCATAGTGCCGTCTTTTTCCGGCGAACATTCGCTCCAAGAAGGGATGTTTACCGTAATTTATTGAAAACATTGAAAAATATTAAATGATTCACGCACGTGATACTTTATCCCGGCCAAACAATTCTTGTCAAGGTATAGATATTTTTTTATCCTTCCACTGTTTCACCAATGAAGGCTATGGCCTAGCTGGCTCGGGGCCGGAAAATCGGCTTTCCGGACCCGAGCCAGCTTTGCTTCCTTTTTGGGGAAAAAAAGAAGCAAGTCAATCAAAGGATTAGACTACCGCTTTGGGTTTCCTTTTCGGAAAAGAAACCAAAAGCTCCTTTCGATCCGGAAACGAGCTGGGATGCACGGTGCATTCCCGATGCTGGTGCGCGTGCTCGGGAATTTCCGGAAATGGGGCATCAGTTGAGCTGGAGAGGGCCGGCCTGCATCGTTTTCGAAGCAAGACGGGAACAGGCTGTTGAACGGATATCTTGCGACGGTTGTGCCGGAAAAACTGACAAGGATGGGTTATGTGTCTCGCCGTGCCGGCGGAAATCGTGTCCATGGAGAACGGTATGGCCACCTGCCGTGTTGGCGGTGGTGAAACCACTGTTCAGGCCTCCATGCTCCTTTTGGACGAGGAGGCGGCGATCGGGGATTATCTCTTGATCCACGCGGGGTTCGCCCTGCAAAGGCTTGATCCGGAGGACGCCAAGGAAACCCTGGAGCTGATGCGGCAGATGGCCGACCGGGATGAGGCCTATCAGCAGTGGTGATTGCGCCTTCACGGTTACAGTGGATAGCAGGGTGTTGAGGCCCGTGGTGCCGAAGGGATCTGGTTTTGGATCAATTCCTACAAATACGGAGCTGTAGGGTGAAATACATCATTTTCGAGGACTTTTCCGGAAAACAGACGCCCATTCTCTTTCCGGAGCGGATCCTCCACGAGGAATTGCGGGAGCAGATTCCCTATGCCAAGGTTCTCTCCGCGGGCTATGTCTCGAGCACGGAAGAGGGATTTTCCTGTCGCGGCAAGGTTCGAGAGCTCGGCGTTTCCTCCCGCGAGGAGGACAGCCGGATCATTGCCCGTTCCTTTTCCGGGGGCGACGGCTCCCTCGAAGACAAACAGGATCCTGAAGGATAAGGAGGTCAAAATGACTTTGACACGACGGGTGGTGTACCTGTGCTTTATCTGTATTTTTTTTCTGGTTGCCTCTGCCTGTGCCGGTACTCAGGCCAAGACGGAGAATCAGCTCCCCTCCTTTAGCGGTCTGGCGCAAAAGGCCGGTTCCGCAGTGGTAAACATCAGCACGGTCAAGACGGTGGAAACCTCGGAAAGGCTCCGCGAATTCTTCTCTCCCTTTAAGGACAATCCCTATTTCGACGAGTTCTTCAAGAAGTTCTTCGAAGATCAGCCCAGGCAGGAAAAGAGGAACGCGCTGGGCTCGGGCTTCATCATCTCCGATGACGGTTACATCGTGACCAACCATCATGTGGTGGCCAAGGCGGACAAGGTCCAGGTCTCCCTCAGGGAGAGCGAGGAGACGCTCGACGCCGAAATCGTGGGCTCGGACGAGGAGACCGATCTGGCCCTGCTCAAGGTCGACGTGGACCGCGAGCTCCCCAGCCTGGAGTTCGGGGACTCCAAGACCCTCGAGCCGGGTCAGTGGGTGGTGGCCATCGGCAACCCCTTCGGCCTGAGCCACACGGTCACCGCCGGGATCGTGAGCGCCAAGGGCCGCGTCATCGGTGCCGGCCCCTACGATAACTTCATCCAGACCGACGCCTCCATCAATCCGGGGAACAGCGGCGGTCCTCTGCTCAATCTCCAGGGCGAGGTTGTGGGGATCAACTCCGCCATCGTGGCCCAGGGGCAGGGCATCGGCTTCGCCATTCCCAGCAGCATGGCCGAGGATATCATTTCCCAGCTCAAGGAGTACCAGACGGTCAAGCGCGGCTGGCTGGGGGTGACCATTCAGGATGTGGACGAGGACACGGCACAGGCCCTGGGGCTTTCCGAGCCCAGAGGCGCCCTGGTGGCCTCGGTGAAGGAGGGCGATCCGGCGGATAAGGCCGGAATCCAGCCCGGGGATGTCATTCTCGAGGTCAATGGTCAAACCATCGAGGGCGCCCGGGATCTCACCCGGATCATCGGCCAGATGGCCCCTGAAGAGGAGGCGCGAATTCTCCTCTGGCGCGAAGGCGAGAAGAAAGAGGTCACGGTCGAAGTCGGCCGACGGGATAAGCAGCTTGCCCAGGACGAACAGGAGCAGGAACCCCCCGAGGCCGGGGTGCAGGGTATGCGCCTCAGGCAGCTGAGGCCTGAGGAAGCGCGGTCCCTGGGGATGCAGTCGCCCCGTGGACTGGTGATTACCGGGATCCAGCAGGGCTCTGCCTCCCATCAGGCGGGGCTCCGGTCCGGTGACGTGATCCTGCAGGCCAATGGCCGGGCCGTGAGCGAGGTGCAGGAATTCAAGGCCGTCCTGGAGCAGTCTCGGGAAAAGGGTGTGGTCCTCCTGCTGATCAATCGGGAGGGACAGAACCTTTTCCGCGCCCTCAGGATGCAGTAGGTATGCAGGAGGCCGCGGTTTCCGTCGCCACAGGGGCCAAGATCAACATCTGTCTCGAGATTCTGGGGCTGCGAAATGACGGGTATCACGAGCTCCGGAGTCTCTTTGCCCCTGTGGCCAATCCAAGCGATACGCTCCATCTGAGTTCCCTGCCCCGGAGCGAAGGGCTCGCTCTGTCCTGTTCCGTCCCGGAGCTGGAAGGCAAAACAAATATCCTCCACAAAGCCTATGAAGCCTTTGCCGCTGCTACAGGCGAGCGACCGGGCGTTGAGGTCTTCCTGGAAAAAGGGATCCCTGCTGGTTCCGGATTGGGCGGGGGAAGCGCCGACGCAGCGGCGCTGCTTGGTTATTTGAACAGACAGCTCTTTTCCGGGGCGCGTCTTAAATATCGGGAGCTGTTGCCTGTCGCCGCTTCTGTGGGCTCGGACGTGCCTTTCTTCCTGATGAACCGGACCTCCTGGGTCACCGGGGCTGGGGAAAAGGTGACCGCTGTGGAGGCAGAGCCCTCATTGGAAGGGCTTGTGATTGTCTGTCCGGACATCGTCGTCTCCACCGCCTGGGCCTACAGGGAATACGACAGGTGGATGGCTCGCGGAGAGCGGCTCGAGTCCTTGACAAGGCAAAGAAAAGCATTTAAAGATTGTTTCTGTTCAAACGGCCAGCTGTGGCGCAATGATTTCGAGTCGGTCGTCCTCCCAGCCTACCCAGAATTGCGCTCCTTAAAATATAGGCTATTCCAGCTCGGGGCCAGGGCGGTTGCCCTGAACGGCTCCGGCAGCTCTCTGACGGCGCTTTTCCCGACGAGTGCGACTGTTGATCGCTGTCAGGGCTTTTTGGAGCAATACGGTTTAGCGCATTACTTTGCCGCTTGAAATCGGACTGGGGTGTAGCCAAGTGGTAAGGCAACGGGTTTTGGTCCCGTGATTCGGGGGTTCAAATCCTCCCACCCCAGCCATTTTTTATCCTGCCAAAAGGGGCCCAGGAAGGCCCGCATTCCACCCGTATTTCGGAACGAGTTTCTTTTTCCCGACGACAGGGCCCAGAGCGAGGTGTGCGGCAGGGCAGGGATGCAGATGAAAACGGTCCGCGGAAGGATCCTCCGAGGAGCTCCCCGGCGGCCTTCGTGCACTGAAGGCAGTATGAGGCGGTGACGGAGGACAAGGCAACAAACAGGAGAAGAAGGGAGAGAAGAGCGGGTATGTCGGATTACAAGGATTTCAAGCTGATCACCGGCAATTCGAATCCGGAGCTTGCCCGGGCCATTTCGGACAATCTGGGCTGCCCCCTTACGCCCGCTGTCGTGGAGTCCTTCAGCGACGGCGAGATCAAGGTGGAGATCGGGGACAACGTGCGCGGAAGCGATGTTTTCGTTGTTCAGTCCACGTGCGCACCGGTCAATACGAGCATTATGGAGCTCTCCCTGATGATCGACGCCCTGAAGCGGGCCAGCGCGAAAAGAATCACCGCTGTGGTCCCTTACTACGGGTATGCGCGGCAGGACCGGAAGGTGGTTCCGCGGGTGCCCATAAGCGCCAAGATGGTCGCTGACTTTATCTCCACGGCCGGCACGAGCCGGCTGCTGACTATCGATCTGCACGCGGGCCAGATCCAGGGCTATTTCGACTTGCCTGTGGACAATCTCTATGCCTCCAAGGTCCTGTTGGACTATCTGGATGATTTCAACGACAATCTGGTGATCATTTCCCCGGACGCCGGGGGCACGGAGCGCGCCAGGGCCTATGCCAAGCGTCTCGATGCCAGTCTCGCTGTTGTGGACAAGCGGCGCGACGCGCCCAACAAGGCCGAAGCGATGAACGTCATCGGCGATGTACGGGATAAATGCGCGATCATTGTCGACGACATGATCGATACCGCGGGCACGCTTGTGACTGCGAGCAAGGTCCTTCATGATAAGGGGGCCAAGTCCGTATTGGCCAGCGCGACCCATCCGGTTCTCTCCGGACCTGCCATGGAGCGTATCGAGAACTCCGAGCTGAACCAGGTCATCGTCACGGACACGATCCCCTTGAGCCCTGAAGCCCAAGAAAGCGACAAGATCAAGGTCGTATCCGTGGCCGGGCTTCTGGGACAGGCGGTGGCCAATATCCACAGGGAGTCCTCTGTGAGTCTCCTCTTTTCCTGATAGAGAAAGGGTTTTGGAATATCATCCGGGCCGAGGCCCTCACGGTGAATGTCCGCCCTTTTCCACCTTCAGCAGGTATTTTGTGACACGCGTGGTCCACTCGACAGATAAAAAAGGGCAAAAGCCCTTTCCAGGAGCAAAAGAAGCCCTAAGGAGATAAGCATGACGGAAAATGTCTCACTGCAGGCCGAGCAGAGAAACAATCGAGGCAAGACCCAGACCAAGAAGCTTCGGAAAGAGGGTATGGTCCCGGGGATATACTATAACCGTGAGGGAACGAACATTCCCCTCACCGTGGGATACGGCGCTGTACAGGCGGCATATGAGCGGGCCCAGAACCAGGTGATTTATTTGCAGCTTAAGAATGAGGTCGGCACGGAAAGCGCCAAGCCGGCCCTGATTTGGGATATCCAGTTCCACCCGGTAAAGGGTTTGATCGAGCACGTCGACTTTGTGGGTGTGGACATGAGCCGGGAAGTGAAGATGGAAATCCCGGTGGAATTCACCGGTGCGGATACTGTGGCCGACAATGGCGGATCCCCCATTCTGTACCGCGAGAGCGTGCCCGTATCCTGCCTTCCGGGCAACATTCCGGAAAAGATCGAGGTGGATATCAGCGAGCTGAATGTCGGCGACACCGTCTATTTCAGTCAGATCACACTCACCGAGGGTGTTTCCAGGGATGCGGCGGACGATTTGTGGATTGTCGGCGTTTCCGCGACACACTCCGAACAGACCGATTTCGGGGAGGAAGAAGAGGGAAGCGCAGGAGAGGGAGAGGAAGAGGGAGAAGCCTAACAGCCTTCCCCAAAGTCCTCTCTCAACATGGCGTTCAACGCAAACCCGGAAGGGACGGAAAAGAGCCCAGGATTGAAGTGGTCCCCGGAAGCCGACCTGTTGCTGTAAAGTCCCCGGCTCTTGGCTCCTTGCGCCCATGCAGCCGTGTTCCCTGTGCGCAACGGGCTTGAGGAGTCACCTTTTCATGCCCTTTATCGCATGAATGGAAGATCCTCATAGGCTGCACTGCTCGGAAACGTCTTGTGACCTTTTTTAGAATGCGGATGGCATACAACGGATTGATTGTGGGTCTGGGGAATCCCGGACGCAAATATGAGGGCACGAGACACAATTTCGGCTTTGCCGTGTTGGAAACCCTGCTGGATCGTGGCAAGGAGCTCGGGGAGATGAGCCGGATCGAGAAATCCAGGCGCTTTTCCCTCCATGCCTGGCGTCCCGACGAAGACGGGAAGTGGCTGCTCACGCGCCCCTATAGCTATATGAATCGAAGCGGAGAGCCGCTGGCGCATCTGATCCGCAAATTCGGCATCCCTCCCCAGTGCTTGCTCGTTGTTCACGACGATCTCGATCTGCCCTTCGGACGTCTCCGCCTGAAATTTGACTCCGGGCTGGCCGGGCACAATGGATTGCGGTCCATAGCCGATAAGCTGGGGACCAAGGCGTTTTACAGGCTCCGAATGGGGGTAGGCCGAGCAGGCCCCCGCAGGGGATCCGGCGCCAATTATGTCCTTTCCTCCTTTTCTTCCGAAGAAAAAAGAATCCTTCCGGATATACTGGACGAAGCCGAGCGAGGCATCAGGCTCTTTTGCAACCGTGGCCCGGAAACGGCCATGAACAGGATACACAGCCTGGACCGTTCCTTCTCGGAAACGGATACACCCTGACCCTCTAATGAGGCCAGCTTTCCCGATTCCATGGCGCTCCCGCAATAGACGCGAAGAATGTTTCATGGTAAAAGATAAAAATAAACCTGTTCAGCGATTGCGGGAAGGCTGGATACGGCCAAGGCCAATCCGGCGTCGAGGGACGCAGATGCCGGAAGTGAGGGTGAGCGTTGTTCGAGAAGGATCAGTTGGTTGTCTATCCGGCCCAGGGAGTGGGTCGCGTGGAAGGAATCCAGTCCTACGAAATCGGCGGAGTGGAAAGTGACTTCTATGTCGTGCGGATCCTGAGCAATAACGCGACACTTCTTGTCCCCACCGCGAATGCCACCGGAGTCGGACTGCGCGGCATCTGCGACGCCGAATACGGCCGCAATGTCCTCGATTCCCTGCATGACTGGACCGATTTCAAGGGATACGCCGGGCTGAACTGGAACAGGCGCTACAGGGAATATTCCGAAAAGCTCAAGAGCGGCGACCTGGTTGATGTCGCCTATGTGCTCAAGGAGCTGATCCTCATTTCCCGGAACAAGGATCTCTCCTTCGGCGAGCGCAGGCTCATGGAACAGGCCATGGGACTGATTACCACAGAGCTTTCCTTCGCTCTGGACAGGGACAGGGAAGCCCTCCAACAGGAGATCGAGACGATCTTTAACTGGACAGAGGAAGACAACGGCGAATAGAGAATTGGCCGCACGGATGGTGGGCCTTTTTTCGGGGCGCGGCGATGTGGAATGTTATGGCTGCACGGCCCCCATGGCCATTGCGCTTTTGCCGATTTTCTGGCAAAGAGCAACTGACCTGCATGAGCACAGTGAATGATCCCGTAAGCCGTTTTCCCTTTCAGATCCTTCGAGCCTACGCCGGACGCAAGGCCGGGAATTGTTCGGCCTGCACGGCATCTCGCCTCGCCATTCATGAAATTTTTTTGTGTCTTTACCAGCAGCCGACGGATGCTTGGATTGCCCGGAAAGCTCTGTGACCGGGCAGGACGGCTCCAAAAAAGAGCATTCGGTCGCTGTCGTTCTCAAATTGCGCGAGCCCACCGCGATTTTCCTTGCCGCGAGGCGGACAGCCCTGCGCGCCTTTTCCAGGCGGGCATGGAATGCCGTCATTGGCCACTTCCGGGCAGGCATACGGACTTAGGCTGACAACCGTCCTCTGAAAACGGCCCCATACTGCTCGCCGAGCCACTCATGGAAGGAAGTATTAAAAACCCGGATGGAAAGCGTGCCTGGCCGTTGGAGATCGTCCTTTATTCGGCCCGGTCAAAGCCCAACTGAAACCTCAAAGGAATACGTCGACGCTGGAGTACTGTATGGCATCAGTTATGATGAATCTTTCGGACATGAAAAATAAGTCCATGAATGAGCTCATGGACCTGGCAGTCAGCTACAACGTGGAAAATCCGAGCAGTCTGCGGAAACAGGAGCTCATATTTGCCATTCTTCAGGCCTACTCCGTGCAGAACGGGGATATCATGGGCGAAGGGGTGCTGGAGATCCTTCCCGACGGTTTCGGGTTTCTCCGCTCGCCCATGTACAATTATATGCCAGGGCCTGACGATATCTATGTCTCTCCCTCCCAGATCCGCAAGTTCGGATTGCGCAAGGGGGACGTCGTATCCGGCCAGATTCGGCCCCCCAAGGAAGGAGAGCGATACTTCGCCCTGCTCAAGGTGCAGCAGGTGGGGTATTCCACTCCGGAGGAATCGAAGAAGCTCGTTCTCTTCGACAATCTGACCCCGATCTATCCGGATGGAAAGTTTGTTCTGGAGAACGGGAAGGACAACTATTCCGCCCGGATTCTCGATCTCATCGCGCCCATTGGGAAAGGTCAGCGCGGGCTCATCGTCTCTCCCCCCAAAACGGGCAAGACGATGCTTCTGCAGACCATTGCCAACTCCCTCATGGTCAACCATCCCGACGCCTACCTCATTGTTTTGCTTATCGACGAGCGCCCCGAGGAAGTGACCGACATGGAGCGCACCGTGGACGGTGAGGTGATCAGCTCCACTTTTGACGAGCCCCCGCAGCGCCACGTCCAGGTCGCAGACATGGTGAACGAGAAGGCCAAGCGCCTTACTGAGCGGGGATACGACGTGGTCATCCTACTGGACAGCATTACCCGGCTGAGCCGCGCCTTCAACGCTGTCACACCCTCGTCAGGCCGTATCCTTTCCGGAGGCCTGGATGCCAACGCCCTGCAGCGCCCGAAGCGCTTCTTCGGAGCGGCACGGAATATCGAGGAGGGGGGGAGTCTTTCCATTATCGCCACCGCCCTGGTGGATACGGGCTCACGGATGGATGAGGTTATTTTCGAGGAGTTCAAGGGCACCGGGAATATGGAGGTCTTTCTGGACCGCAATCTCTCGGACAAGCGCACCTTCCCCGCTATTGACGTCAGCCGCTCCGGTACACGGAGGGAGGAGGTCCTGCTTTCCGAGCATGTGCTGAATCGTGTCTGGATCCTGCGGAAGGTGCTGTCCTCGATGAATTCCGTTGACAGCATGGAGTTCCTGTTGGATAAAATGAAAGGGACCAAGAGCAATCAGGAATTTCTGGACATGATGAACAAATAGCTCCTTCCCGCATCCTCTCGAGCGGTAGCGACAGGCTTTGCCTTCCAAACCGTAAAAGCTTGCAAGCCTGCTTTGGTGCCGGTTGCACCGCCTTCCGCCTCTTTCCCGCCGAGAGGTGCATGCGAATGCGGGAATCGGAGCGAGAGAGGAGAGTTTTCTGTTTGCAAAGGGGAAAGCCCTGTGCTGCTTCATTCTCGTTGCCGTGTTCGTGGTGGTTGCGCCTGTCGTTCCGACACAGGCGGCCCTCGGCGATTTCAGCATCGAGGACGAGGCCGAGCTGGGTCAGAAATTCAACATCCTGGTGCGTTCCCGCTTCCCTTTGATCCACGACCCGATTGTCGTGAATCAGGTCCAGGATATCCTGACCCGAGTCACGCAAACCCTGCCTTCTCAGCCCTTTGACACCACTTTGGGGGTCCTCCGGGACGGTTCCGTCAACGCCTTTGCCGCGCCAGCCGGGTACGTTTTCGTCAACAGCGGGCTTGTTCTGGCCATGCGGAGCGAGGACGAGCTTGCCGCGGTGGTGGCCCATGAAATGGCCCATGTCACAGAACGTCATATAGCCAGAAACATCGAGCGCTCCCAGGCGATCAATCTGGCCACACTGGCCGGAGTCCTTGCCGGAGTCATGCTGGGCGGAGGCTCGGAAGCCGGCCAGGCCCTTGCCGTGGGGTCAATGGCGAGCGGACAGGCCGCGGCTTTGAAATACAGCAGGGACGATGAGCGCGAGGCGGACCATCTGGGCCTGCAGTATCTCGCCCGGGCCGGATACGATCCAGAGGGGATGGCCAGGGCCTTCGAGCGGATCAAGGAGCGGATGAGGTTGAGCGGATCCGGAGGCGGGCCGGCATATATGTCCACACACCCCGGGGTGACAGAGCGGATAGACTCTATTCGCGACGTGGCGCAGCGCCTCAAAGGAGGTACGAGCTGGGATTCCGGTCCCAGCCGGCGCTTCCTAAAGGTCCAGACCCTGCTCAGGGCCCGATATACGGATGCCGAGTCCGCCTGGAACTATTTTCGTCAGTATGAGGGGAATTCCTGCTTCCGCCGCCTGGGCAGCGGAATTGCTGCGGCGCGACTCAATCGGATCGACAGGGCCAAGGAGCTGCTTCAGGGGGAGCCCCCGTGCGAGAATATAAGCGCGCTGTGGCACAGGGAGCTGGGCAGGTTCCTCTTTGGGCTGGGACAATTCGACAAGGCCCGTTCCCACCTAAAGAAGGCCCTTGATGAGTCGCCTGAGGACTATATGGCCCTTTTCTTTCTGGCCAGGATCATGGGGGAGGAGGGCGAGATCGACAAAGCCGAGGAAGCCCTGCAACGGGTGATCCGCTATGTCCCCACCGACGCCCAGGTGCACAGGACCCTGGGCAGAATCCTCGGCCGCTCCGGAGATACATTCTCCGGGTATCTTCATTACGCCCATGCCGCTTTGTACAGAAACCGCAAAGAGAAATGCGCGGCTTATCTGGACAAGCTCAAGCAATTGGCGGAGTCGGGTGAGCAGCGGCAAAAGCTGGAGCGATTCGAAGAGAAATACGAGGTCCGCAAGAAATACTGGTAGACACGGCTCTCTGAAATAGTTCCTGTCCTGCCACACGTCTCTTCTGTCCTGTCGGCGTCATCCGGGATTGAGCCTTATTGCAGGCGCAGACCCGGGCTATGCTCTCTCCTCGTGACGCCGATGGGGGCCCCGATGGACTCGAGCGCACGGCATTGAAAAAGCTGATTCCTTGACAGATAGCGTGATTTCCAGGTAGTTCCAAAGCGGACATTGCGGAGAAATACACGGAGTTTTCCCTGAGCCCTGCTTCGGGCAGAACGGAAAGGCCAGGGAAAAACTCCTTTTTTTGAGCCATGCGGCCCGGTCCTGAGCAA